>DATHDE010000172.1:0-40475 GCA_035490495.1 Nitrospirota bacterium
AAATGCGCACATCCGGCCATTGCAAGCACGAGAAGAACGCAGGCTACCGCGGCATTTCCCCCCGCAGCAGGCCTTGCAGAGCATGATAAACGACTCATCATGTTTCGAGTATAGAACATTTCACCTCGTCAGGAAAGAAAATTTCCCGGGGAGGCGCCGCTGCCAAAAAAATACCCCGCTGGTTCCAGCGGGGCAACTATTTCCAGAGAATTAAACGGGAGAGAGATGCTACTCCATCAATTTCTTCATGCTGACTCTCATGCGGTCGATTGATTTTGCAAGGGTTGCGATCTCGTCCTTTGCGCCTTCCACATCGATACGGTCGCCAAGTTTGCCCATGGAAATATCATCGGCAGTCTGTGTCAGATCGACAACCGGTCTGACGACGTTCCGCGTGATTGTAGCTGCGATAGCCCAGGACACTATGACAAGGATCGTCACATACACTGCAAAATTGATATATAACGTTTTCCGGATTTTGTTCAGCATATCTGTTCTGTCCTTGACCAAATACAGAAAGCCGATCTTTTGCCCAGAGTAATCGAGGAGCGGCGAAATGGCGACCGCATAGTCTCTGCCGCGTGCCCGCGTATTCTCGACCAGCACTGAGCCTTTCATGGAAATAGCTCCCCTGCGGAACAGATCCGGACTCAATACATTCTGCGTCAGGTCGTTGTTGGTGGAAAAATACGGGATGTTGTCGCCAATCAGGGCGGCCTGTTTCTGCCAATCCGGGAACACGATTGATGCGGCCTGCTGGGTAAGGGTTATTCCGACTTCCGCGCCGAACGTCTTTTTAATGTTCTCGAGAACCGGCAGCACATCGCCTCCGAATTCAACGGATCCGTAATGCTGGCCTTTGAATGAGATGGGTTCGACTCCACGCAACCCGATGCCGGTTCTCCCGATCTCAAGGCCTTTAACGCCTTTTCTCTGAGAATTAACAGAGACTACCGTATGACGAAACGAGGAAAGATCGTCTCCGTACTTCTCCGGCGTGTTCATCCTGAGAAATGACGTAGCAGGCGGTTGATGAAATTGAAATTGAAATAGGTTGAAACGTTTCTGGAGGGAAGCAAACGCCGGAGCCATTTCAGCATGGAGCCTGGTCCGGTCTCCCTTGGCGAACATGCCCTCCAGGGTCGGGATCTGCGAAACGAGGGTGGCCATTTGCTGATAGAGATTCAGGTTGTTATCGATCATCACATATCCCGTGCTGAGGGCGCTGTTCAGCGTATCATCCATGTCATTGTTCAGCACTGCCACTTGTGAAGAATAATTGAAAAAAGCCATTCCCGTCATGACGACGATCAGGATGAGTTGGACAGGAATAATTGTCCTCGTCTTTAAATTCAATTTCATTTTTGTTTATCTCCTTTCCCCATAGCCGTGATACATGCTAGGGCAAAAATGTTTTCGCTTCTTTTACGAACTCGTTCTGGTCGTCCGCGTTTTCAATTTCGGCTTTCATCAGGTCCACCAATCTGAGATAATCCTCCCTGCCCGGCGTTGCCGGGGCATGCCACTGCGTACTGACAATTTTCGCCATGACCTTGGTACCGGCAGGCCCGATCTGTCTCACAAGTGCGGTTTTCAATCGTTCCTGCACCGTCGCAGCACTGCTGAAAGCACTGCCTCCTGCTGCAGCAGGTCGCTCAGCAGTACCAGAAGCGGAGGACACGCCCCCTGCGGCTGTCCCATTCCGGAATAGTTCCGCGATGGCTGTCACAGGAGGCAGGTCCGTGTCTGACATATTCATGCTTATGTCGGGTATGAAAATGTACTCGGCAAGCTCAAACTTTGTGACCTGCTCGATACTTTTCGATCCCCGGTGGTTTCCGAAAGTTACGTGGTAGATATCGCCATCGCGGAAATATATTTTCAGCAGTGTGTTAGCACTTTTAACGGATACGGAGAGGAGACCGCTTTTTTTACCAAGATTCAGTTCCGTGATAAACTCGGACAATGAAAATTTCATGGATGTTCCTTTCTTCCCTCTCCATCAGAAATAAAGGATGCTCCCAAGGCCGTTTTATCCTTGCGTTTATTTCTTATTCAAATACTACTTTTCCACAAGAACGACGCCCTTGTTTCCATGCCAGAACCTCACCACAATATATTTATATGCTCATGTCAATAGCCAAACTCCCTGCCTTCATACCGCTCCAACGCTCCAAATTAATAACGATTATATGTTAAACAATTTAATTTGTCAAATACATTTTTATTTTGTTGCCACTGGTAATAATAAATGTCTGCTCTGATGCGATACTGTTCACTATTTTGCTGATAATTGTTATACATTGTTCACTTGCCAAATCATAAAAAAGATAAATACGGTCAATGAAAAAAAGAATCAATATATACTTAGCCCTGTGTGGTATACATCAAACGAAAATATAGCACAGCAAAAGTTTACATGCTGCTTTTTTTATTACTTCATATCATCTGCTGTGCATGAGCTGGCACGCTATTTGCCGGTCTTGCGCGCGTTACCATTTCTCTTTAAACGGCCTGAAATGACATAAGATAAAAGTTCACTCCCCGGACAGCATCTACTTGACAGAACATGAATTCATCCCCTATACTTTGGAAGACGGATCATCAATATCGCCATCCAGTATGATACTGCCTGGGGAAGAAACTCTTCCTGCTTGCTATCCTTGTGAATAGTGTAATGCAACAGGGGGAACATTCGTGAGAAAAAGAAGAGCGGTCGTTTTTGAGGATGATATCGTAATTATGGGCCTGTTGAAGATGTTTTTAGGCCTGCGCGGATACAGTATCCTGGCTTACGATATCCCGATGACTTGTCCTGTCAAAGCGGATGGCGATTCCTGTGACATGATATATCCCTGTGCAGATATTGAGCTTGTCGACTACAACCTCGAAGGAATGAACGGAGTCGATCTGATCAGGGACCAAATGCGGCGTAAATGTAAACTCGATTCGAAAAATAGAGCTTTGCTGGTAGGCTATTTCGATACGGTTAATAAAACGGATATTCTTTCCCTCGGTTGCGCCCTGTTTGAAAAGCCGCTGAACTTCACCGAGCTTGCGAAATGGTTTGATGAATGCGAAACCCGGATCAACCTATCTCATCCGCTAGGCAACATCCGCAGGGAGCAACGCTTCGCCTGTAACAAAGCCGTAGCATTTCATACGTTTCAGACGGTGGGTCTCCGCAAAGGTATGGTTCTCAACAGCAGCCCTTCCGGTCTGTGCCTGCAAACAACCTCACCCCTTCGAGTGCACCAAACGCTGACCATCCGCTCGTTCGATTCTCCACTCTCGCAATCTGCTCTAGTCTGCTGGAGCAAACCGGTCGGGGACACCTCATATCTTGCGGGTCTCCAGTTTCAGAGCTCCGGAGAGGAAGACTTCACGCGGGAGTTACAAGCATAGCTTCACTGATACGTTTTGCTTTTTCTGCGCCTAAGAGACGTTCTACAATAGCAAGGCCGAACGTCAATGCCGTTCCCGGCCCCCTGCTCGTTACAATGTTTCCGTCAACAACCACGGCTTTTTCCTGGTAAATTGCAGAACTCAGTTTTTCTCGATAGGAGGGGAAGGAGGTTGCGTTCTTTCCCTTGAGAAGGCCGGCGTTCTCGAGAACAATCGGTGCTGCACAAATTGCTGCCATCAATTTCCCTTTCCCTGCGAAGTGCTGAAGCAGGTCTTTCACCCTCTCGTCCTTCTTCAAGTTATCAGAACCTGGCTGCCCTCCGGGCAGAACGATCATGTCGAAAACATCAGCTTGTATGGTGTCAATCTCCGCGTCAACGAGCACTCTCACTTTTCTAGCACTCGTAACTGCGCCGTCATGCAAACCCGCCACAACCGTATCTATCTCCGCCCGTCTGAGTACATCAATTACCGCCATCGCCTCCACTTCCTCAAAACCGTCTGCAAGGATGACAGCCACTCTTGGCATACCGACCTCCTCGGATATCAGGATCAATTATATCACGCAACCTCCCTCACACACATCCCTTTGGTCAGCGTGCATCTATTTCTCCAGCCGGCTAAATGCGATAGCTGCTTACGAAGATCCGCCGGGAGACGCATCCTTGGTCTGTCTCTCCTTCTCTCCTCCACGATGTGTGTATTTTTCAATATGCGCTACCAGTTTTTCTCTCTGCTCAGGCGTGAGCATGGCGTGTATTTCCACGAACTTATCCGCGATGAATGCTATCATATCGTCCGCCTGAATTTTGCTCTTCTCGACAAGCGCGTTCAGACGGACGGTATCAATCTCCTTGCTCCGCATGAGCGCGTTTGCCTCCCGAATCGCTTCTTCGCGTTGTTTCACAATCTGCGGCCGTCGGGCGAGGAATTCGTCCTTGATCTTTTCCAAGGTTGCATGCTGGGCCGCATTCAGGTCGAGGTCTTTCGACATATGATTCACTATGTGCTCAGCCCGCTGCTCCGGCGTCCGATAGCAGGCAGTGAGTACAAACGCCGACAGGAGCAGGAATGTTGATGCTATGGTCAGCTTGTTCTTTACCATCTTTCGTTTCTCCTTTCTGAATGCCAATACATCATTTGGGCGCACTAACTGTGTTTCCGCACCTGTTTTTATTGTACCACTCCTGTATAACCCAGCTGTATCTGGAAACAAGTACTTGCCGGGAGGTTACAAAAAAGCTACAATTCAGAAGGTCTTGGGGAAATTACCATGAGGGGCAGATTATCGAACGAAATACGACTGCGTTATTTCTATAGGAACTTGATCCTGAGGGGCAAAAAGCATCTTTCTCTGGAATCCGCCATGAGCCTGGTTGGCCCTGACTGTGCTTTCCATCTCTATTCGCAGTTCAGGAAGCAGCGGCATAATAATAAAAGACCGCACACACGGGATGAACATGCGAAGAAACCGGCTTCAGTGAGGTCACCTGTTTGAGCCAGGCACTTTCCACTGAGTGCCTCATGTGCGGCCATGTTACCGGCCTGTTGTCGATCGGGCTGCAGATGGAATATAATTATCATAGGTGCATCAGTGATTGAGGGAGGGCGTGCTGCGCACAAGGAGGCTGTCCTATGACATATCTACATCGAACCTTGGCCGCTGCCTTGGGAGCGGTTGTTATGATGTCAGTGTTCGGGTGCGTGCTCGGGAAACGGCTCGAGACGTTCCCAGCGGCGCCTGAGGATATACATGGTACTTACACCTTATACCTCTATGGATGCCGGTATTCCGCTGACGTTAAGAATGCCGCATTTCTGATAAATGGCGATGCGAAATATCCCTTCGATATCTTCGATCTTGGCACATCTTACAAAGCGATAAAATATATTTCTGCGGCGAAAGCGCTGCAGGATGCACAGACGTTTCTTCACTGTTCGAGCCGCCGCGTGACGGGTACCGGCTTCCGCAGGATTGCCGACGACAGCGGTGGAACCCTGGGTTACGAACTACGGCCGCTGTATTTCGCGCTGGAATTCGGTGCACCGGATATTCTCACGTTCTCCTATGTTTTGAAAAACGGGGTGGTAACAGTCTACGTCGACTATGAGCCTGGCGTTGAAAACGCCATTGATAGTTCCGGGGCGAACGACCGGGGCCGTGATGCATCGCATAATTGAATATGAGACCGTTTTAAAGGAGGTGGCATGAGCAGACAGGCGGGTCTAGTGCTTCTTGTGGCTGGCATCGGTTTACTGATGTGGGGATACAACCTCAGCGGTTCCTTCTCTTCCCGTTTTTACCGGACATTCACCGGTTCACTGACGGATAAAACAGCGGTGATTCTGATTTGCGGAAGCATCTGCACTGCACTCGGGCTTTTTAATCTGCTTCGCAGGGTGAAGAAATAAACCGTTTGGACCGGACTGCTGTTGCACTATGCCCGCTTGCGGCTTATATCCAGCCCGTATGTGCAGCGATGGTGTTGCCTCCAGGGTATCTGAATCCACCGCACTGACGGCTGTACACGCGTTGAGAACTCCGGGAATCAGGTTCGTGGTTGTGAGCTCGTTCTTTCTCCTTTGACGACTGCCCACGCAGTGTGATCATCAGCCGTGCATCCACGTAATGATTCTCATTTGTATCTTCTCGTGATCCCGCAGTGCGGGCTTTTACTTAATCTCCTCTATTTTCACAACATTCTCATACATTGAGAATATGGGTATTCTCCATCCGTATTTATGTATTTTTACGTTCTTCCCTTTCAGCCGTATTGCATCGTTCTGAATGGTACCCGAATCGAACTTGAATCGATATTTAGCGTCGAAATTCACGAACGGTCTGTATTCAGTCGCAAGCATGAATCTGCCGTCAACTTTTGTCATTTGTGCATCGGTAATTTTTGTGACCACGGAGTCAGCTATGAAATAACTGTACAATAAAGCAATAATCAACAAAAGAAGTACAAAAAGTATCGCTTTCACCTTAAAATGTTTCATACGCGTCCTTATTTTTATAAGATGTCAATCGCTCACCGATGCATCACTGGTTCATGCGGTTCCTGATCGTTTGTCGTCAATGGGAATGGCGCTGCCGGGTACGTCCATGTTGATGTTCTGAAGCGTGCATTCCACATATTCACGAATCATTGCCCGGTCGTTTTCGTTGAGTTTTTCGAATGACAGCCCCATGCCCGCATTCTGCACAGAGTAGCATACACGTGCGCTGGTGTTAATCACGCCGCCGAGCAGAGGAAACGAAACGGTAAGCTGCGCTCCGGTTGAAAACAGCGACGGCGTCAGCAGGAAGATGCCATGTTCGCTGATATCCACGCACTTGGCACGTATTCGTTCGTTGATCTGGACCTTGCCTGAAAAAGAAACACGTGGGCAGCGCCTGATCATGTCCAATTTTGTCATGTCTGCGCCCATATCCTGCGCACGTACGGCAAGGGCCGCGAGATGACTCCGAAAACCCTGGCCGAGCACTTCAAACAGTTCGCGGATTTCGCCGTTCTTCGTTTTCAACGATGTCACGGCATACTGTTCGGCAAGGGTCAATTCTATCACGTAGCATTGCACCATGATTTCGCTGACCCGGTCACGCGGCATCCCCCGGACAACAGCAACCTGATCGAGGACGGGTTTGAAATCGGCAGCGCTGATATCACAGTGTGCATAGTGATCCGGCCGGGCCTGCACTTTGCGCCTGATATTGCTGACCATCGCGACATGCTTGGATTCTTCCAAATACAAGCGGTAGAAAAAGATCTCCAGATCCTTGCTGTCACCCCCGCTAAACAGACCTTGCAGATATGCATACATGTCGCAAATGTCTGTTTCCATCTGTTCGATCATATCCAGCGACTTGAGAGCATCCATGTCCGGTCCTCCGACTACCCCGAAATTACGGGTGACTCTCCCTTCATACTCCGCATCCTAATAGTATCGAAACCCCCGGGTTATGTCAACTTATTTGCCGCGGTTATCCGACCGAGACCCTGTTGCGGCCTTTGTGCTTCGCATCATAGAGGGCCAGATCCACCCGCCTGAGAAGGTCCGATGATGCTGCATCACGGACGGGCAGCGCCGTTGCCACGCCGACGCTGATCGTAACAATTCCCTCATTCGATGATTGCTCATGAGGAATACTCAGCAGTTCAACATCTCGTCTCAGTTTTTCAGCCATGTCCTCAGCTCCCTGAATATCGGTGTCAGGCAGCACGATGACAAATTCCTCGCCGCCATATCGCGCGGCCAGGTCAGCAGGACGTTTTACCGCTTCTGCGATGGACGAAGCGACCTTCCTGAGGCAATCGTCCCCGGCCTGATGGCCATAGGTGTCATTATACGCCTTGAAATGATCTATATCGAGCATAATGAGCGACAGGGGTTTCTGATCGCGTATCGCACGTCGCCATTCACGCGCTATGATTTCATCGAAGGTATAGCGATTTGCCAGCTTCGTAAGCGAATCAATCGTTGATGCCTGGCGCAGGACTTCGTTTGTTCTTCGCACCTCTTCCAGCAAATCCAGATTTTCAAATTTCAGCGCTATGGATGACGTAAGAGACCTGTGGTGCTTGTTCGAGTAATACAGGATGATCACGAGGTACAGCACAACAAGAAAACCGATCGTGGTGGCCGTCTCGCCACCTTCGAGGAAATATCTGATTGCGTAAAGAATCATAGCCGGGACGGACCAAGCAGCCGCGCCCCACTTGAACGCGACGTGTGATATAGAGGTAGTCGACGCCATGTTTGCGATCACCAGTGCGAAAAAGAGCATGCGTCCGTAATCATGCCGGGGGAATATGAGAAAAGCCGACGTTCCCCAGATCACCCCTGAAAATAACGCCAGGAGAAGATAAGCATTTTTCCAGAGTTCTCCGTCAAACGCTTCCTGACGCACTTTGCGGAACTCCACAAAGAGGACAACCCGACCTGCGACAACCGACAGCACCAGAATGAGCCACGTAATGATGTTTGAAAAAGGAATGATCGTCCTCACCGACCAGCAGAGAATGAGGGCAGCGATGAACGTAGTGATCTGCATCATCGGCAGCTGCTGCACCGACAGGCGCATTTGTTCCCTCAAGATATTCGCGTTCAGCTCTTGTTTCAATATGGGGTGATCATCCATGATATGATTTGCGGTCGCCTGCAGGTCGGTGGCCTGAAACAGGCGTCACGAAAATTCATTGCGGTTGTCTGCATTATTTAAGATAGGCGGAATAATTCGGGGTAATGTCCTTGAGGACCTTTTCTGCCTCGAGCGGCACCATGACGGCAAACACGTTCAATTTTACCAGCGCGCGTATGTTCGCGTCGCTGTGCGATGCGGCGATCATCCTCTGTCCGAAGTCCTTGTTCAGTTTCTTCACCTCGTTGTAGATTTTCGCAAGACCCTCGAGGCTCCATTCGGGCTGTTTGCCTGCCTGTGCCCTGAGGAACTGTGCCATGAAATACATCGCGGTCATGCGAAACACGGTTTCATCGAGGCTCGCAAATGGCAGATGGTAGCGCACCATGGGCTTGAGCGGCTCCATCACCGGGCATCCGCTTGCAGTCATGATAATCCCGAGCAGCGGGCTGAGACCTTCCTGCATGGATGTATTTTTCGTGTACAGGCGCTCTTTGACGGTTACGGTCACGGTCACGCGGTCGGCTGCTATAGTGTCGTGAAATTCGCGCGTGAGCATCGTCATGTTTTGCGCAATGGGACAGAACGGCAGCAGTGTAATGTTGAGCGGGCAGTTGCTGCACTGATGAAAATCGAGTCGGGCCCAATCGGGTCGTTCCTTATCCTGCTCCCCGACGAGCGACAGGGAGTCCCTGTCCAGGAGCATCTCGAAGCTTTTTCCGACGGCATTGGGGAATTTGAAATCGTATATGATTTTCAGAGGTTCTTTCACGGGGGCCTTTCACGTACGGTTGAATGCGGCATAATATCCTGCTGCTGTTGTATTGTCAAGACAGGACGGGCAAAACAGGCCCTCCACAAGGGGTCAGGCAGACTACGCCTGGCTGCGCGGAGTCCCGTCAGCGTTCAGGCGGAGGTGAATATCCCTTCAATTTCGGAACGCGAATCGATCAATTCATCGTATGCCGCTTCGAGAATGTACTCTGAAAGATTTAGCCGTTTCACAAGTGCGTCGTGTTCGTTTGACCAGCCACCGTCCTCCTCAGGCCGGGATTTTCTGAGCCCAAGGAGCGCCTCTGCCAGTGCCACGGCCGCCACAAGATTCGGAGATTCGGGAGAAGCCAGCGGTGTGTGATGATAACGGATGGGGGCAATCAACTCATGTGGCATGCCGATCTTGTCCAAAAGCATCATGCCCGATACCATGTGCTCGCATCCGAATGCTGCGCGCTCCTGCTCCAGAATCCCGTCGGAGGCCGAAAGCTGCCGGAACTTTTCGGGATTCATTCCGAAAAAAACAATTCTTCCCACATCGTGCAAAAGCCCGCACAGGAAACAGTCCCCGGTCAAGAGCCGGGGAATATATTTCGCAAGCGACGACGCAACATAGGCCACCTCGTAACTGTGCACCCAGAGGTTTGTTGCCGTCGTCGTCCCTTTTGTCGGCAATGCATTCAGCACCGTCATGCCGAGGGCCAGGGACTTGATCCGCTCGATACCCAGGAACATGATCGCCTGATACAGATTCTTGATCTCGCCTGAATGTCCGAAAAATACGGAATTGGCGATCCGCATGATGCGCTCGGCAAGCGCCGGGTCATAGGTGATCAGGTTGAAGATGTCCTGCGGCCCGGAATTCGGATCGTTGCAGGTCCTGATAATCTTTGCCAAAAGAATAGGGATCGTGGAAAGATCATTCATGCCGGCTATATAACTTTTCACGTCGCTCTCGCGCATGCGTTCAAGTTTAGCGAAAAGATTGTGCGCCGTCAACTGCAGCTGCGTCTTCAGCAGGACGGGAGCAGCCGCATCGCAGAACGTTACGTGATTGTCCGTTAGCGTGCAGGGCCTGTCTTGACAAGATTCTTCCGGGCGATATACTCGAAATAGAGTAGAAAAAAGTACAGCAGCTGCACGGGAACAGAGTGAACCGGAATTGAGGCGATTCCAATGAAGCGGATAGTACTTATGGTGGCGGGAATGATCGTATTCCTCGTTTCCAGTCTTGTCTACGGTGGAGGCCGCAGTACTGACAGCGTGGACTCGAACAGGAAGATGGTCCGCGATGACGACCGCCAGCCCGGACACCTGGCTTCAGATAAAACCGCACTGAACCTTGTAACGGATCAACGCGGACGGAACAGGGCTTAGCACCTGACAATACAGGAAACGGATCCCGTTGACTTACCGGAACGACGTATTATCCCTCTCGGGTTATGCTCGTCAGCACGGTACTAAAAGCCACGGGAGGGAATACTCTCTGCGAGCAATAAAAGCAGCTGTGGCACAGAGTCTTGAGAGCATTCATTTTTTGAGCATTTCCCACATGCGTCGTTGCCCGCTCGCCACTAAGAAAAGAGCGCAACCAGTGCAAACCCTGAGAACATCAGGAGAGCCCCGAAAAGGCGCTCTCGCACATGCCGCTCTCCGAACAGTACAAAACCATAGAAAACGCCGAGAAGCAGGCTCGTTCGCTTTACTGCTATCATATAAGCAACATTAGCCATGCTGATTGCATAAAAGTGGGATATGGTTGCTGCAGCATCAAAAAACGACGGGATAATCGCGACCCGGAAGGATTTTCTCAGCATGCCCAGCAGTTGCCCCTTCCCGCTTCTTCGCACCATTATCGGCAGCAGACATAAACCAAGTGCCAGAAAATAGGTCGCCCCGAAAAACGGCGCTGAAGAATGTGCAACGCCGATCTTGCCGAGCACCGACGTCACTGCATAGATACCCGCAATAATCAGCATGTAGAGTGACCCCCGCTCCCGTCCGATTGCCCGTATCGGTTCCAGGATCCCGGAACGCAGTGCAGACAAGTTGAGCGTGTAGCCGCCCAGCCCGATGAGGGCGATTCCTGCCCCGCCGAGAATCGAAACCCCCTGCCCTGTAAGAAAAAAAGAAATAGCAATCAGGAAAATCGGTGTCGCCGACAGAAAGGGCAGCGTCAGGCTCAGGGGAGAAACGCGGATTGCTCTGTAGTAAAGCAGAATCGCAAGGATTTCGAGCGGGAGGGCTGTAAAAAAAGCAGCCAGAAAAGGTCTGTCGATCTTCGGCAGGGGACCGGAAAGCGCCACGGCCAGGAAAAGGACCGGCAACGCAAAAACAACCCGGTACCAGGCAATGGCATATTCATTTTCAGACGTTATGACCCGCTTCGTCAGAGCGTCGCTCGTGGCGAGACAAAAGGCGCTGGTCAGCGAAAGAATGACCCATAGTGGCATGATGAAATAGGTTAGCCCGCTTGGAGGCTCCCTTCCCGAATGGGCAAGAGCTGTCCCAGAACGTCGGCTGAGTCGAGCCTCACGAAAAGGAGTTCCTCACATATCGTTTCACGATGCTCCATACTAAGCAAAGTGACTGGGCAGGTATCAGTTTTTCCGGCCTATGATAAGGTAATCGGAATTCAATTGGATTTCCTTCAGTATGGCTGTGTGAAAATACGTGAGTATTGCTCGCAATACCGCCAAGTCAAATACATGATGATGAAAACATCTGTTCTCGTGATTTTTCAGACTTCTGTCGACAAACTGTGCGAACGTCCCGGCAGGCGGATCCATTTTCAGATCGTGCAGCAACAGTATTTCCCGTAAATGCGTGCTGTCGTCTTCTGAAACGTTGGTGTTGTAGTCGTTCAACACATGATCGAAAGCGACGATGCTGCGATAATGATCGAAGTTGGATTCCTTCCTCGGCGCTACAATGAGGAGGATGCCGTCATCTTTGAGTACAGACAACCACTGCTCGACAGCTTTCATAGGGTTGGCGATATGTTCGATGTTATTGCAGGACAGCAAGAAATCATATTTGTCTTTGATGGAAGACAGATCAACAGCATCGGCGATGAACTGCCTGCCAAATCTTCTGCCATCGATGACAAACCCCTCGTCCTGCCGGATGACGCCGGTCCACACCGTTGATGTCGAATAATTCACGCCATCAAGGGTCTTCGCAATGCTGTATATGGGCAAGTAACCATCCGCTTTAAAAAAATTACTCGGTCCCCCGATTTCTATTCCGTTTTTATCAAAGAACAACTGCCTGACATCGTCGAATTCCTTTAAATTGCTGTTTTGGGGGATCCTGAATATTTTCTTCTTCAGCATGCGGATGAATCTTGCCATTTAACCACGCTCCCTACGTTTTCCTTCCTGTCTTTATTGCCACAACTTGCAACAGGAAATGATCACCGGTTCACTTCGGCCGTGGTCACGCAGCTTTCGGTCGCGGTACCGGCCGTAACTCATGGACATCGATGGCGACCAGCGCGGGCCCGGGCATCGGGCCTTTGCCGAAGAAAAGCGGCAGCACCATTCTCTTCGTCGGCGCCTTGATGCCGTCAAAGGTCTGGTAAGCATCACAAAGATGCGCTGCATGCGCCCATCCTCCGACTACCTCGGCGGTGTAGTCCAGTCTTCTGAGCAGATACTGTTCGTCGAAATAAAAGACCTGGTCCCTGTTGTGAGAGGGGATGGTATCCGGAAAGGTCGCTTCCAGGCGATGCAACGAGGACAACGCGCCTGGCCCCGGAGCTGTTTCCCTGATGATGAAGCCGGGGTAGTCCAGCAGGAATGGTGTGACTATATAGTTCCATGTTGCGTAGCCAGCGAAGTATGTGAAGTCGAGGTCGTCCCAGGAAAAAAGATGACGGAATGTTCTGAATGCGTCACGCGGGTTCTTTCTGCGACTGAGCACTGTTCCCCTTTCATCGCTGATTCGGACCTCATTCGTTCCGATCAGTTCAGCTCTCTGTCCTGACCTGGGAAAATCATAGAAGGCGAACCGCGGCTCATGCGCCCAGGCCCGCATGCGTACGTGGTCGAGCTTCGGCCGCTGTTTTGCCGTAAACAGAAAGCCTGACGCTGAGATGACCGCATCGACTGCTTCGAGGCTGTTCCAATAATCTCTGCCGCCGTGAACATCAAGGATGTTGTCAAGGAGGGGAAGTTTTGAGATCATATGACACCACCTTTCACACGGCCGCAGAATATGAACGAGAATCCTCAACGGAAGGTGGATTTTATAGAATGAAAAAGCCCTTCATCTTATTCCAGATGAAGGGCTGTTCATCACAGAGAATGAGGTCTCCCCTCACCCTTCCCGCTCCTCCCTCAAGGTGCAAGGGATTTTATTTACACATTCTCCACCATCTCCCACACCCCGCACGGGCATATTCCCGCGCAGAACCCGCAGCCGATGCATTTGCTTTCATCAACGACATATTCGAAAGACTTGTTCGGGAGTACTTTGCGGCTGATCGCGCCGTAGTAGCACGATTGCTCGCACATGCCGCAGTCCCTGCAGGAGCCGCAGGACATGCAGCGGTCGGCTTCCTTCTTGGGCGAGAACTTGATCTCGTCGAGCCGGCAGACTTCGTAGTACTCGGTTTTGATCCGCTCATACGGAATCACACGCCGCTCTTCAGGCACATAGTCCGTGTTCATGAGAAGCGTGTGTATCTTGTCTGCTGCAATCTTGCCCTGCCCGATGGCGTGGGTCACGAGGCCGGGCTTGGTCGCGTCGCCAATGGCGAAGACCTTCACGTCCGACGTCTGTCCCAGATCGTTCACCGTGATGTAGCCCCGATCCGTGTTGACGGACTGCGGGAGGAAATCCAGCACAGGTTTGTCGCCGACGGAAATGATTACTTCGTCGGCATCAAGCGAAGAACCGTCTTTGAAATAGAGTTTCTTTGCCTTGGCGTCATACTTTTCCGTGAGCTTGGGATAAAGGATCTTCGTGCCTTTGGATGCGGCAAGCTCCATCTCTTTTCCGAACGCTGCCGGCTTCTGCACGTCGATCGCCGTCACCGATTCCGCGCCATGGTCCCACGCCTGACACGCGATGTCCATGCCCACGTTGCCGGCTCCGATCACCACGATGTTCTTCCCCTTTACGCTGCGGGGCTTGCCGAAGTTGATTTCCTTGAGATAATCGATACCTTTAATAACGTGCTCGTGTCCCGCGAACGGAATTACCCGGCCCTCCTGCGCGCCCACAGCGATCACGACAAGATCGTGGTCCTTGTAGATGTTCTCGAACTTCTTCTTGTCCACGGTGACGCGGGTCTGGACATTCACGCCGATCTCGGCAAACCGTGCAAGCTCCTTGTCGAGGATTTTCTTGGGAAGACGCTCGCGGGGAATGCACATCTCGATCTTGCCGCCGATCTTGGGAGAGGCTTCGTAGAGATCCACGGCATGGCCTTTGAGCCCAAGCTGCCATGCTGCCGAAAGTCCGCCCGGGCCACCGCCGATGATTGCAACAGTGCATCCGGTTGCCTTTGCCTTTTTCGGCGCTTTCAGGTTCAACGCCGCTGATCCGTATTCTTTGATATTGAGCGGCTCATCCACCCGGCCGCGTGTGCAGTCTGTCATGCAGAGATTGGGGCAGATCGTGCCGCAGACCGTTGCGGGAAGCGGGCTGTACTGAAGCACGAGTGATAAAGCTTCGGCGGTTCTTCCCTGCCGGATCAGGGTCGCGCGCTTGTGCGACGGGATGCGGGACGGGCAGGCGTAGGCGCAGGGCGGAAGATACTTGTCATTTTTCCACTGAGGTTTCCAGCGCCGGTCTTCACCCGTCGTAATGTACGGAAGCACGGAGCGGTCATGCGTGAGATAGGCGCCGAACATGCCGCCCCTGCCCACTTCTTTTTCCCATACGGTTGTACGGAACTCCGTGAGCCCCATCTTGAGCTTGCCCTTGCTTTTTGCTTTCTCTGCAGGCGTGAAGGCGATCAGTTTCTTCCACGCAGTCACATCCTTCGTAAGCTCGCCGTACGAGGACAAGCGGTCGATCGCCGCGAGATACGGTTTTATGTTCTCCCTGAGCCATTCCCAGTCCTGCTCGGTCAGCTCGACCAGCTTCACATCTGCCTTGCTGTATTCCTTGATCGGTCCGCGGAAGTAGATCGTGCCGCCCACCATACCCACACAGGGGCGGTAGCCGAGGATGTTCTCGGGATCGCGGGGATCGACGCCGCATACGACCGCGATGCCTCCTGCCTTGAACTCGGCGAAGGAATCTCCCACGCCCCGGAAATACCATGATTCGAGGTCAGGGAAGCGCGGATTCTTCTTGGTCATGGTGTCGCACCGTGCCCCCCCGCCGCCCTGGACGTAGAGTTTGCCCTGAGCGCCCGCGTTGTGCGCGCCGTTGGCCACGTCGCCCAGCACCGTGATGGTGGCACCGCAGTTGAGCCAGCCCGCATCGTCGGAGGATGAGCCCTTGATCACGATTTCCGTGCCGTCCATGCCCATGCTGCCAACGCGCTGGCCGCAGGTGCCTTCGATGGTGAGCTTGACACTGCCGTACTTCGGCCAGATGCGGCCGCCGAGGCCGTGCTGGCCGTCAGCCTGAACAGTGATCTCCCGATTGCCGTCTTTCACGGCCTTCTGGATCTGCTCTTCGAGATTCTTGGATGAGACCCGCTTCCCGTCTACGTTACCTTTGATTATCATAGCTATCAACCCTTTTTAACCACAGAGGTCACAAGGGACATCGAGATTCATATCGCAACCTCTCTCAAGATTTACTCTGCGTCCTCTGTGGTAAAGTTATGCACTTTAACAAACGTAACTGATCTGCAACCGATCCGCGATCTCCTTGTCGTTTACTCCCAGCGCATCTGACATACCGATCGGGAGTTCCGTGGAGCGGCCGAGGGGCGCGAAGATCTTCCTGAGCTCCACGTCAGCTGCCTTGAACACTTCCACCACGCGTTCGGCGACCTTGTCCGGATCAAGCCTGCGGTAAAGCTTCGAATCCTGCGTCGTTATGCCGCGCGGGCATTTGCCGAGGTTGCATACGTTGCAGCGGTTGTACTCGTCGCCGAAGCAGCCTGCCGCTGCCTGCATGATGTACTTGCCGATATCCACCGCCGATGCGCCGAGCATGATGAGCGCTGCGGCGTTCGCAGCCAGGTTTCCGCCCTTCCCCACGCCGCCGGCCGCAATGAGCGGCAGCTCGTTCTGCTTGCCTTGTTTCACGAGGTCCAAATAGCAGTCGCGGATGTTCGATGCAATAGGATGGCCCATCTTGTCCATGGATACGTTGTACGCCGCGCCCGTCCCTCCGTCCTCGCCGTCGATACAGAGCGCTGCAGCATAGGGATTTCGCGCAAGGTTGTTCAGGACAGCCCGCGCCGTCTTGGTTCCGGAAATCTTGGGATACACGGGTACGCGGAAGCCCCATGCCATGGACATGGACTGGATCATCTTCGCAACCGCTTCCTCGATGGAGTACTTGGTCTGATGCGTGGGCGGCGATGCGAGGTCCACGAACTGCGGCACGCCGCGTATCTTTGCGATCAGGCCCAGCACCTTGTAGGCCTGGAGGAGCCCCCCGTCTCCGGGCTTCGCGCCCTGGCCGTATTTGATCTCGATAGCGCAGGGATCCTCGATCATGTCCGGAAGCGCGTGGATAATCTCGTCCCACCCAAAGTAGCCGGAAGCAATCTGGAGGATGAAGTACTTAATATACCGCGATTTGAGAATCGAAGGCGGCATACCGCCCTCACCCGAGCACATGACCACGGGGATGCCTTCCACTTCATTCAGGTAGGTGACACCCATGGCAAGCCCTTCCCACATGTGCGGAGACAAAGCGCCGATGGACATGGAACCGATCCTGATCGGGAAAATCTCGCGCACGGGCGGGATAAACGTGTGGTCGCTTATCGCGAGCCTGTCCCCTTCCACCTTGAGCGGAAGCTGTTCAGCAGGGAGATTCCTCCCGAGGAGCGTCCTTACACGGAACTCGTGACGGCCAGCGTCGAGCGCGGGGTCGGTCAGCATCGAAATGCGCGTAAACTTGAGCTTGTCCAGCGTGGATACGGCCGGATCGTTCCGTCGGCCTCCGCGCATGTACGGGATGCCGCCCTTGTTCTTAAAATGGTAGAACTTGTGCTGGAAGTTGTACTCCGGGAAAATCGCATCCGTGGGGCATACGAGCGTACAGGTGCCGCAGCCGATGCAGTAGCGCTCCATGTCGGTGACCTGCCGGACGACCTGCGTGAGTCTGCGCGAGACCTTGGGTTCAGGATTCGCCCCGGTGGATGAGACGACGCGCTGCGTATATACCGTGGCCTCGATGGCCTTCACCGGACAGACTGCCGTGCACCGGCCGCAGCGGGTGCAGCGGTCTTCTCTCCATTGGATAATATAAGGGAGCTCTTTTAACGAGAGCTTATGATTTTTATCTAGCCGTGCAGCTGATTCCATACCTTTACCTCCCGCGCACCGGGCGCGATGATCACCATATCGTACTTCATGGGGAAGATGTCCCTGGTCCTGTCCCTGTCCGGGATTGCGCTGTCAACGCCGCAGACTTCGGACATGAGCGCGTACTTGCCCGCCTTGCCCCCGACAACACCGGGACGCAGCTTCTTCGAATCCTGCACCATGAAGACCGTGCCGTCGGGCGTGAACCCGATTACGCAGTTGGGGCCGTCGATGCAGAGAGGCCGGAGCGATTTCTTCATGAGCCGGAGCGCGGCGGCATCGGACCGTTTTTCGATCTCCGCGTCTTTCATGGGCGTAATCACGTCCTTGTAATAGTGGAGCGGATACCCGAGGGTCCGGTTGGTGTAGTGCATGATATGGGTGAACACCTCGGAGTCGGAATTGTAACCCATGTACCCCGGGTTCCCGCGTCCGGTGAGGAACTCGCGGATGGGCACGAACGCCGTGTTCTCGCCGTTCGTCATCGTGGCATATCCCTGGATAAAGAAGGGATGGCACGCATAGAGATAGATGGCGTAGTTTGTATTCTGTCTGCCCTGGGCCAGCACGATCCTGGACTTGAGACCCGACTTTTCGAGGCCGAAAAACTCGCCCAGCTGGAGCGGGTCCCCCACTTCCTTGAGCGTGAGCACATCGGGGAAAAATGAGAACACGAAGAGCGATCCGTCCGGCTCGCCCATAAGGCGGAGAGCCAGGCGGGTTTTCATGAGCAGGTCTTCCTGTTCCTTTTTCGGCTTGCCTTTATAGGTCGCAGGGTAATCGTAAACCTTGGCAACGTAGTGATCGCGCCGCTCCACGCCCGCAACGTTCTTGATCGGGGGTTCCCAGGAGAATTTCTCGATAAAACCACGGGCTTTCATGTACTCCTCGAGCATCGTAAGCCCCTTGTTCGAGCAGATGGCTGACAGGGTGGGATACTGCTTGAAATCGGCAAAAGGACCAGCCATATCCTTCAGCATCAGCCCGAGACCGGAACCGTCATGGCCTTCCTTCATGGTTTCGAGCGAATGAATGTTCTCCATAGGCGAGATGTACTCGGCCGACGTAATGGCGCTCAAACGACACATGCTTTTACTCCTGTCCTTGGATCGCTGATTTCTTGCGGGATCGGGGTATGAATCGCGGCAGGAAGTTCATCAACCTTTCGTCGACGGGCGACCCTGCATATTTTTTCAGCAAAGGTAAAAAAAAGCCCCTCCCGGGGGCTTTTGAACTCAAATCTGGCGCTCAAGTCCGAGTACAATACACCTGATTGCGCGGCAGTGTCAAGCCGAAATTTGATGGGTAGTGGCTGGAAAACCGCAGAAAAAAAGGAGCGCTCTGTTCGAGCGCTCCCTTCAAAGGTTTCTGGTTGGTTTCTGATTTTTTTAAGACGGTCTTGTTACTTGCTGTTTTTGCAGGTCGAAAAACCGAACAGCGCATACGGAGGGCACCAGCCCACCAGCCCTGTCGCAAGCGGGATGATTCCCAGATAGGCCCAGGGAGACCGAGGTCCTACGAAAGCCAGTGATAAAATCCCGAGGCCAGCAATGATCCTGATAACCCGCTCCACACCGCCGATATTCTTTTTCATGACTCCATCCTCCTTGAATTGTATGGTGATAAGCATCTCAGTCGTTGTTATTGATAAAGAGATTACCAGAAACAAAAGAGGATGTCGGTGACTTTGTCACAAAGGATGATGCCGGGGGGAACGGTCAGCTCATGAGCAGGGCTATGGAATTTCGCGAAAGCTTTACCTGGCCTTTGCGCTCGAAATCCTTAAGGAGTCGGCTGACGACTTCCCGCGAGGTGCCGAGATCGTTCGCGATCTTCTGATGTGTCGCTTCCAGCACATCGTTCTCCGACTTCTCCACAAGATAATCCATGAGCCGCTGGTCCATCCTGCCGAAAGCGACTTCCTCGACAAGTTCCATCACTGTCGAAAGGCGCCGGCTCAGAAGCGAGAACACGAAATCGCGCATCTCCGGCCGTTCCACAACGAGTCTCCGGAACACGTCCGCCGGCACGAGCAGGAGCGTCACATCCGAGGCGGCAACGGCATTGGCGGGATAGGACGTGTGCGCCAGAATGCATGATGCATTCAGGATGCAGGTTTCGCCCGGCCCGATCTCATACAGGGTGATTTCGCGCCCTGTTTCGCCGACTTTAAACACCCTGATCTCGCCGTCAAGCACGAACGCTATGGCCTGGCACGCGTCTCCTTCATGGTAGATGCGGCTGTCATGGGGAATCGTATGCTCCACGCCTGTTTCCAGTAGTTCCGGTACAACCGTCTTGAGGCCGCTCCGGAAGTGTGGGAAGGCTTTCAGGAAATCGTCCTTATTCATGGAAGACCCCTTCGTGAATGCTGCGCTTATTACAACAGGGAATCAAGATCCGACAAATAAAACAACCGAGATGAGAGGGCTTTTTCGGCACGTGCGTGATACGTCAGTCATGCTCGAATGGCGCGTCACCCCATTATCCTCAAGATTGATTTTTCCAGCAGGCCACTGTCCTTCACCGGTTCCATACAGATCATTTGCCTGCATGGAATGATCTGGCCATGATCATCGCCGTACACTATCACTGTATGCACCTTGCCTGCCATTCTTCGGGCGGCGCGGGCGAGTTCGCTTCCGGGATCAGCTTCCACCGTCAGTTTGATCATGTTAAACCAAGTATCGAGCGCACAAAAATAAGAGCCGGCATGCACGTTGATTTCACGCGCCAGGTCAGCAAAAAGTTTCAGGGAGTGCTCAGCACGATCACGATATACTTGCCTTCCGGTGATGAATGCAAGTTTGAGCAGCACCTTGACAGCCACGGCATTTGCCGAGGGATGAGGGACGTCCTCGATCTTTTTGAAACGGGCACCCAGTACCTCGGCTTCGGTATCGAAAAACCCGCCGTGCTTCTGATCGTAGAATTTGTCAATGCACGCGTTCATGACTCTTTCCGACTCGTTGAGATAGCGCAGTTCCGCCGTTGCCTCGTATCCGCTTATGAGCGCATCAACAAAGAAAATATAATCGTCGAGCAGGCCGGGGATACCCTCTGCATGCGAGATGTTCCCGTCATGCACCCGCTCGCGCAGTGTGCGGTCGAGGCTCTTCACGGCAAATGCCCTGATATCGTCTCCGCCGAGAACGTTGTAGGCATGGAAATACGCGCTGATGACCATGCCGTTCAAGGATGGATACCGTGCCGTGTCAATATAGGGAGGAGTGCGTTTTTTTCTGCAGGAGAGCAGTTTTTCCTTCCCCCGCGCGATGATCCGCTGGACGTCAGCAACGCCCCTTCCCAGATCATGTGCCGTTTGCTCAATGCTTTTTTCAACAAACAGGACTCTCTTTGCCGGATCGTGATGCATGCTTCCCTGCTGGTGAAGCAAATACACCGACAGCACTTCATATTCCACGGAATCAAGACATGACCTAAAATCATCATCCGTCCAGGTAAAGTAACCGCCTTCGTCATCAGGCGTGACATCGGCATCCTGGCTCGCATAAAACCCGCCCTCGGAATCCGACAGGACCTCGCGTGTGAAACGGATGATGCCGAGCGCCACCTGCCGGAAATGGTCGTCATGGAACACGGCAAAGCCGTCCGCATAATTTTCGAGCAGACCTGCATTGTCGTCCACCATTTTTTCGAAATGCGGGATGACCCAATGGGCGTCCGTGGAATAACGGTGAAAACCTCCGGCCAGATGATCATGCATCCCGCCGTCAGCCATGGCGGTCAGCATTCTGCGCGCCACGATTGCAGCTTTGGATGCAGGGTCGAGCGCAGCACGGCGGACTAAAAACTCCAGCGCTCCGGGCATGGGAAACTTGGGTGCCCTGCCGAACCCGCCGTTTGCCTCGTCCGCAAGGTCGATCATCCCTTCTTCCGCATCACGCAGCATCGTCTCGGCGATTGCACCAGGATGGAGATCCTCATGCTTCAGTGTTTCCAGTACCTTCCGTGAAAATGTCTCCAGGTCTGCGCGTTTTGTACGAAAAGCGTCATGAACGGCGACGATTACTTTCTTGAAGCCCGGCATTCCCATCCGGTCTTCAGGCGGGAAGTACGTGCCGCCGTAGAAAGGTTCTTTTTCAGGCGTCAGAAATACGGAGAGCGGCCAACCGCCGTTTCCGCTCATGGCAGCCACGGCCTGCTGGTACCTGCGGTCGATGTCGGGACGCTCATCGCGGTCGAGCTTTATGTTCACGAACATCTTGTTGAGTAACTGCGCGGTATCTTCGTCTTCAAATGATTCGGCAGCCATAACGTGGCACCAGTGGCACCAGACCGCGCCCGAACTGAGGAAGACAGGTTTATCCTCATGCCGGGCTTTCTCAAAGGCATCCTCCGACCAGGGATACCAGTCGATTTTCTGATTCGCGGCGTGACGCAGATAGGCGGAGCGTTCATTGGCAAGGTTGTTCATAATCCGGCTTCCGAAAGCTTTTTATATTGTCAAAACGTGGCGGGGTCCTCAGCAGGCAGGGATGCCTCGCTGAACGGCATAACGCCGAGGCGCATCATCGTGTGCTCCAGCGTGTTGACAAGCGGCCGATAATCGAATGGCGGAAGCTCTTCCTGCAGAGCTTTTTCAGTCAGATGGTCGAACGCTTCGAAATCGAAAGTGCTGTCGAGCACGTGGGAGCGGACAAGAGCGTGAAACAGCGTTTTCTCATTGTTCACGTTTTCCCCCGGAAACAGGGATAACGGCGGGATCGCGGCAGGATTGGCGGCATAGGCCTGCATTGCCGCTTCCAGGGCGTCGTACAGCGTGACAATGCCAGCGGATAACTTCCCCTCTTTCAGCCGCCGCATGCCGCCGCGCCAGTGCAGGCGTGCCCGGAGAAGAGGACCTTCACTCGCCCCCATGATTTTCTCATTCATCAACCCGGCATGCGGCATGTTCGCCTCCCCGCCGATGAAGCGCATCTCTCCTCTTCATCGACCCCGGCCACCTGATTTTTGTTTCTGTTAAAAGTATATCACGCTTTCTTCGAATCATCAGCAAGGGCTCGCTGAAGGGCATGCAGCATGCCGGGGAAGAACCTGGGCGCCGGACGTTCAGGGAGACCAGGCAGGCGATGTGTAATTGGCGTCCTTCGGTGTTATCCTCTCCACGTCCGAACCATCGGCGTTCATGATGTAAATATTTGATTTCCCCTCGCGGGTCGACGCAAATACGATTTGCCGGCCCGAAGGAGACCACGCAGGGTTTTCATCGCTCCCCGGTCCGCCCGTGATGATCCGGAAGTCCGAGCCATCGGGATTGATAGTGGCAATCTTGAAGACGCCGTTCACCTGCGAGCAGAACACAATGCGGTCACCCCGCGGTGACCAGTTGGGCGATGCATTATAGGGGCCTTCGAAGGTGATCCTTCGTACGTCGGTTCCGTCAGAGCCCATAATATACAACTGGGGAGTTCCGGCCCGCCCTGAAGTGAAGACGATCTCCCTGCCGTTCGGGGCCCAGGAGGGCGACACATTGTCAAAGTTGCCGAAGGTAAGCCGCTCCATGTCGTTCCCGTCCTTGCTCATGGTATAGATCTCTGATCCGCCTTCCTTGGACAGGGCGAGGGCGATCCGCTTTCCATTCGGCGACCAAGACGGCGAGATGTTCAATCCCTCCTGTCCCGATAGTTTCCACCTTCTCCCGGTGTCCATGTCAAGCCCGAACACGTCCGGGTTTTTATCACGGTAGGACACATAGGCAAGGGTTTTGCCGTCGGGACTCCAGGCAGGTGACAGGCAGATAGAGCGGTCGGCCGTGATCCGCTGTTCGCCCTGGCCGTCGTAGTCCATGACGTACAGTTCTTTGGCTTTTGTTTTATCGGACACGAAGGCGATGCGCGTCCGGGCAATGCCTTTCTCGCCGGTATACCGCGTCACGATTTCGTCGGCGAACGTGTGAACCATCCTGCGGAAGGTATCGGCGTTCCCGAAGTATTCCTTGTTCGACAGCTTCATCGCCGACACGGCGTCGTACAACTTGCCCTTCAGAACGATGTCGCTGCCTTTTTTCATGATCTGCGCCCAGATCACGCCCGTCAGCCCGAACGTCCCGCCGCGCTTGACGACGTCATCCGTCGGTTCGGCATTGTCTTTAAGCGTAAGATCGAGTTTTTTCGCATCCATAACATCAAAAATCTGGGAGCGTTTCAGATCGGCGTGGAGCACCTCGAGCGCCGTTGCCCGCAGCGATGGAGAGCCCGCATCGTCGCGGATGTCCAGAATCGCGATGGGAATCTTTTTTGCCTCACCGCGGATAACACCGAGGTAAAATTCGGCAGCAGCGGGAACGGCCGCAAGAATGACGACCGCCAGAACAGCTGCAAAGGCACGTGAATACTTCACGGTTCGCATGTAGTTCATTCTTTCCATGTGTCCCTTCAGTCCCTTTCCATAAGGTCAACGGTAAAAACGGCATAATCGCGGTAAAAATCTTCGGGCATGGGGAGCGGACTGGCCGTCATGATCGCACGTATCGCCGCCTGGTCGAAATAGAAATTACCGCTCGATTCGATGAGTTTCACCTCGCCCACCCTGCCGGTGCGCTGAACTGTGAACTGTACTTTCGACACGGCCCCTTTCAGGCCGGGCGGGGGGTTCCAGTTCAACTCGATTTTGTCACGCAAGCTGGTGAGGGGAAAGTTGAAACTCTCACCCGGAGCAGAAGTCACGGCAACAGAAAGGGCTTTGCCCGAAGGCTTAACCTCAGGTTTTGCCTGCGGCGCTTCGGATTTTTCTTCGGCCTGCTGAGCCGGCTTCGTCTTCTTCTGAACATACTCCGGCATTGCGCCCTGTTTGAGGACTGGTTTCGGCTGCGGTTTAGCGTGTATGGCCTTGGGTTGTACCGGCGCCGGTTGCTGCGCCGGCGGCGCTTGGCGGGGGACTTCGGGCGCTTGATCAGAGGGCAGTCTTACGAGCTTTACATTATAAAAAGGCGGAACATAAACCCGTGAGCCGATTGCGGTATACACGACGAGCACGGCAACTATCGCAGCAGCATGGAGGAAAAAAGAGAAAAAAACGGCCTGCGTCAGTTCAGTGCCCGACTGGCCGATCTTGTATCCTCGAGACGGCCTCATTTACCCGTCTCATCTCCTGCAGACGCGGCCTCGGTCACCATGCCGAGGCGGTCGATGCCGGCCCGTTTCACCACATCCATCACCTGTACAACTGCACCGTACGGTGCATCCTTGTCGGCGCGCAGATAAACATTCACCAGCGGTTTTGTTTTACGGATCGAACTGAGTATGCCTTTGAGCCGAGATACATCAACGCGCTCCTTTTCCAGAAAGAGCTCCCGGTTGCGCGTGACGGTCAATACGATGCGATCTTCGGGCTTGATGCTGTTTGCTTCCGACTTGGGAAGGTTTACGTCCAGGCCGCGGCTCATCATGGGAGAGACGATCATGTAGAAGAACAGGATCGTGAGCAGCACGTCGATGAGCGGAACGAGGTTCAGCTCGCGGATGATATGCCGTTCCCTCCTCTCGAAGCTCATGCCTTCCTCCTGAGCACGTAGCGCTCGAGATAGCTGAGGTATTCCATGGAGAAGGAATCGCACCGGATCGCGATGTCGCGGATCTTGTCCGAGAAGTAGTTGTACGCAATGACCGCGGGAATGGCGACGAACAGACCGGAAATGGTGTTCACGAGCGCGGCGGCGAGACCCGGTGCAAGCGCGCCAATGTCGCCCGCTCCCTTGAGTCCAATGCCGTAGAACGCATCCATGATACCCCATACCGTCCCGAACAGGCCGAGAAGCGGCCCGACGGTGCCCGTGGTGCCGAGAAACGCGAGATAGCGTTCCATGTAGACGACCTCGTCCTGCGTCGTGATCTTGAGCGAGCGTTCGATTTCCTGAGATATAACCGGCCGCTCTTCATCAGTCACTCTCTGATCAGGCAGGGTCCTGATAATTGATTGCGCCTCGCGGTAACCTTCGATAAAAAGCGTCGAGAGCGGGCTGAACTTCCGCTTCTCCGCCGTCTTCATGAGTTCGTCGAGGTTCTTGGTTCTCCGGAAATCCTGCAGGAAACTGTGCGACTCTTTCTCCGCTCTCCGGAGATACTGGTACTTGAGCAGGATCATGGCCCAGGATACAATAGAGAACCCGAGCAGGATGAGCACGATTCCCCGCGCCACCCACCCGGTCTCTACAAAGAGACCGAACACTCCCGAGCCGAGCCCTGGTACAGCGCTGATTGCGAGCATTCTTTCTGACCTCCGTTGTACTGTTAGATCGTTGCCATGACGCGGCCCATGTCGCTCACGTCATACCCGCCCATGCCGATGATCTGCTCGCGAAACTGCCGGTCATCGCGGATGATCGCGAGAAGCGCCTGCAGCATGGGAGTTTGCATAAATTTCTGCGGAATTGCGAGATCGTACCGTTCCTGCGCAACAGGAATGAAGTCAAGCCCCAGCGCCTGGGCTGCTGAAAGGACCCCAAGCCCGGTGTCTGCAGCATTCGACAGTACTGCTGCGGCGACGGCCATGTGGGTAAATTCCTCGTGATCATACCCTTTTACCTTGGCCGGGTCAACCCCTAATCGTTTGAGATACAAATCGGTAAGGAGCCGTGTCCCTGCCCCTGCCTGGCGGTTTACAAACATCACATCGTCGCGCACAAGGTCCTCGAATCCCTTGATACGCTTCGGATTGCCCTTCGGCACGATGAACCCCTGTGTGCGGTAGACAAGGTTCACAAGCGCAATGTTCCTGTCCGGCAGCAGTTTCTTTACATAGCTGACGTTGTACTCTCCTGTTACCTCGTCCAAGAGGTGCGTTCCTGCGAGATGGGCCTCTCCCCGCTTGATTGCCAGAAGTCCGCCCATGCTGCCGACATGCGCGGAGGAAAGCGTGAATTCCGGATATCTTTTCCTGAGCTGGTTGCCGAGCACGTCGAGTGCGTTATCATGGGACCCGATGCAGACGATGGTGTTCTCAATATCATGTGCGGACCGCAGGAGTTCAACGGTTACCTCGAGGCCCGAAGCTATGCCTTCGTTTGCCGCGGGCACGCGGATGATGCCGTCCGCGCGCACGAGCGACATGAGCGCGCCTGCGCCCCGCGTCACCGGGGTGACGATCAGGTTGTCGTCCACCCGTCCGAGCTTCACGCGGATGAACTCCTCCTGTCCGAGCGAAGACGCCACCTGCCTGCTGAGTTTGGCATCGAGCGAGCCGAGGTCGGGCGGGGTGATCCCGAGCAGTCTGTACACGAGCGGCCGCGCGAACAGGTTGAAGGTGAGCGCTGCGGACACGGGATAGCCCGGAATGCCGATGACGGGCTTGCCCTGCACGACGGCGAGGATCACCGGCTTGCCTGGCTTGATATTGACGCCGTGCACGACAACGGTTCCGAGTTCTGCGATCACATCAGAGGTGAAATCCTCCCTGCCGGCGGAAGAACCGGCGTTCACCATCAGGAGGTCCGAATGCGCGAGCGCATCTCCGATCGTTTTTCTGAGCTGGCCCGCGTCGTCTTTGACAATGTTCCCGCGAACGGCGTGCGCGCCGCATTCCACCGCCATTGCGCCGAGCATGGTTGAATTGAAATCGATGATATCGCCTTTCCTGAGTTTGCTGCCCGGCTCCACGAGCTCCGAACCCGTGGGGATGACGGTGACCACGGGCTTTCGCCGGACCATGACTGCGGTATGGCCGCTCGCTATCATTGCGGCCATGTCAACGGGACGGATGAGGTGATTCTCGGGGATAATAAGCTCTGTTGCAACGATGTCTTCCCCAACGAGACGCACATGCTGCCACGGCACGGCCGGCTTCAGGATCTCAATCTCCGATTCAGATATTTTTTCAACATCCTCGATCATGATCACTGCGTCGAACCCGTCCGGCATGGGGTCGCCCGTGTCGATGGCGATCGCCTGTGCTGGTGTGGAAAGGTGTTTCGGTCTCGTTTCCGCGGCACCGAATGTGTCGAGGTAGCGAACTGCATAACCGTCCATGGCAGCCGAGTGATAAAAAGGCGATGATATCTTCGCGATCACCGCTTCGGACGTGACCCTGCCGAGCGCATCGGCAACGGGAACCTGTTCGCCGGGAAGCGGCGAACCAAAGCCCGCGGCCGTCAGGGCTTCGCGGTATGCGGCGAGTGCATCCGCCAGAGGCTGGTTGTCGAGATATTTTTTTTGTTTATACATGTCCACCTCCTCACAGTATGGGCTACTCTGTCGTAGACGGTTGCCCTGCTCCGTCCATGGACACAATGAGTCTGACCCAGGTTCGATCGCGCCAAACGGTCAGAACAACCGCACATCAACCTCCTCGCCTGATTCAATTCCTATCTTATGTACCGGCACGACTACCGTTCCCACGGCCCGGACCAGCGTGCTGATGAGACCCGATGCGCCAAAGATAGGGCGCGCCCAGAGTCCGTCATCCCGCCTTTCAAGTGTGACACGCACATGGTCCTCCCGTCCGGGACTCGAAGAAATACTGCGGGCAAGACGTGCTTTCACGATGCGGTACGGCGTTATGCCTTCCAGCGCCGCGGGAGAGATTTCACCGTTCAAACGGGTGATCACGGGTTTCACGAAAATCTCGAAGCAGATGCTGACTGCAGCAGGGTGGCCGGGCAGGCCGAAGATCGGTGTCATTTTCCCGGACGTGGTGATCAGTCCGACGACGAGCGGTTTGCCGGGCTTGAGGGATACGCCGTGCACCAGGACCCCGGGCTTTCCGATGTCGTTGATTACCCTCGCGGTCAGATCAGCGGTGCCTACCGAGCTTCCTCCGCTCATGACGACGATGTCGTTTCCCCGGATAGCTTCCTCAAGTATTTCGCGCAGCCGCGTGTAATCATCACCGATGATGCCCATTTTTACCGGCACACCGCCGGATTCGAGCACAAGGCCTTCGAGATTATAGGAATTGCTGTCGCGTATCTGACCGGGGCCGGGTGTCGTATCCGCGGGCACGAGTTCATTGCCGGTGGACAGGATGGCGACCAGAGGTTTTCGATGAACGATAACCCGCGTAATGCCGATCGCGGCAAGGGCGGCCATGTCCTGAGGACGTATTCGATGGCCCCTGTTCATGATGACTTCGCCCTGCTGCGCATCCTCGCCTGTTCTGATGACGTTTTCCATCGGCGCCACAGGCTTCACGAGCTCGATACTGCGCGCATCAATGATCTGGGTCTGCTCGAACATGACAACAGCGTCCGCCCCGCTCGGCAATGCGCCACCCGTCGCGATTTTCATGACTTCGCCCTTCCCGATGGTGCGGTCGGGCAGGGTTCCCATCTGAATATCGCCCACCACGGTCAACAGCGCGGGACGCGACTCGGCGGCACCAAACGTGTCACCGCTTCGAACGGCATAGCCGTCCATCGTCGACCTGTCGAAGGCAGGGGAATTTACGGGAGAGGCGATGTCCTGTGCAAGAATCCTTCCGAGCGCCGAACTGAGCGGCTGTTCTTCATGATCAGGAGCATTGATGACGAACTGCTCGCTCAATACCCTGAGCGCATCTTCGCGCGACACAACGCCGCTTCGGCCAAGCATATCTTTCACGGTCACTGTTTCCTTGAGAGAGAGATACAGGCAAAACATCCCACATATGCTCCGTCCTGAAACGCCTCAGGTGGAAAGCATCGTTCTGTCCGGACCGGGTATGAGGGATTTGTGCAGGATGTCGTCTATTTTTGTGCGGCCTTTGTTTTGGCTTTTCGCACGTAGGATGCCGCGCGCATGCCTGCCACGGATCCTTCGCCTGCCGCAGCCACGATCTGCATGCCGCCGCAGGTGCAATCCCCCGCGGCGAATACGCCTTCGAGATTCATGCGCTGATGTTTATCGACGATCAAACAGCCGCGGTCGTCCGAAAGGCCGCCAGCCCTCAGGATGAGCTGCGAAATCGGCGTGGAACCCAGGGCGATGAAAACGCCCTCCAGAGGCAGCACTTCCTCAACGCCGTTGCGCGATATCCTGAGGCCGGTAACGAGTTCATCGCCTACAACGGATTGAACTTTGGACACCGGGAATACCTCAACGTTCTGCTTCGATTTTATCCTGTTCATGACGGCAGCCACGATATCGATGTCCTTATGCGGGACCAAGGTCACTTTTTCGGCAAGATCGGCGAGATGAAGCGCTTCTTCGGCTGCTTCGTTGTCCGCACCTACGACCGCGACCTTCCTCCCTTTGAAAAAATTGCCGTCGCACGTGGCACAATAGGACACTCCTTTGCCGAGATACTCCTTGGCCCCCGGCACTTCGAGCTTCTTCCTCGCCACGCCGATCGCGATGATTACCGCATGTGCTTCATAGACATCTTCGCGAGTGCGGACGCGTTTGATCTCCTCCTTGAGATCCAGATCCACAACCTCGACCGGATAGTTGATGACGGCACCGAACTTCTCAGCCTGTTTCGCCATAATCTGCGTAAGGTCCATCCCGTTGATGGACTCATAGCCCGGATAATTTTCGATGTGCGCGATCTTCGCCGTATATCCGCCCACGAAATCCTTTTCGAGAACAACGCATTTCTGGCCCGCCCTGCCAAGATACAGCGCAGCGGTCAGCCCGGCCGGACCCGACCCGATGATGATCGCATCAAAGAATTGTGCCATGCTCGTGCCTCCTTCAGACGTATACTTCATTCATTGTATCCAAGGCACCAGGACAAGTCAACACGGAATCGGCCTCGCCCGGCGTGTTCCGCTTGCATCCGGTATTGTCGTTGGGGTATAGTGGAACTACGGTGCATGCCGGTACAAAGGGAATTTGATAAGAAGAAGGACGATAGATGAAAAACGAAAAGGTCATCGAGGCGGTTCGTGCTGCAGCAGTTGACAACAGGATATCATGCAGCAAGGCGCGTGCACTGGCGCAAAAACACGGTGTATCACTGGCGGAAATGGGCAGGATCTGCAACGAGTTGAAGATCAAGGTATCTGCATGCGAACTGGGATGCTTTTAGCAAGCAAGGTCACTGCCCCTGCAGGTCGCTGTCCGGCTTGCTGCCGGGCATGCTGAAGGATTCGCAAAAACACGTCACCTGATTTTTGCCCATCGCTTTCGAACGATAGAGCGCTACATCAGCTTCATGAATCAGTTCAGGCGTGGTCTTGATGCACGCCTCCGCCATGGTCGAAACTCCGAGACTCACCGTTATTTTTTCATAGGGATGCGCTACCTTAATGGTGAACGGATACTCCTCCACGGATTTTCTGACCCGTTCCGCAACAGCCATAGCTTCGTTCACGTCTGTTTCCGCAAGCAGAATGGAAAATTCCTCCCCGCCGTACCGAAAACAGGTGTCCGTGCTGCCGGTCCGGCATGCAGCCTTGAGCAGGGGCCCCATCTGAGCGATAAGTCGGCTTCCCTCCAGGTGGCCGTAACGGTCATTGACACGCTTGAAGTCGTCAATGTCGATCATGAGGAAGGAGAACATCCTGCCGGTGCGCAACTTTCTCCTGATCTCCTCCTCTATTTTCTCGATCAGTACGCGGTAGTTGAGGAGCCCCGTAAGTTCATCCACACGCGAAAGTTCGAGGGTCTTCTTGAAAAGTTCTGCTTTTTCAAGACCCGCGGAGATGAGATGCGACAGCGTCCGCAGCAGGTCAAAATCCTCAACACGGAAAGCGGTGGTTCTGCTGTGGCTGAATCCCATGACGCCGACGATGCGGTTCTCGTTCTTCAGAGGAATCCCGATGTAGCTGCCCTGCTCTCTGCGTTCATCAGGATGATGCAGAAAGCTCTCGAACAGCGCCGTGTCGTCCAGGAACAGCGGCTCACCGCCTGCAGCAATCGTCCCGGGCGCCCCGTTGTCGAAAAAAATAGGTTCTGAAAGATGAGATTGCATGAGGGGATTGTGCAGATACAACGGTTCCAGCCCGGTCAGATCTTTTTTGACAACATAGACCGAGGCATCATCAAAGTTGATCGTTTTTCCGATGGTCGTGATGATTTTCTGGATCAATTCGGTCGGTTCGAGTTCAGAAGCGATGATTCTTCCGACTTCGTAAAATAGATGGGTCTCTGTAAGTTTGCGGTAGAAAAGCGTCTTGAAATCACGTTCTGGCGCGGTCCGGACAACTTTGGTCTCTTTTGTTCTTTTCTGTTGCGCCATACCCCACCCGGCGGACAATTCACCTAATATTGATCGTATAACTTGTTCAACTATATCACATTTTTCTTTTTTTGAACAGGATTATTTTTTGTAATCAACAAAATGCAATTTTATGTACTTTTTTTAAGTACATTCAACGAGGGTGATTTTTTCACCCCCTTCTCATTATTCGGCTCTTGTCTCCCTGACAATCAATGGACGCTCGCTGTTGCGCCCATGGATGAAAACACAAGCCGCCGGTCGCTTCGGTCCACAATGACGCGAGTCCCCTCGTGAATCTCACCTGCAAGAATCTTCGCAGCAAGCGGATTCAGTACATCGCGCTGAATCACGCGCTTGAGTGGCCGCGCCCCGTAAAGGAGGTCAAAGCCCTCTTCCGCCAGAAGTTCCTTGGCGCCTTCCGTCAACTCGATTTCTATTTTCTTGTCGACGAGCCGCTTCTGCACAAGCCCTACCTGGATTGCGACGATCTTTTTGAGCGATTCGGCGTCAAGGGGATGGAATATGATCATATCGTCCACACGGTTCAGGAATTCCGGCCGGAAATGCTGGCGCATGGCCTCGGTGACCCTGCGACGCATTTCGTCCTCATCGTTGTGCAGATCCTGAATGAACTGGCTCCCTATGTTCGACGTCATGATTATGACCGTATTCTTGAAATCCACGGTCCTGCCCTGGCCGTCGGTCAGACGTCCGTCGTCCAGCACCTGGAGCAGTACATTGAAGACCTCGGCATGAGCCTTCTCGATCTCGTCGAACAGAATGACGGCATACGGCCTCCGTCTGACCGCCTCCGTCAATTGGCCGCCTTCTTCGTAGCCAACGTATCCCGGAGGCGCCCCGATAAGGCGGGATACCGTATGGCGCTCCTGATACTCCGACATGTCAATGCGGATCATGGCCTGCTCGTCGTCGAACAGGAATTCCGCGAGCGCCCGGGCCAGTTCGGTCTTGCCCACGCCCGTGGGCCCCATGAAAATAAAGCTGCCGATGGGGCGGTTCGGGTCCTGAATGCCCGCGCGCGCCCGGCGCACAGCTTCTGAAACGAGTGTTACCGCATCGTCCTGTCCAACGACACGCATGCGCAGACGATCCTCCATGTGGAGCAGCTTCTTCATCTCGCCCTCGAGCATCTTGGCAACGGGAATGCCGGTCCACTTGGACACAATCTCCGCCACGTCCTCCTCATCCACCTCTTCCTTCAATATCTGTTCGTGGGATTGCGTGGCCGCGAGTTTCTCGGACTCCTGTTCCAGCTTCTTCTGGAGATCCAGAAGTTTTCCGTAGCGCAGTTCCGCAGCGCGCCCAAGGTTCCCCTCACGCTCGGCTTTTTCCGCTTCGATGCGCGACTGTTCGATCTGCTCCTTCACGGATCTAATCTTCTGGATGCCCTCCTTCTCCGCCAGCCATTGCGCCTTGAGGCTTGTGCGCTTTTCCGAGAGTCCTGCTATCTCCTTTTCAATTTTTGCAAGACGCTCTTTTGATGCCGGGTCCTGCTCTTTCTTGACCGCCTCGCGCTCGATTTCAAGCTGCCGCACCCTTCGTTCGACTTCATCGAGTTCCGTGGGCATGCTGTCGATCTCCATGCGGAGCCGCGAAGCAGCCTCGTCGATCAGGTCAATAGCCTTGTCCGGCAGAAAGCGGTCCGCAATGTACCGATGGGAAAGAATCGCTGCGCTCACGAGAGCGGCGTCCTTGATTTTGACGCCGTGATGGATCTCGTAGCGTTCCTTGAGCCCCCGTAAAATGGAAATGGTGTCTTCCACGGACGGTTCCCGCACCAGCACGGGCTGGAACCTACGTTCGAGGGCGGGGTCCTTCTCGATATTTTTCCGGTACTCATTCAGCGTTGTGGCACCCACGCAGCGCAGCTCGCCGCGCGCCAGTGCCGGTTTGAGCATGTTCGAAGCGTCCATGGATCCTTCGGCTTTTCCTGCGCCTACAACGGTATGGAGTTCATCGATAAAAAGAATCACCTCGCCGTTCGCCTCGGTGACTTCCTTGAGCACCGCCTTGAGCCGGTCTTCAAACTCGCCACGGTACTTTGCACCCGCAATCAGGGCGCCCATGTCGAGCGCCACGACCCGCTTGTTCTTGAGCCCCTCGGGAACGTCGCCGTTTACCACACGCTGCGCGAGTCCCTCCGCGATCGCGGTCTTCCCCACGCCGGGCTCGCCGATCAGAACGGGATTGTTCTTCGTACGGCGTGACAGCACCTGCACGACGCGCCGGATTTCTTCGTCCCTCCCGATCACGGGATCCAGCTTTCCCCTGCGCGCCATGTCAGTCAGGTCCCTGCCGTATTTCGCCAGGGCCTGGTATTTATCTTCGGGATTCTGGTCCGTGATGCGCTGGCTGCCGCGGATATCCACGAGCACGGACAAAATTGTCTCCCGTGTAACACCGTGCCTCGCCAGGATTTCCTTGCCGGGGCCTTCGGCGTCCGCGATCGCGATCAGCAGATGTTCAGTGCTTACATAGTCGTCCTTCATGCGCTCTGCTTCTTTCTCCGCCTGCTCAAACAGCTTGTTGAGACGTGGCGAGAGATAGGCCTGAACAAGGCCCTCGATCCGAGGCAGCCTGTTCAAAGCAGCATCGACATCACTTTGCAGGATGGCCGGGTCCGCTCCCAGTTTTTTCAGAACGGAGACCACAACCCCGTCCATCTGTTCAAGCAGTGCTATCAACAGATGCTCGATCTCGATCTGCTGGTGATGCCTTTTTCCCGCTGCCTCCTGCGCAGCCTGAACAGCCTCTTGTGCTTTCAAAGTCAATTTGTCAAACCGTGACATGCCATGCCTCCTCTTCACGAGCAGGGCTCTGCGCCGCGCGTGAAGAAATGTTTTTAGTCTTGCCTGCGGACCATGATTCTTCGCAGGGGAACGAGAGCAGTCCTCATCTCTTCCCGGCGTTTGATCTCGCGAGCCAGATCCTCACCGAGCATTCCGATTTCATGCTCCATGTCACGCTGCATCTGCTCCATTTTCTCGCGCATGGATAAAATGACCTCGACGCCGGCCAGGTTAACACCCAGGTCCCGCGTCAGCCGAAGAATCATTTCAAGCTTCTCGACGTCATCATCGGAATAGAGCCGTGTATTGCCCTCGCTCCGTTTGGGTTTGATAAACCCTTCGCGTTCGTACAATCTGAGCGTCTGCGGATGGATCCCGAGCATCTCGGATACAACGCTGATCATGAATAACCGGTGCTCACGCGCTGCCATGCAAGACTCCTTTTCCCCTGTTTCTCCCGAGGGAGCAGGGATCAATCTCTTTTTCTGAATCCGCGAAACGTAATATTGCGCCGTGGCTCCGTGGGCTGTACTTTATCGAGTTCACGGACTAACTCCTTGCCCCTTTCGGAAAGTCCGGCAGGGGTTAGTACCTTGATTGTTACGTAATGATCTCCCATACCCCCGCCGCCGAGATGCGTGACCCCTTTGCCCCGGAGTTTGAGTTGTTGGCCGGTTTGAACGCCCTCCGGCAGAGTGAGCGACACCATTCCGTCCACCGTCGGGATCTCAATCTTATCTCCAAGTGCGGCTTCCTTCAGGGTTACACTTGCTTCTGAATATAAATTATCGCCCCGACGTTCAAAATACGAGTGCGGCCTGATCTTCGTGACGATATAGACATCCCCGGCCGGGCCGCCGTTTTCTCCGGGACTGCCGAGACCCGCCATCCGGACCTTCGAACCATTATCCACGCCGGCCGGTATTTTGACATTAATCCGTTCCGACTTCTGCAGAATTCCTCTTCCCCCGCAGGATCTGCACGGGTCCAGGTTGATTGAGCCCTGGCCGTGACAATTCGGACACGGCTGAGCAAACTGCATGAACCCGGAACCCCGGGATACACTGCCCGTTCCCTTGCATGCGGGGCATGTTTTACGCGAAGAGCCCGGCTGCGATCCTGATCCGTTGCAGGTTGAGCAGGTCACATCTCGCTTAAGATCAACCTGCATTGTCCTTCCGAAAATAGCATCTTCCAGATCGATCTCGACATTATAGGTAAGGTCCTCGCCTTTTTGAGGCCCGCGAGCCTGTGCATGCCCGCCGAATATATTGCCGAAAAGATCCTCAAAACCTCCTGTCCCGTAAACCCGTCCTCCTCCGGGGAAGCCCTCGAATCCATAGGACTGGTACTGCCCCCCGCCCGGTTGACCAAAACCCTGATCAAAAGCAGCATGTCCGAACTGATCGTACTGCTTTCGTTTCTTCACATCGGACAGAATTTCATAAGCTTCGTTAATTTCCTTGAATTTCTGTTCCGAAGATTTATCTCCGGGATTGACATCAGGATGATATTTTCTTGCCAGCTTTCGGAACGCCTTCTTAATATCTGCGTCAGACGCATTCTTGCTCACGCCTAGTACATCATAGTAATCTTTTTTTGATGTTTGGCTCATGGTAATCCTTTTTCAAGTTTAACAATAGTTATAATATAAAATATGAGTGTGTTATTGTCAAGTATAAAACAAAAAAAATAACTGTTACTTTAATAATTACCAGAGCATTAATAATGCTCAAAAATATGAATAATTATCCCACAATAATTATAAAATATAACATTATTTAATTAAAAGTACCCACACTAGACAACAATTGACTTTGCAATATCTTTAATTAACATGCCATTGAAATTATCATTCTCATAAATCCATACCTCTGAATAATCATTCAGAAGCCTGTTAACCCGCTGTCCGATTTCATCTTGATCGGATGTCTTTGCAATCCACTTTATCCGGGGGAGCAGTAAAAGGGCATATGCTCGCGCGAGTGGATTTTCATCTGCCAGCCCTTCCCATACAAGTTCATGATAACAGGCAACAGCCTCAGGCGAGGTCTCTGCGATGCGTTTCAATGCATAGAGCACGCCCGGTCTGAACACTTTTTCTTCAATTGAGAACACTTCGGCAATCAGCGGTACAAAATCTGAAAATTTGACGGGATCCGCGCTCACGATCTCCCCGAGGATTTCAGGAGCAGACCATCCAATGCCGCCCGACTCATCGGTCAGCGACCAAAGCAGCTTTCTGGCAGTTTCACGCAGGTAATCGGCATTACTGCGTAGATATACTGTTGCAATCTTGCCGATTGCAGTGATCGCCCGCCACCCGAGCAGTGTGTCCTTGTGATACGCGAGCCGAATCAACACGCTCAGGATTCTGCGCTCAGCAAGTGCAAGAGTTAATACTTTTTCAAAATCGCTCACTTCCAGTGCCTGTGTCACAGCCTGCTTCATATCATTCGTTCCCAAAAATCCTCCCCATTGCCGTGAACATGGCGGCACAGCGCCTGTTCAAATCATGTCTGGCCGCCCCATCGGGCGATAATGTACTAAATTTGTCTGATTATACCACGAAGAAATTCAATTATCGATATGAATAGATGCTGCCTAGGGATATTGCGTTGACCAGGCGGACAGAAGCGCTCGGACGATGAACTTTTACAAGTGATAACGCAAAATTAAATTTTCCTCACTACGCCGACGACCTTGCCCAGGATACGGAACTCACCTCGCTCCACATAAATAGGCTTCATGGCGCTGTTTTCGGGCTGCAGCCGAATCCCTGATTTCTCGACAAAATATCGCTTCACCGTCGGCTCTCCCTCCACCATTGCAACGACGATGTCTCCGTTCTGGGCTGAAGACTGCACCCGCACCAGAAGCGTGTCATTGTCAGTGATGTGAGCGTTCACCATGCTGTCACCTTTCACTTTGAGAGCGAAGACATTATTCCCGCTACGAAGGGAAAAAAGGGAGAGATCGATCAGCAGTTCGCCGTCGCGGTTTTCAGGCGACACCACGGGCAAACCAGCAGCTACGCGGCCAAGTATCGGGATCGGCGCGACGGTTCTGTCTGCCGAACGAAGCATGATGCCGCGGGATTTTCCGCGATCGCGTACAATATAGCCGCCTCTTTCAAGAGCAGCCAGATGCCCTTCCACGCCGTTCGTTGAGCGGATGCCGACCTTCATGCCGATTTCCCGCATACTCGGCGGTATCCCGCTCGACGCTATGGTCGAACGAATGAATTCAAGTATTTCCTGCTGCCGTTCCGTTAGCATATGTACCGGACGCTCCTTTTATTCGTACTTATATCAATACCGGCGGTCGCCCGCCGGGCGCCAAGCAGGCGAAAGCACGCGCCCGTGCCGATACCGCTCCACCAGGGTCCCCCACGTGACGGTAAAGTCTCCGTACCGATCGTTGATCGTATCCATGGTCTCTGCAATGAATCTTCGCTTCCGCTCCTCGCCGAACAGCGGCATTTGCGAGTAATTTTTTTCGAGCTGTGATACGCTCACCCCCACCAGCCTCACCGGCCCCGCCAGAGGAATCGAATGCAGCAGTTCGCGGGCAGCCGCGTGAATGTCCAGGCCGTGATTCACAGCATGACGCAGCTTTGTCTGGCGCGAAAAAGTCCTGAAGTCGGTGTAGCGGAGCGTAAGACTTACCGTCCTCCCATGATACGACCCGCGTCGGAGCCTTCGTCCGATTTTCTCTGCAAGTTGTAGGATATGCTGCTCGATCCTATCAACATCGCTGCAATCGTCTGTCAACGTCATACTGTGGCCGACTGATTTCGCCTCTTCTTCGAAGGATTCCTGGAGCGGGATGACCGGATCGCGGTCGACCCCCAGCCCCATGTCACGAAGGCGTTCCCCCACGATCCCGAAACGGTCCGTCAGCCTGGCCACCGGTGTTCGCCCCAGCTCGCCGCATGACCTGATGCCCATCGCTGCAAGAGCTCCGGCGATGCTCGGGCCTATGCCGCACAAAGACTTCACGGCCGTATTCTCAAGCACATCATCGATGTCATCCGGGCTGATAAGCACCAGACCGTCGGGCTTTTGCATGTCGCTGCCGAGCTTGGCCAGAAGCTTGTTCGGCGCTATGCCGATGGAACAGGTCAGACCTTTTTCATTCCAGATGCGTTCCTTGATCCGTATCGCGATCTGAACAGAATCTCCGAAGAGCTCTTCGCAGCCTGTTACATCGAGGAACGCCTCGTCGATTGAAAAAAGTTCGACGAGCGGTGAATACTCCTTCCAGATTTCGACCAGTTCTTCACAGGTATGCGAGTATTTAGCCGGATCGGCCGGAACGAGCCGCAGTTTCGGGCAAGCCCTCATCGCTTCCCCGTAGGTCATACCGGTTTTCACTCCGAACGCCCGTGCTTCATACGACGGAGAAAGGATAACACCCCGGTGTGCCGATCCAATCACCGCCATGGCTTTATTCCGGAGCGTGGGATTCGCCCGTTGTTCGACGGACGCAAAGAAGGCGTTCATATCAATGTGGAGTACGCTACGAGCCTGCATGCAGCCTCCATGCGCATGAGCCTGTATTATAGCGGAGTTCAAAAAGGCCCTGACCGTCACTCACGGAAAAATGAAAAATTGGGATATTTCCTTCGCGTGTTTTCCAGGTAAAAGCAACTTCGCGAATGCGCACCTGTCTGCCCCGGCGATCGAACCAGACCGGTCGTATGCTCCCCCTTGAAAAAACAGCTGCTACGGTAACTGCTTCATCTATCTCGGTTACCATGGGATGAGTATAGTGAACATTTGTTCATTTGTCAAGACAAATGTTCACCTCCCGGTGCCGTTTTCCTGTCCCGAGCCGTTAACCAGATACGCCTTGAAAAAATGTCATTTTCAAAGATGCGAATAAATGCTTGCCAACCGGCGGTTCGATATGTCATCATGTCGGCATACCACGCGCAGGAGTCTCCTCGTGAATACATCCTTTTCCGATCTTGTTGCACTCATGGCGCGTCTGCGCGGTCCGGACGGCTGTCCCTGGGACCTGAAGCAGACCCCGGAAACGCTTAAACCGTTTCTGATAGAAGAGTGCTATGAAGTCATCGACGCGCTTGACGAAGCGGCGCCCGCCAAAGTCAAGGAAGAACTGGGAGACCTCCTCTTCCAGATTGTGTTCCATGCCCGCATCGCAGAGGAGCATAACGAGTTCACCATCAACGATGTGATTGCGGCTATTCACGAAAAAATGGTCCGCCGCCATCCCCATGTATTTGGTGATGCGAAAGCCGACACGGACAAAGATGTGATCGCAAACTGGGAAGAGATCAAAAAAAAGGAAAAAGGCTTCGAGGAGCGCACATCAATCCTCGAGGGCGTGCCACGCAACCTCCCATCCCTGCTGCGCGCGCACAGTCTCCAGGAGCGGGCAGCGCGAGTTGGATTCGACTGGAGCAGGCTCGATGAGGCGCTCCCAAAGTTGGATGAGGAGATAGAAGAATTCAGGCAGGCGCTCAAAACCGAAAACGCAGCAAGGATCGAAGATGAACTGGGAGATATTTTTTTTATGCTCGTGAACATCTCGCGCTTTCTCGGGGTCAACCCCGAGGACGCACTCAGAAAAACGATCGGCAAGTTCATCAGGAGATTCCGTTATATCGAAGAACGCGCCGCCGACGCGGGAAAAGCATTGGGCGAGATGACGCTGGATGAAATGGAAAATTACTGGCAGGAGGCAAAAGGTAAATAAAAAAACCGGGGGAAACGCAATCCCCCGGCTCAAGTTCATTCGTCCTCGTGATTAATTGTTTCCGCCGCACAG
>DATHDE010000173.1:0-5626 GCA_035490495.1 Nitrospirota bacterium
CATCGACACGCTTGTGGACAAAGAGACGGTGATTCCCAGCCGCGTGGACCGCATAAAGGTGTGCCGCATGGAGACGGTATGCAAACTCCGCTACAAGGAAGGGGAATCGCGGCGCGCCCGCATCAGGAATCTTGTCGAACCTCTTCGCTTTGACGATGAAACAACGGGCGTTCCGGACGATTTCGTCCAGAACGTGCGGCAGGCACTTGCCAATCTGGGCGCGAAAACTCATGTTGTCGTCAAATTCATCGGGTACACTGACAACGCGCCGCTTTCCGGGCGCGCGCTCCGCATTTACGGAGACGCAGCGGGATTGTCCACGGCACGGGCGCGGCGGGCCGCGCTGGCTGTCCAGGATGCGCTCAAGCTCCCGACCACGGCGATCGACGTGGCGGGCAGGGGAGCGGACAACCCCCTGGCCTCGAACGACACCGAGAAGGGCCGCGCGGTGAACCGCCGCATCGAAGTCGAATTCTGGTATGACGACGCACTGCAGGAGCTTTCCGACGAGCCGCAGCTGTGTCCGGGATCAGGAGCGTCTGAAACCGTGACGCGCGTTTACGATTCTCCGGCAGGCGGCATTCAACCGATCCTGTTCGAGCAGGGAAAGCCGGTCATCGCGCCGGACCAGCTGGAGCGCCTGCGAAGCTCGATGGACGAGATCAAAGATAAAGATCATGTTCGTCTGCGGTTCGTCGGGTATACGAATAACGAACGCCTTGAGCGGCGCACTGCTGCCGTGTACCAGGACGATATCGGCCTGTCCACGGCCCGCGCCCGCCGGGCCATGGACGCTGTCAAGGAACAGCTGCGTCTCAAGGACGGCCAGGCGGAGTTCGAAGGACGCGGGTTCGTGCAATCGCATGACGTGGTAAATACGGGATTCATCGAATCCGGCACAGCCCGCGTCGAGGTGGCGGTCGTTTATGACGAGCAGATGCTCCTGGACGACGCCGACAGAATGGACATCACGCGCCTGTCGCGCGAAGCAGCGCCGAAAGACCCTCTTGCGCTCAACCTCATGCGCATCACGGTCGATGGAAAGCCTGTCGACGACCCGGGAAAAGGCATCGCGGACATCGAACGGTGCACGGACGTGGCCCTTCACCAGGCCAATGTGGAATTCAAGTTCGATAATCTCGTACTGAAACCCCGCTTGAGCGCGTCGGCATGGCCTCCTGCCATCGGCTTCCAGGACGACCCAGCGACCGAATACCCGGAAAACCTGATGCTTTTCCGCATGTACACGAACTACGCGGGCTTCATCAGGAAGGCGGAAATCCGCATCTTCGGCGGGAACGATTCAACAAGCGGAACGCCCCTTGCGGTCATTGAGATGGACAGGAACGGCCGCGCGGAGTGGCAGCCGGTATTCCCGGAATCCAAGGCCCCCGCGAGCTCACTGAAATATGTTCTTCGCGTATACGATGCTGACAATCATTTTGACGAGACGAAGCCGCTGCCTCTCTGGATCATCGACCGGCAGTCCGCGGAAATCTCGGAACATGATGCAGAGAAAGAGTTGCTGGTCGGCTACGGCGAGAATCATCTGGGAACGGAGAACATCCCGAAGAAAGGCGGGACCATCAAGGTCAGCGGCACTGACGTGCCTGCAGCCCATTCCGCGTTCGTGGCAGGCCGCGCAGTGCCGGTCGGGAACGAGGGGAGGTTCGTCGCGGAAGAGATCCTGCCTCCGGGGCTGCATACTGTCGAGGTGGCGATCCTTGATCAATCGGGCAACGGCGACCTGTTCCTGCGGGATCTCGACCTGAAGAGGAACGACTGGTTCGCGGTCGGCATTGCAGATCTCACGCTTGCGCGGGACAGGACCACGGGTCCGGCAAGGCTCGTGACCAACGACCAGACTCACTACAACAACGAGTTGAGCACCGACGGCAGGCTGGCGTACTACACCAAAGGAAAGTTCGGGAACGGGTGGGAGCTGACCTCCAGCGCGGACTCGCTCGAAGGGCCGGTCAAGGACATCTTCCGCACCGGCGGAAGCACCCCCTCTGATTCATTGTTCCGGAGCATCAACCCGCAGTATTTTTATCCCACCTTCGGCGACGACAGCACGGTGGAGGAAGGGGCCCCGACCCTGGGCAAGTTCTACCTGAAAATGAAGAAGGACGATACCTACGGACTGTGGGGCAATTTCAAGATCGGGTACAACGACAACGACCTGGCGCGGGTCGACCGGGCGCTCTACGGCGCAAACGTGCATCTGCAGCCGCAGGCGACAACGAGCTTCGGCGAAAAGCGGTTCCTGCTGGACGGGTTTGCAGCACAGCCGGGCACGGTCGGGACCCGCGATGAATTCCTGGGAACCGGCGGATCGCTCTACTACCTGCGGCATCAGGATATCCTTACGGGATCGGAGCGCGTGCGCATCGAAATCCGCGACAAGGATTCCGGCATCGTCACCGCGGTCAAGAACCTTGCTCCGGCGCTCGATTACAGCGTTGATTACCTGCAGGGCCGCGTCCTGCTTTCCCAGCCGCTCTCGGCAACAGCCGGTGACAGCATGCTTGTATCGAGCGACGCGGTTTCCGGCAACAGGGTCTATCTGGTCGTTCACTATGAATACGAACCCTCCGCAGGCGACACGAACAGCATGAGCCTCGGCGGCCGCTCCCACGTGTGGCTGAATGATTACGTGAAACTCGGCGTCACCGCCACCCGGGAAGGCGATTCCGAAAACCCGAGCAAGCTGAGCGCCGCGGACCTTACGTTGCGCAAGAGCAGCCTGACCTGGGTCAAGGTCGAAACATCCCGGAGCAGCGGGGCGGGACTCACCTCCCTCACGTCGGGCGACGGCGGCTTCACCTTCTCGTCGACCTGCTCGAGTTATACCGGCACGACAGCGAATCCGTCCTGTTCTTCCTTGGGAAACTCCGGACGTGCCTCTGCCGGTGCCTATCGGGTCGACGGCAGCCTCGGGTTCAGCGACATCATCAAGGGAGTGCCCGGACAGCTGACAGCGTATACGCAGAGCATTGACGCGGGATACTCGGGTCCCGGCCTTGAGACGGCAACGGATACGAGGCAGTACGGCGGCACCCTGCGGGCGCCCGTGACGGACAGGCTCGATATCGCTTCCAAGGTCGACAAGACCGAGAGGCGGCAGGGACTGGAGACCAGCGCCTCCGAGGTCGACCTCAATTACCGCCTCAGCGAGCACTGGACCCTGAGCCCCGGCGTGAGGCAGGACACCCGCAGCGACCACTCGCCGGTTGTGCCGCCGACGCAGCTTGAGGGTGATCGTACGGATGCTGCTATACGCGCCACGTATGATTCCAAAAAGACGTGGAGCGCCTACGGGTTCGCGCAGGACACGGTCAAGAAGACCGGCAACCGCGAAGAAAACAGCCGTGTGGGAACGGGCGGCGAGTACCGTGTCACGGACCGGTTCAAGGTGAACGCTGAAGTGTCCTCGGGCGATTTAGGCGGCGCGGGTTCGGCAGGCACGGAGTATCTGTATTCGGACCGCACCAGCATCTATATGAACTACGTATACAACAGCGAAATACCTGATAACGGCGTCCGGTCGAACAAGGGAAACATGGTCGCGGGCTTCAAGACGCGGTACTCGGAATCGACAACTGTTTATGCGGAAGAAAAATATACGCACGGGAACGTGCCTACGGGGCTCACGCATTCAGCCGGCGTGGACCTGGCGCCATTTGACCACTGGAATTTCGGCGTGAACGCGGATATCGGATCGCTCAGAGACCCCGTCACGGCAGCGCGTCTGGACCGCAAAGCGGCAGGCATACGCGCGGGATACGGGGACCGAAAGCTCACCTGGACAAGCGCGCTCGAGTACCGGATCGACAGGACCGAGACCATCAACCAGGACATGACGACCGCGGCGGTGGAAATCGACAGCTGGGTCGTCAAGACGGGCTTCAAATATCAGATGGATCCTTCATCGCGGCTCCTGGGGAAGCTCAATTACGCGGACAGCAAGGGCCCCGGCGGGTTCTACAACGGTAAATTCACGGAAGCAGTCCTCGGGTACGGCTACCGGCCGGTCATGAACGACCGCCTGAACACGCTGTTCAAATATACGTATTTTTACAACCTCCCGAGCATCGGCCAGGTCACCGACACGGTCACCAATGCAGCCGCATATACGGCGGTCAATACTGCCGCGGATTTTATCCAGAAGAGTCACATCGTGTCGCTGGATGTGATGTATGACCTCACCAAGCAGTGGTCGATCGGCGGCAAATACGCGTACCGGCTGGGCGAAGTGAGCGAAGACCGGACGACGCCGCAGTTTTTCAGGAGCCGGGCGGAGCTGGTCGTTCTGCGCGTTGACTGGCAGTTCGTTCACCAGTGGGACGCCATGATCGAAGGCCGCACGCTGAAGCTTCCCGATGCAAAGGACGAGATGAACGGCTTTCTTGCGGGCATCTACCGCCGCATGGGCAGCTACGTCAAGCTGGGCGTGGGCTACAACTTCAGTAAATTCTCGGACGACCTGACCCAGCTCGACTACCGGCACGAGGGCGTGTTCGTCAATGTGATCGGACAGTTTTAGGGGAATATGACTATGCATCTTCGCGAAATGGATAGAACAAACCGCAGCTATTTGACGGGATAACAGGATTGACAGGATATTCGGGATGAAAGTATTTCCATCTGCATTTATCCTGGTATCCTGTCGAAGAGTAATTCCGATTTGTCTGGATGGGGAGGAAAACTATGACGTGCCGCCAAAAAAGTCTTGTTGCAGCGATTTTCCTGCTTGGTCTCAGCAGCATCGCTTCCGGGCAGGAAGTCTCCAAGCAGCAGATCCAGGGTCTGGACGAGCAGGTTCAGGAGATCAAGAGCGACGCGCTCGCCATTTCCGCGGAACTGAACCGGCTCGAGGAGAAACTCCTGTATCCGTCCACGACGGAGGTTTCCGTATTCGTATCCCTCAGGAGCGGAGAAACATTCCGCCTCGACTCGCTCGAGCTCCAGATGGACGGCAAGACGGTCACCCATCACCTGTACGGTTTCAAGGAGCAGGAAGCCCTGCGAAGGGGCGGGGTCCAGCGCCTCTATACCGGCAACATCCGCTCGGGCGAGCACGAACTGCAGGTGCTGGTCATGGGAAAAATCGGAAGCTCCGATTTCCAGAAAACCGGGCTCGTCAAGATCACCAAGGATGCGGCCCCGAAGATCGTCGAAGTATCGCTGGCCGGCCAGAACATCACTTTTAAAGACAGGTAGGCCATGAACAGGCTTTTTTCTTCGATCATACTGCTGTTGTTGTTCTTGTCCCCGGCAGGGGCGGGTCCGGCAGCGTCAACGGACCTGAAGGACCTCTATTTCGGAGAGGCCCTGTACTTCTCCTATCAGGGGGAGTGGTTCGACGCCCTCTCGCGGCTCGATACCGAGATCCCCGAGTACTACCGGGTCGATGAACCGGAAAAGGACACGCTTCATTATCATATCAACGAGGCGAATTTCGATGTCGGCGATTTCGAGCTCTCCTACCGGATGCACCGGCGCGCAGGCCGCGCCTTCAAAGCAGTGATCGAAGGCGCGGTGGAGGAGACCGTGCGCAACGAAGCCATCTACCGCCTGGCCCGGATGTATTTCCAGAAAGACCAGCCCGAAAATGCATCGCAGG
>DATHDE010000174.1:0-8673 GCA_035490495.1 Nitrospirota bacterium
TTGAAAAAGACATACAGCTTGAAATGGACGGCAAGGATGTTGAGTTGGACAAGACCATCATCGAGGGTCTCGGAGATCCCTTGACGCATCTGGTGAGAAATGCAGTCGATCACGGCATCGAGGACGCGAAAATCCGCTCGGCAGCCGGCAAGCCGCGGACTGGGACCGTCAATCTCACGGCGTATCATGAAGCAGGGCAGGTAATAATCGAAGTCCGCGACGACGGAAAAGGCATTGACCCTGGAAAGATCGCCGCTGCGGCCGTGGCAAAAGGACTCATTCCGGCGGAGCAGATAAAGCTCATGTCCGACAGGGAGAAAACGGCTCTCATCATACTGCCAGGTTTTTCTACCGCGGAGAAAGTGACCGATGTTTCCGGCCGGGGTGTTGGCATGGATGTGGTCAAGACGAACATAGACCGGCTCGGCGGTCAGGTTGATATTGATTCCCGACCGGGCAGGGGGACGTCAATCCGCATCAAGCTGCCGCTGACCCTGGCCATCATTCCCTGCCTTTTCGTGTCCATTGAAGGAAACCGGTATGCCATCCCGCAGGCGAATGTTTCCGAGCTGATCAGGGTTCCTGCTTCGAAGGTCAGGGAACGCATCGAACGCGTGGGAGATGCAAATGTACTGATTCTTCGGGGGAAGATGATTCCCATTGTGGATCTTACAGAGGTCCTGGACATGCCCGCGACCTATGTTGACACCGAAAGTGGCATAAGAAAAGCCGACCGGCGGTCTTTGGGCGACCGGCGGCAGGCAGAAGCCCCGGGGGGCAGTCCGGAGGTAGCGCCGCCCGGGCAGCATGACCACCAGCGTAACGGCATGGACCGTCGCTTCCGAAGCGCCGGCGATATCAATATCGTGGTCGTAACCACGGGCGCGTTCGAGTACGGCATGGTCGTGGAGGAACTGCATGATTCTGTGGAGATCGTGGTAAAGCCGCTCGGCAGAAAATTGAAACACCTGCACGAATACGCCGGTGCCACGATCATGGGAAACGGGCGCGTCGCACTCATTCTGGATGTAGACGGCATCGCGGGCGCAGCCGAGTTGAGATCGCTGGCCTCATCGTCACGCGCCATCGAGCTGGCCGCAGAAACCCAGCGGGAAAAATTCCAGGACGTGCAGAACCTTCTTTTGTTCAACAACGCCCCGGATGAGCAGTGCGGGGTCGCCCTCGACCTGGTGAAGCGGGTGGAGCAGGTCAGGAGAAGGGACCTCGAACTTTCAGCAGGCAGGCGGGTGATCAAGTACCGCGGACGGACATTGCCGGTATTTACCCTGAAGGACGTCGCGAATGTGCAGCAGCTGCCGGACCAGGACCAGCTGGTGATGATCGTTTTTGAGTTGGCGGGCAAGGAGGTCGGCCTCCTGGCAATTCCGCCGGTGGACGCCGTTGAATCGAAGATCTTGGTCGACCATGACACGCTGAAACAGAGCGGCATCATGGGATCAGCCATCATTCATGACCGGACAACGCTTATGGTGGATATTCACGAACTCGTGGAGACACTTCATCCGGAATGGTTCGCAGAACGTAAAAAGGACCGTTTTCTGGATGACAAGTCGGTGAGCGTCCTGCTAGCAGAAGACTCCGATTTTTTCCGCTCCCAGGTATCCAAGTATATCGAGGGCGAAGGGTACACGGTCATCCCTGCGGAGGACGGGCAGCGTGCGTGGGAATTGCTCCAGGAACAGGGAGACAAAGTGAAACTGGTGGTGACGGATATCGAGATGCCTCGCATGGACGGGTATGGCCTGACCCGCGCCATCAAGGCGGACAAGCGGTTCTCCCATCTGCCCGTTATCGCCGTCACCTCGCTTGCAGCCGATGAAGACGTCGCGCGCGGGAAGGCCGCGGGCATTGATGATTATCAGGTCAAATTAGATAAGGATAAACTGCTTGAATCAATGCACAGCTACCTGCAAAAGGGGCTCGCGCATGCGCATGCGTAGGCAGATTGGAGAAGCCGCCGGAAGAGAGTTCGAGGAGGAAAGAAACAATGGAAGCTGTAGATAGTCAGACAACCCTCGTCGCATCATTTCATATCGGGGATATGCTGTTCGGCATCGACGCCCTGCGAGTTGAAGAAGCGATCAAGGTGGTTGATATAACCGCCGTGCCCCATGCTCCCGAGCACATACCGGGGGTCATCAATCTCCGGGGGCGGATCGTTACTGTTGTGAATCTGGCAAAGAAGTTGGGGATGCCGGAATCGCCAATCAGCGAGAGCAGCAGGTTTATTATCATCTCCTGGCATGACGAATATATCGGTTTCCTGGTGGACAGCGTTTCCGATGTCGTGGCGGTTGATGCATTGTCCGTGCAGCCACCTCCATCGAACGTCAGGGGGATGCAGGGTGCAAATTTCGAGGGAGTACAGCAGATTGATGCCGGATTGTTGATCATCCTCAAAGTTTCCGCAGTGCTGGACGGATGAAATTTTATCCGAACGGTGCGACATAAAGAAGATCACGAATCCAGAGAAAGGAAGGATACCATGAAGTTATTTACCGATGTTGCCATAGGAAAGCGGTTGGGCGCAGGATACGCCGTCATCTTGTTCCTGATGCTGTTCGTAATCGCTGTCGGGCTGATGCTCTTGTCGAGCATCAACGATAAACTAGAGCATATTGTGAAAGTTAATGGCGTGAAACAGCAGCTTTCGAATGATGGCCGGGATGCAGTCAACAATATTATGTTGACGATGGCGAAAATGCTTCTTGTCGGGAATGCTTCTTCCCGTATTGAAGAAAAAAAATTTATTGATGAACAGCGTACGCGGTACAAGCGAACGTTCGAAGAATTGGAAAAGCTGGAAGTCAATGATGAAGGCAAAAAATTGATTTCCAAGGTCAAAGATGCAGTTTCCTCCACACGTGAAGCCAATAATAGAGTAATCGAACTGACCATGGCGGGTCGAACAACAGAAGCTGCTCCGATTTTCGTCAAAGAATCGCTGTCAAACTCAAAGGCAATGGATACGGCTGTTGGCGAGATAGTTTCCTATAACGAAAATCGGACGAACTTCCGATACGAGGAGGCGAAGCAAAAATATCGGATTACCGTTGCCGTATTCGTCGTAATAGCTGTTCTGTCGATATTACTTGTCGTGTATCTCGGATATGCGATTACACGGAGCATCACAAAGCCGGTTGCAAGCGGCGTACGTTTCGCGACCGAGATGTCGAAAGGCGATCTTACGCAGACACTTGAAATCAAGCAGAAAGACGAAGTCGGCGTGCTCGCCGGATCACTGCAGACAATGAGCGGGAACCTCCGCTCGATGTTCAAGGACGTGACAACCGGCGTGCAGACACTCTCCTCCTCATCTACCGAGCTGTCGGCGATCTCGCAGCAGATGTCGGCCGGCACCGAGCAGACCTCACAGAAAACGAAGACGGTTGCAGCGGCATCTGAGGAGATGAGCACGAGCATGATGACCGTGGCGTCGGCCATGGAGCAGGCCACGACGAACCTGAGCTCCGTTGCCACGGCAACGGAACAGATGACCTCGACGGTGCGGGAGATTGCGGGTAATGCCGAAAAGGCAAGAAACGTCACGAACAGCGCCGTGGGCAAGGCCGCGAGCATTTCAGACAAGGTGAACGATCTGGGGACAGCCGCCAATGCCATAGGCAAGATAACCGAGTCGATAAGCGCCATCTCGGCGCAGACCAATCTGCTGGCACTGAACGCCACGATCGAAGCCGCTCGGGCAGGGGCCGCAGGAAAAGGATTCGCCGTCGTGGCGAATGAGATCAAGGAGCTTGCCAAACAGACTGCAACGGCGACCGAAGACATCAAGACAAAGATCGAGGCTATCCAGTCATCGACACAGAGCAACATCGCCGAAGTCGGCGAGATATCGGGGATCATCAAAGAGGTGAACGAGATCGTCACGACTATCGCCGCAGCCATTGAAGAGCAGTCGGTTGCCACCAAGGACATTGCACGGAACATCGCGCAGGCATCGCAGGGCATCCAGGAAGTGAATCAGAACGTCGCCCAGTCATCCGTGGTTTCGAAGCAGATCGCATCGAGCATTGCCGAAGTGAATCAGGCCTCCGGAGAGATCGCATCGAGCGGGTCGCAGGTGCAGTCGAGCGCCGAAGCGCTGTCCAAACTGGCAGAGGGGCTGAAGGCGCAGGTGGACCGCTTCAAGGTCTGATCAGCGACAGCAGATGAGGTGTTCTATGAAAATTGTAACGACCCTTCGGGGGATCGCAGTTGCTTTGATCGTTTTATCGCTGGTGAACGCTCTGGCAACCTTCGTGCTCTTGAAAAGAATGGAAAGCGACGGGCGGGTTGTGAATTTCGCCGGGATAGTCAGGGGCGGAACCCAGCGGCTGGTGAAGCTTGAACTGGCAGGGACCCCGGCGGATGAACTGGCTGCAAAACTCGATGCGATCATCAAGGGTCTGGTGAACGGCAGCACGGAGCTCGGTCTTCCTAAAGCGGGGGACGCGGCATTTCTCGCCAGGATGAATGAAGTCGCACACGGCTGGGAGGAACTGAAGCTCAGGCTGCGTGACGCGCGAACCGAAAAGGCTCATCAGGCACGGTTCGTCAAGGCGAGCGAGGAGTATTTTGAGCTGACCAACAAGGCAGTCGGCGCAGCCGAGTCCTTCAGCAGAGGCAAGGTTACGACCGTCATTCTCGTCCAGGTAGTGCTGCTGCTTGCAAATCTTGCCATCCTGGGGGTCATATGGACCGTGAGCGAACGCAAGATCGCGCGTCCTCTCACCGAGGTGACACGCCAGGTGAGTGTTATAGCCGGGGGAAATCTTGCCGTTGACATCCCTGTCGTTTCCGGGGATGAAATCGGCCAGCTTGCAGCGGCAATGCGAAGCATGGTGGAGAGGCTCAAGGCAATGCTCCTGCAGGTCCAGAAGGCCGCGGACGAGGTGAATGTATCGAGCGGCATCCAGAGCCGGTTCTCGGAGGAGATGGCGAGAGGGGCGGCGCGGACGTCCGAACGGTCACAGGTGGTGGCTGCAGCGTCGGACAGGATGAGCACATCCATGCGATCGATTGCCGAGACCATGGAGCAGTCCTGCAGCAGTGTGAATTCGGTAGCGGCGGCGACCGAGGAGCTGACGAATACGATCAGGGAAATAGCAAAGGACACAAACCGTGTCCGCTCCATCATGGGCGATACGGTGGGCAAAGTGAACGCGCTCCAGCACAGCGTGAACGACCTGGGCAGGTCCGCGCAGGATATCGGCAAGATATCGGAATCCATAGGCGCCATCTCCGCTCAGACCAACCTGCTGGCACTGAACGCCACGATCGAATCCGCGCGCGCAGGAGCCGCAGGAAAGGGCTTCGCCGTCGTGGCGGGAGAAATCAAGGACCTGGCCAGACAGACGTCGGACGCCACTATCGATATCAAAGGCAGGATAGAGACCATCCAGGCGTCCACCTCAGCGAATGTGGCGGACATCGATACCATTACCGGAGTCGTCCGCGAGGTCCATGATCTCATCGACAATGTCGCGGCGCTGATCGATATGCAATCAGCGGCCATACAGGATATCGCAAAGAACATCGCCCGGACCGCTCAGGACATCCAGACGGTGAACGGCAGCGTAGCGCAGAGTTCACAAGCAGCCGACGAAGTGGCGCGGGACATCGCCGAAACGAACCGCCAGGCCGGGGAGATCAAATCAGCCAGCGAGCGAATCAGGTCGAACGCCGCTGGTCAGGAAGTTGTGTCGCACCAGCTGGAGGGACTGGTCAGCCAGTTCAAAGTGTGATGGAAGCGGCATTGGAAAAGGCATCTCCCCTGCGCGTACTCGTCGTGGACGATACGAGCGCCTACCGGACGATCGTCAGCAGCGTGCTGAGCGAACTTCCCGGCGTAGAAGTGGTCGGCACTGCGGGCAACGGAATGGTTGCGCTGTCAAAGATCAAGACAGTAAGACCGGATCTTCTCACCCTCGACATTGAAATGCCTGAAATGAACGGTATTGAGGTATTGGATGCGGTCAAGCGAGAGTCGCTCGACGTTGGCGTCATTGTCGTGAGCGGCCTGACGGTTCGCGGCGGCGAACTGACCATGAAAGCGCTTGAACGGGGAGCCTTCGATTTCATCACAAAACCGGATGGCGGTTCTGCGCAGGAAAATGCGATGGCGATGAAAACGTCGCTCGGGAAATTGATTAAGGCGTACGGTGACCGGCAGGAAGTCAGAGCGCTGCTGAAGAAAGCGAAACAGCCCCTGGCCGCTGCCGCGGCGCAAAAAAATCGGCCGGATGAAAAGTCCCTGCAGCTCTCTCAGGTGCCCCTTGCGTCGACCAGACTGCGGTCTGAAATTGTCGGCATCGGCATATCGACGGGCGGACCCAACGCGCTCATGAAGATGCTCCCCCTGCTGCCGGCGGATGTAAATGTACCGGTTATGATCGTACAGCACATGCCGCCCCTGTTCACGCAGTCATTGGCCGCCAGTCTCAGGACGCGGTGCGCGCTGCAGGTCAAGGAAGGGGAAAATGAAGAACCCCTGCTTCCGAACATCGCATATATAGCGCCCGGCGGAAGGCAGATGAAGGTGGCTGTCTCGCCCGAGGGAAAAACAAGGATCATACGCGTGACCGATGATCCTCCCGAGAACAATTGCAGGCCGTCGGTTGACTATCTGTTCAGATCTCTGGCCCACGTATTTCCGGGCCGGTCGACCGGCGTGATCATGACGGGGATGGGCAGCGACGGACTGACAGGTCTCCGGCTCATGCGGCGAAGCGGAAGTCAGGTGATTGCCCAGGACCAGGCCTCCTGTATCGTGTTCGGCATGCCCAAAGAGGCCATTGACGCGGGCGTCGTCGACGTTATCGCGCCGCTGGATCATATCGCGGATGAAATCGTCAGGACGATCAGGTAGAGGGGATGATCAAACTTCAGGCGGATGAATTTAAAGTGCTGGCGAAATACGTTTACGCGCTTTCCGGAATTTACCTGGACGAATCCAAGGCGTACCTGATAGAAACGCGCCTGGAAGCGCTGGTTCGCGAGCTCGGCTGCGCATCGTACAGTGAACTCTACTATCGCGCAACCGCTGATAAGACACTCGCTTTAACGAACAAGATTATTGATGCCATTACGACGAATGAAACCCTCTTTTTCCGTGATCAGGTGGCCTTTGATCTCATCAGGCACAAAGTCCTGCCTGATCTGATCGACGGGAGGAACCGAAAAACGCCGGCAGGCAAGAATATCGCGCTGAAGATCTGGAGCGCCGCCTGCTCTACGGGACAGGAGGTTTACAGCATTGCCATCGTCCTGAAAGAGCTGCTCTCAAATCTGTCAGGGTATGATATTTCCATCTTGGGAACCGACATTTCCGACGCAGCGATTTCACGGGCAAGCTATGGCTGCTATTCTCAACACGAATTGGATCGCGGTTTCCCACGGGACAAGGTTGCGCAGTACTTGACGCAGGATAACGGCCGGTGGAAGATTCGCGACGACCTCCGTGCCCTGGCAAGATTTCGAAAAATGAATCTTCATGAAAGCTTCAACGGTATAGGGTCGTTTGACCTGATACTGTGTCGTAACGTAGCCATCTACTTTACTGAGGATGATCGAAGAAGTCTTTTTGACAGGATGGGAAAGGCTCTGGAAAGCGACGGATGCCTCATCATTGGATCGACGGAATCCTTGAGCGGATGCTGTCCAAAATACGAGCCAAAAAGGTATCTCCGCTCCGTTTATTATCAATACAAGCCGTGAACTTGATCAGCGTGCTGATACAACACAAGAGATCAAAGGAGGAAGTGCCATGATTGATCCAAACATGAAGATACTTATTGTCGATGATTTTGCAGCGATGCGGAGTATTGTGAAAAGTGCATTAAATACGCTCGGGTACAAAAATACCGATGACGCTCAGGACGGCACTGCGGCGCTGGCGAAGCTCAAGAGCGGCTCTTATCAGTTTGTCGTGACGGACTGGAATATGCCCAACATGAATGGTCTGGATCTGATTAAGGCGATACGATCGGAGCCCAGCCTCAAGAAGTTGCGAATCCTGATGATTACGACACTGGGCGAACCCGCGAAAATGGTGCCCGTTATCCAGGCCGGTGTGAACAGTTACCTGAAAAAGCCTTATACAATCGACGAACTGAAGACAAAAATCGAACAGATTTTCGCGTGACGCAAAACCAGCAGAATGGGGATTCAACGGCGCGAGGTTGAGATGACACGGATGTTTTCACGTGTTTTCTGCGCGCTCGACGCGGCGGGAGCAACTTCCTGCCGCACAAGCAGGCATTGAATTTGAGTGTACGGCCCCTGAATCATGAAAAAAAAGATGGAGACCGAAGATTGATGTAAACGGATTAGGCGCCTTCTATCGACCGGCGGACCGATCGAATCCGGCAGTCTTTTGTTATCTGCAAACAACAAAATCAAGACCCGCCCCGGTCGTATTCATATTCCCTTTCTGCATTCATGCTCCTGCCCAAACTCTACGGATTGTATCTCTTAGCCGACGTAAAGGTGCTGCGAGGCGTTTCGAGTATCATTCTGTCGAATGATAATCATTACCGCCATTGTCACGAGGCTGTTTTTTATCAGAAAGGAGAAGCTGCTGCTCATCGGGCCCTTTGCAAAATCCTATTTCTGGTTTATTGAGAAGAAAGAATGGCTGTATGCCGAAGTGCG
>DATHDE010000175.1:0-4989 GCA_035490495.1 Nitrospirota bacterium
GCAGCATGCCAGAAGCAGGAAGCACCGAAGCCCGCGCCCGCGCCGATGACGGCTCCTACGTCGACGCCGACCACCACGGCTCCGGCGGCACCGGCGGCTCCGGCGGCAGCACCGGCAGCGCCCGCGCACAAGTAAGCGATATGCGCTTCTTTCAGCCCTCCTGTACCAGGAGGGCCTTTTTTTTGCCCGGCCTTCGCCAAACTTCATATTGCTTTATCGGATATCATGATTTATAATCTGCCGCGATATCAGCAGCGTCCGGAGTTTTCCGTCCGGTGTTCGAAGCACGGTTAAGAGCAGGGAGGAATTGAGTTGGCGTCAACGTATACGGCAAAAGATATCACCGTCCTGGAAGGGCTCGAACCGGTCCGCAAGCGGCCGGCCATGTATATCGGTTCGACCGATGTACGCGGGCTGCATCATCTTGTGTGGGAAGTGCTCGACAATGCCGTGGACGAGGCACTGAACGGATTCTGCACTGAAATCCGGCTTACCATCGAAAAGGACGGCGGCGTCACGGTCGTGGACAACGGCCGCGGCATCCCGGTCGACATCCATCCGAAAACCAAACGGCCGGCCATCGAGACGATCCTCTGTACGCTCCATGCAGGCGGCAAGTTTGATCATACGGCGTACAAGTCCTCCGGCGGTCTGCACGGCGTGGGCGCGTCCGTCGTGAACGCGCTTGCCGAGGTTTTCATCGCCACGGTCTGGCGCGACGGGTACGAATGGACCCAGGAGTTCTCGCGCGGCAAGACCAAGGGCAGTCTCAAGAAGGGCAAACCCACGCGTCAGCACGGGACCCAGATCTATTTCCGGCCTGATCCCGATGTTTTTTCGAAAACGAATTTCAACTACAAGACCATTCTTGATGTGTCCGAGAGCAAGGCCTTCCTGAACAAGGGACTCAAGATCATTATTGAGAACAAGCGCGACATTGAAAAGCCCGTTACGTTCAGGTACGACAACGGCATCCAGGACTACATCAAGCGCATCGTGGCGGGCACCACGGTCGTAAACCCCGAACCCTTCTACTTCGAGAAGGAGGACGATTTCCGCATCGAATGCGCCGTCCACTGGACCATCGCGACAGACATGGAGATCCACTCCTATGCCAACTCGATCAATACCTCCGACGGCGGCACGCATGAGCTCGCGGTACGGGCAGGCATCACGAAAGCCGTGCGCGCCTATGCAGAGCGCAAGAACCTGATCCCCAAGAACATCAAGGCTATCGCGCCGGAAGACGTGTACGAGGGCCTGTACGGCATTGTAAGCGTGCTCGTCAAGAATCCCCAGTTCCAGGGCCAGACCAAGGAGAAGCTGAACAACCCCGAGATTTCCTCGCCCATCGACGCCTCGGTCAAAACAGCCTGCGAAGCCTATCTGCTCGCGAACCCCACGATGGGGGACGCGGTGGTGAAGCGCGTGCTGCTGGCTGCTGAAGCGCGGCTCGCGTCGCGCGCGGCGAAAGAGAACGTGACGAGGAAGCTCTCGTCGCTCAAGCTCAATCTCCCCGGCAAACTCGCCGACTGTTCCTCGGGCAAGGTGGAGGAAACTGAGCTCTTCATCGTGGAAGGCGACTCGGCAGGCGGCTCGGCCAAGATGGCGCGGGACCGGAAGACCCAGGCCGTGCTGTCGCTCCGCGGCAAGATCCTGAACGTGGAGCAGGTGGCTTCGCTTGAAAAGATCCAGACGAACAATGAGATCAAGAACCTCCTTGCCACGCTCGGCTGCGGCGTGGGTTCGCACTTCGACATCAATAAGCTGCGCTACCACCGCGTGATCCTGATGACGGACGCGGACGTGGACGGAGCGCACATCAGCGTGCTCCTGCTCACGTTTATCTACCGGTATATGCCGGACCTGATAACGCACGGTCACGTTTACCTCGCCATGCCGCCCCTGTATAAAATCGAGGCCGGCAAGGAAGTGTATTACGCCATGGACGAGATGGAAAAGGAAAAGGTTCTTACGAGGCTGAACGGGAAAAAGTATGAGGTCGGGCGTTTCAAGGGACTGGGCGAAATGAACCCGGAGACGCTGAAGGAAACGACCATGAGTCCAAGAACCCGTTCGCTCATGAAGGTCCAGGTCGTGGACCACAAGGCCACAGGCGTCGTATTCGAGCGGCTCATGGGCAAGGACCCCAAGGCCCGGTTCACGTTCATCAAGGAGCGGGCGGAGTTCGCGGAACTGGACATTTAAGTTTATAGGGTTTATTGAGTTTGTTGAGTTTTTAGAGTACCTGACTCAATGAACTCCATGAACTCAAAGAACTCTATGAACCCAATTACCCCGATCTTAGTATCTGTCATCGTTGTCAACTGGAACGGGAAGCATCTCCTGGCAGAGTGCCTGGGCTCGCTGGTGGAACAGGAGCAGCCGGACGTTGAGATTATTCTCGTAGACAACGGCTCCACGGACGGTTCCGCTGCCTATGTGCGGGAAACGTACCCCGCCGTACGGCTGCTCGAACTTCCGGAAAACCTCGGTTTTGCAGGCGGAAACAACGCCGGCATCAGAATCGCCCGGGGCAAGTATATCGCGCTGCTGAACAACGACACCAGGACTGACCGCGCCTGGCTTTCACGCCTTGTGAGTGAAGCGGAATCGGGACCTTCCTCGGTCGGGATGTGGGCCTCAAAAATTCTCTCCTACGATCATCCCGATACATTTGATAATATCGGCCTGCTTCTGTATCCCGACGGACTGGGCAGGGGAAAAGGGAGGCTCGAAAAAGATCAGGGGCAGTACGATGCTGCGCAGGAGGCATTCTTCCCAAGCGGGTGCGCGGCACTGTACCGCGCGTCCCTGCTCGATGAAATAGGGCTTCTCGATGACGAGTTTTTTGCCTATGCCGACGACGTTGACATCGGGCTCCGGGCGCGATGGGCCGGGTGGAAATGCAGGTATGTGCCGGGCGCGATAGTTTATCACAAGTACTCGGCATCCTCTTCGGCATATTCGCCCTTCAAGGCGTATCTCGTGGAACGGAACAGGATCTGGGTCCTGCTCAAATACTTCCCCCTGGAACTGATCCTGATCAGCCCTTTGTTCACCCTGCAAAGGATGATACTGCACCTTTTCGGCGCCATGAGCGGCAAAGGCGCCAGCGGCAGGTTTTCCGAACAACAGTCGCTTCTGTCAGTGCCGCGTATCCTGCTCAGGGCGTGGGGGGCCGTTCTTCTGTCCCTGCCGAGGATGGTGAGACAGCGAATGGCGGGACGTCTCATCAGGCGGATCAGCAGGCGGGAGTTCTATCGTCTGCTGTGCACCTATCGCATATCAGCGCGGGAAGTCGCGCTGAAAGAGTAAACCAACGTTTATTGGACGCTGATCAGCACTGATGAACGCAGATTGAAAGAAAACAATGCTCCGGATTGATCAGATCAGATGCTGTGATGATTGAGGAATAAGCGATTATTCATTGTTGAGGAGGCAGAAATCGCCGGAAAAACCGGCATCTTTATCCTCTGCACCCTCTGCGATCTCTGCGGTAAACTAGATTTAGTTCGATTCGATCTGTTTTCGTGTATCCGCGGAAATCCGCGCTTATCCGTCCGGGTGATTTAATTGAATTCGCTATGAAAACCCTCGTCATCGTACCGGCATATAATGAAGAAGCAAGCCTCCCGGGAGTCATCGAGGACCTGCGCATGCATGCGCCTGAGGCGGCCATCCTTGTGGTGAATGACGGGTCGCGTGACGGGACATCGCGCATCGCCCGGGACAAGGGCGTCACCGTGCTCGATCTGCCCTACAACCTCGGGATCGGTGGAGCCGTGCAGACAGGCTACGTATATGCGCAGCGCAACGGCTATGACGTCGCGATCCAGTTCGACGGCGACGGGCAGCACCTCGCAGCCGAGATCACCAAGCTCCTCGAGCCCCTCCGCGACGGCTCGGCGGACATCGTGACGGGCTCCCGGTTTCTTCTCCGCAGCGGGTATAAAGCCCCGGTGTTCAGGAAGATCGGCATATGGATTTTCTCATTCGTCCTGTCCCGAATCATGGGGGCGGCAGTCACGGACAGCACATCAGGATTCCGCGCTGCGAACAAACGAGTGATCGAATTCTTTGCAGGAATCTATCCCGACGACTACCCCGAGGTCGAATCCCTGGTCCTGCTGCACAAGGCGCGTATGCGGCTGCTGGAAGTCCCGGTTGCCATGCGCGAGCGCACGGGCGGAAGATCATCCATTACGCCGCTGCGTTCCCTGTACTATATGACGAAAGTCCTTATGGCCGTGTTCATCGATCTCATGAAAAAAGTGAGGTAAGTGCGATGGATTTGCTACAGCTCATGGCAGTCGTGGGAAGCGGACTTCTCCTGCTCACGGTCGTGGAACTCATCAGACGGGGGCGCCTCAAAGAGCGCTATTCGCTTCTGTGGCTTGCGGCCGGGATCATCCTCATTGTTCTGTCGTCGTCGCGGCAGCTGCTGGAGTACATCGCGCGCCTGCTCGGGATATTCTATCCGCCATCCTTCCTCTTCCTGCTCGCCTTTTTATTTCTCCTGCTGATCACGCTCCATTTTTCCGTCGTCATCTCGGGCGTGACGGAAAAGAACAAACAGCTGGCGCAGGAGATCGCACTGTTGAAGCAGGAGCTGCAGAAGTTGAAGGAAGACAGCAGCCGGAAAGGCGAGGACGGCGGAAAAGGAAAATGAGCTTTACTTTCAGCGTGTGCCGTGTTACATTTCAAGGGTTTGCCGCACAGATGCATTGATTTCGCCATCGGCCTATCACCGTTCGACAAGGGGTCTGCATGTCAACTGTACCTGAAAGAATCGACCAGTTTTTCTCCCGGAAGGGGTTCAACCTGATTGCGTTCGGAATCATTGCCGTCTTGATACTCATCGCCTATTCGAACACGTTCCACGCTGATTTTCATTTCGACGACAACCCGTCGATCGTAGAGAACTACCAGATCAAGCAAACGACGTGGAACAGCTTCCTCAGCATGTTCAACGGGACGCGGCCGATT
>DATHDE010000176.1:0-8676 GCA_035490495.1 Nitrospirota bacterium
GAGACCCTCCTGTCGTTCGGGTGTGTGCCGGCGTTGACCTCCGTTCTCAAAGACAAGGAAGCGAAGTTTCGCTCGCAGGCAATAGCCATCGAAGTCCTCGGCGAGCTGCAGTGCGCGGATGCCGTGCCCCAGCTTGTAGCCGTACTCGATGGCGATCTGCGGGATGTCCGCCGCGCCGCGGTACCCGCGCTCGCCGCCATCGGGGGCGACAGGGTGCTTGCCATCCTCAGGAAATGCGTCGACGACCGCGACGGCCATGTGCGCAACGCGGCCATGACCGCGCTCGGCAGGATCAGGGACGCCGAGTCCTTTGACCACCTGCTGCGCCACCTGGCTGTGGAAAATTACAAAGACGTGCTCGAAGTCAACATACGGGCGCTTCTCATGATCAGCGAGGAGCGGGTGGCAAAGGCCATGCCCGGGCTCCCGGCGCCCGTCAAGGAACTGGTCGGCAGATGCACGAACAATACGGACATGCTTCTCGCCCTGTCCGCTGACACCGACCACGCCGTCCGCGTGGCCGCGCTTGCCGGCCTCGGCCGCCGGCGCGACGAGCGCGCCTATAGCCGCCTTGCCGAGGCGCTCCGGGATAAGGATGCAGAGGTCAGGAAAACAGCCGTCATCGCTCTGGGTCAGCTTTCTGCCGTCGATGATCTTAAGAAAGCGCTCCGGGACAAGGACATGTGGGTGCGGCTGTATGCGGTCAAGGCACTGGGCGACTCGGGCGACGCAGAAGCGGTCAAATCCGTGATCCCGTTGCTCTATGATACGGAAACGCCAGTCGTGCTTTCGGCAATCGACGCCCTCGTCTATTCGGGCAACGTCGCGGCCGTGACCCTGAGCGCTCTTCAGAATCACCGCGACGGGCAGGTCAGGGAGCGCGTCGCCCAGATAGCGGAGAGCATATGATGAACGCTGTACTTGCAGATCCCGTGTTCAAGCAGCTCCGGGACTTCATTTATGACAAGAGCGGCATCTTTATCTCCGATGCCAAGAAATATCTTGTCGAAAAGAAGCTCGGCGGGCGGCTGCAGGAGCGCAATCTCGCATCCTATGAGGACTACCTCTCGCTCCTTAAGTTCAGCAGCAACGGCGACGAACTGGCAAAACTGTTCGATGCCATAACGACGAACGAGACCTACTTCTTCCGCGAACCGCAGCAGCTCCAGGTCTGCGTCGACAATGTCGTTCCGGCAATCGTCGCGCAGAAGCCGGCCAAGGACATCAAGCTGTGGTCCGCCGCCTCCTCTACGGGCGAGGAGCCGTATACGCTCGCCATGATGCTGCTCGAAAAGAAAGTCTGCAGCCGCATCGAGGTGGTTGCCTCCGACATCAGCAACGAGGTGCTCGAAGCAGCGAAAAAGGCCGTCTACGGGTCCTATTCCATGCGCAACGTGCCTGAACCGTACCTCAAAAAATATTTTCGGAGCAACGGCTGGACGCACGAGCTCGACACCTCGATCAAAAGCATGGTCCGGTTCATGAACATCAATTTGATCGAGCCTGCAAAGACGCGCCAGGTCCAGGGCATGGACGTGGTCTTCTGCCGCAACGTGCTGATCTACTTCGATGACAAGGCCAAGCAGAAGGCCGTATCGTCGCTCTACGACAGTCTGCGGCCGGGCGGCTATCTTTTCATCGGCTCCTCGGAGAGCCTGCACAATGTTACACGGGCGTTCAAACCTGTTGTATTCAACAAGGTCGTTGCATATCAGAGGGCATAGCACATGAAAATATTGATTGTCGATGACGACTCAACCACGCGGAAACTGCTCGGTTTGTATCTCAAGGCGAAAGGATACGAGGTGGCCTATGCCGAGAACGGGCTCCAGGGCCTTGAGAAGCTCGGCATGGAAAACCCGAACCTCATCATTTCCGACCTCAACATGCCCTATATGGACGGAATCGAGTTCGTGAAAAACGTGCGCACCGGCGCTGTGCAGGCAGACATCCCGATTTTGATGGTGACGACCGAGGCCGACCCCGAGGAGCGGGAGCGAGCCATGTCCGTGGGCGTGAACGGCTACCTGGTCAAGCCCGTGACCGCCGAGGTCGTGACGCAGAATATCCGCCATATATTGAAGAATATGTTCGCTCAGGGAGGTGGCAGCCATGCCTGATCACAAGATGAAAATTATGGTCGTTGACGATTTCTCGACCATGCGCCGCATCGTCAAAAACGTTTTGAAACAACTCGGCTTCGATAATATCGAGGAAGCTGAGGACGGTGCCCAGGCGCTGGCAAAATTAAAAGCCGGCGGATTTGAGTTCATGGTGACCGACTGGAACATGCCCAATATGGACGGCCTCGATCTCTTGAAGGCGGTGCGGAAGGACCCGGCGATCAAGGACCTTCCCATCCTGATGGTCACGGCCGAAGCTGAAAAAGACAAGGTCGTTGCAGCCATTCAGTCGGGTGTGAACAACTACGTCGTCAAGCCGTTCACGGCTGAGATTTTCAAGGAAAAGATGGACCGCATCTTCGAGAAGCTGGGAAAAAAGTAGTCATAGTTCGGATTGCGGATTTCAGATTGCGGAATAAAAGCGGACCTTCCCGATTCCGTGATCCGCATTCCGCAATCCGCAATTGAATGGAGCCATTATGCCTGATGAAATGGAAGAAATTATTTCCGAGTTCGTAACGGAATCGGAGGAAACGCTCGACAAAATCGATCCCCTTTTCGTGGAGCTCGAAGCCAAGGGCGACGACAAGGAAATCCTGAACCAGCTGTTCCGGGGCGTGCATACTATCAAGGGCGCCGCCGGCTTTCTGGGATTCCAGTCCATCGTGGATGTGGCTCACAATGCCGAAAATATCATGAAGCGGCTGCGCGACGGCGATATCCGCATCTCCCGTCCGCTCATGGACGCGGTCCTGAAAAGCGTGGACATGCTGCGCCTTCTGCTCAAGCATGTCCGGGACAAGGACGGCGTGCAGGAGCATACCGCGCCCATGGTCGAGATTCTGAAACAGGCGCTCGACACGGCGACCGCGGCTTCAGGAGCGGCCCCAGCTGCTCCGGCTCCGGCAGCGGCACCGGCTCCCGCGGCGTCCGCACTGCCGGCGCCTGAAGCGAAAGCGCAGCCTGCCGCAGCTCCGCCGCCCCTTGCAGAAGCAAAGGCAGCCGGGGACGCGACAAAAGATGCGGACTCCGGCCCCGCGGCAGCAGTTCAGGACAAGCCGGAAAAGCAGGAAGCCCTCCAGACGCTTCGCGTTGAAGTCAACAAAATCGACAAGGTCATGGACCTGACCGGCGAGGTCGTGCTCGTCCGGAATCGTCTCCTGAACATCGTGAACCGCCTCGAGCACCAGTACAGCGACGACCACGACGTGCAGAGCCTGCTCGAAGCCGTTTCCTTCCTGGACCTCATCACGTCCGACATGCAGCTCGGCGTCATGAAGATGCGCATGCAGCCTATTCAGAAGGTGTTCGGCAAATTCCCGCGCCTCGTGCGGGACATCTCCGGCCCCCTCGGGAAATCCGTGAACCTGAAACTTTCGGGTGAAGAGACGGAAGTGGACAAGTCCGTGATCGAACAGATCGGAGATCCCATGGTCCACATCATCCGCAATGCCGTGGACCACGGCCTTGAAACGCCCCAGGAGCGCATTGCCAAAGGCAAGCCCGAAGCGGGGACCATCTCCATCAGTGCGGACCAGAAAGGCAATCAGATCGTGATCGAAGTATCCGATGACGGCCGCGGCATCAATATCGACAAGGTGAAGGCCAAAGCCATCCAGAAAAAACTGATTACCGAAGAAGAAGCGGTCCGCATGACCGATGAAGCAGCCATAAACATCATATTCCTGCCGGGGTTCTCCACCGCCGAGGTCGCGACCGAACTCTCCGGCAGGGGCGTGGGTATGGACGTGGTCAAGACGAACATTTCCAAATTGAACGGCACCTGCGAGATCACGTCGACGAAGGACAAAGGTTCGACGTTCACCATCCGCATTCCGCTCACGCTCGCCATCATCCAGACGCTCATGGTCCGCTCCGGCAATGCACGCTATGCCATTCCGCTCGCTCCGGTCGAAGAAACACTGACCGTATCGAAAAAGGACATTTCCTTTGTGGGCGGCTCGGAAGCCCTCGTCATCCGCGGAAAAGTATACGCCCTGTTCACGCTGTCGACCATACTCGGCGCGGGCGCCGCAGGCAACGACGGCGGCTGCAAATATGCTGTCGTGGTTGCCATCGGAGATAGGCGGTTCTGCATCGGTGTGGATGAACTCCTGGGACAGGAGGAAGTGGTGATCAAAACCGTGTCCGGTGTGAATACCGGCTCGTCGTACATTCTTGGCGCAACGATTACGGGCGACGGCAAGGTCGTTTTCATTCTCGATCTGGCCACCCTGTCAAAGGGTGCTTTCAGCATGGCAGCCGCGTAAAAAGTCAGGGGCCTGGGTCCAGCAGCCGGGAGCCAGGCGAGGCAAGCACGCGACAGCATCTTTGTCCCTGATCTCCGGGCCCGGGACCCTGGTCTCTGGAACCGGATTCTATTGAGGAGGTTATCGTGCAACAGTACATCGGCTTTCGGATCAGCACGGGAGAATATGCCATCCCGATCAAGCGCGTGAAGGAGATCATCAACCTGCCCGACATCACCAGGATCCCCCAGTCGCCCTTCTACCTCAAGGGAATCACAAACCTGCGCGGCAGCGTTATCCCGGTCGTGGATCTCAAGGAGCTGATCCATGTTCGGGCGGCAGAAAACGGCGGAACCAAGGTCATCGTGATCGCCAGCGGCCGCATCACGTTCGGCGTACTTGTGGACGGGATCACCGGCGTGATCAGCATCGATGCATCCCAGATCGAACCGCCCGAGAACCTTTCCCATGGAAAAGCGGAACAGGTCGAGGGTGTGGCAAAGGTCGACGGCAGGCTCATTGTGCTCCTGGACATCAAGAAACTCATCCCTCTTGAGGACCTTACCCTGCTCGAGGATTATGCTGCCGAAATCGCGAAAAATACGGGCGACGGAGCCGTCGAAGTCACCAAAACGGTCCAGACCATCGGCGGTGCGGTACAGTTCAAGGAATTGCGAAACGCACAATCGTATATCCAGAAAGCCTCGGCCGATGTGAGTGCAGTGCAGCGTGAAATATTTACTGATATCATGAACTTCTTAACTGCTGTTACTGAGCACGATCATGCTGCAGCGGACATTGCCATCGCAAAGATTGTGAAAAACGGCCAGGGCGATCTCTATAAGGAGGTTGGCAAGATAACGCGCAAACTGCACGACGCGGTCAAAAGCTTTAAAGAGGCCATCGACCCGAAGCTCAAGGATATCGCCCAGTCCGAAATCCCGACCGCAGTGGATAAACTGCAGTATGTCATCGAAAAAACCGAGGAAGCGGCGAACCGCACCATGAGCATCGTCGAGAAGTACATTCTGCGCATGGACGATCTCGCGGCACACATTCGCCAGGTGCAGGGCCCTCCCGAGACTGTCGCTTTTTTGAAGGAATTCAAGAACGGACTTGAGGACGATCTCACCGAGGTTTTGACTACGCAGTCGTTCCAGGACCTGACGGGCCAGACAATCAAGAAGGTCATCGGTCTCGTGCATGACCTGGAAGACGAGCTTGTCCGGCTAATCAGTATTTATGGCCTGAAAATCGAAAGCGGAACCAGGGAGCCCGTTGCTGTTGCAGAGAAAGTGTCCCAGTCGGACGTGGACGATCTTTTGAAAGATCTTGGATTCTGACCCGAAACGGAGGAACGCAGCATGAGCGCACTTGATATTCTGAACAATACGAAGGTTTGCAGGCGAATGAACTCCGTCTCCATCATCCTGCTTGTTCTGATGACGGTCATTCTGGTCATTGGCCTGACCAGCCTCGCGGACATGCAGAAGCAGCTCGACATGATCGTGAACGATAACAACCGGAAGACCGACCTCGTGCAGCAGATGCGCTTCTTCGCCCGACACGAGGCCGTGATCCTCAGGAATATCCTGCTCCTGCGCGACAAAGATGCCAAGGAGAAGGAGGTCGGCCGCCGCAGCGAGGCCGAGGAGCGCTACCGCAAGGCGGAGGATGCGCTCCTGGCCATGAAGCACGACGACAAAAGCAAGGAGATCCTCGAAAAACTCCAGGCCGGGAAAAAAGCAACGCTCCCCTTATGGGACAAAGTCGTACAGCTCGGTGTGTCAAACAGGTCGGATGAAGGCATCTCCCTGCTCATCAACGAAGTGCGAAAGGTCCAGTGGCAGTGGCTCGACGGTCTGGACGACCTGGCAAAAAGACAGGAAAATCTCTCCCAGACACTCGCAGCTGACGCAAGCCGTGTCTACCGCCGGACAAAGATATCCGCCATCGTCCTCGGCGCCGGGGCCCTTTTTTTCGGTTTATTCATCAGTATGATAATGGTCCGCAGCGTCCGCCGTCCGCTCAACGACTTTAAAAGCAATCTCGAACAGATCGCCCAGGGCGACCTCACCGTACACATGGCCGAGGACCGCAAGGACGAGTTCGGCGAGCTCGCAAAGACCGTAAACGCGATGACCACAACCTACGACAAAATCATTTCAAATCTGATGCGCTCCTCGAATGAGCTGGTCGACAGCGCAAGCGCGCTCAAAACCCGCACGTTCAAGACGGCAGACGGCGCAAAAAAACAGTCCGGCCAGGCGTCCCAGATTGCGGCTTCCGCCGAGGAGATGAGCCAGACCATCACGGACATCTCCAAGAACGCCGCTGCCGTTGCCGAATCCGCTACAAGCGCGAAAAATACCGCATCGGAAGGCAGAAAAGTGACTGATGACGCCGTCGCAAAGGTCAACAGTGTCTATACCTCCACCGTCGAGCTCGCAAGCCGCGTGGAGCAGCTCAATAAAAGCATCGGGGAGATCAGCGACATCGTTTCCTTCATTACCGGCATCGCTGACCAGACGAACCTCCTTGCCCTGAATGCGGCCATCGAAGCGGCCCGCGCCGGCGAGCAAGGCCGCGGATTCGCCGTTGTCGCCGACGAAGTTCGCAAGCTCGCCGAGCGGACCATCAAAGCCACCACGGAGATCTCCGACAAGATCGGCTCGGTTCAGAAAGAGTCAAGCCAGACCGCGGAAGTAATGGGCGCGACCTCGTCCGAGGTGACCTCCGCCAGGGAGTTCATCGCAAAAGTAGGCGAGACACTGCAGTCCGTGGTGAATTCGGTCCAGATGGTGAGCGACCAGATCACGCGCATTGCCGTGGCGGTTGAGGAGCAGTCCGCGGCATCCGAGGATGTTGCCAGAAACATCGAACAGACCTCGCATATTGCGGCGGAGATGGAGACCATGTCCGGAGAAGTTATGCACGAGGTGAACACGCTTACCGCGGTGGCAGAGCATCTGCGCAGCGGCACCTCCACCCTCACTACGTCGGTGAGCGACAATCTCATCTTCGATCTGGCCAAGACCGACCACCGGATCTTCATGGACAAGATCGGGTCATACCTCAACAACGACATCACACTCGATGCAGCAACCCTGCCCACCCACGAAACATGCCGTCTCGGCAAATGGTACCTGAACGACGGGAAAAAAAGGTGCGGCTCGTCCGAGTCATACGCGGCCCTCGCCGAACCGCACCGAAAGATCCATTCCCTGGCCAAAGACGCTGTCGACGCGCATCTGGCAGGAGACGCTGCCAGGGCTGGCCGGCTCTACGAAGAGATGAACGGTGCTTCCGCTGCCGTTTTCGAACTTCTCGACAGCGTCAAGCGTGAGTGCGGTAACGGGAATCTGCCTCACACCGTCCCTGCGGCAACGCCGAATGCAACGCGGCCTGCCGTCGGGGCAACGAAGCAAGCACAGCCGAAGCTGCAGCCCCAGCGTTCGCTCGAAACAGGGATAGTCTGGACCGAGGAGTACAGCGTTAATGTCTCCGAGATGGATGCCGAGCACAAGAGGCTGTTCGAGCTCATCAACGAGCTTCGCGAGGCCATGCGCTCCGGAAAAGGCAAGACGACGATCGGCGAGGTCCTTACCCGGCTGGTTGATTACACCAAGACGCACCTCGCTCACGAGGAACATCTGATGCAGAAGCACGGGTATCCGGGCTATACCGGGCAGAAACTTGCCCATGACAGACTGACGAAAAAGGTGGCCGAATATGCAGCACAGCACCTGGAAGACAAGGTAACGACCGTCGAAATCATGAATTTCCTGAAGGACTGGCTCACCAAACATATTCTGGCCGTCGATAAAAAGTATGGAGCATTTTTCAACAGCAAGGGTGTGCATTAGAAAACGCGGCACGAGGGTCAAGAAGCAAGGGCCGAAAAAACCCGCGCATTTATTCTTTTCTTTCTTGCTGCGAGCTGCTTGTCCCGGCTCCTTTTTACAAAGGAATGAGTTATGAAACGCATTCTAGAAAGCATCGCTCTTTTTTTGGTGTTGTTTCTCGTGTTCGCGGCGTACAGCTTCGCGGGCGAGATTACATGCGCGTCAACGGCTCTCGCACGTAAGGCACCGGACCGGAACCGCACCACGCCCCTGTTCAGCGGGTCGCAACGATGAATATGAAGGAATATCCATGACCGTAAAAGTGCTCATTGTAGACGATTCGGCGTTCATGCGGAACGCCATCTCCAGCATGCTCTCTTCCGACCCTGGGGTCAAAGTGATCGGAACGGCGCGCGACGGCGTTGAGGCTGTGGACAAGGTCGCGCAGCTCAGGCCGGA
>DATHDE010000177.1:0-36026 GCA_035490495.1 Nitrospirota bacterium
AATGGCTGATCATAGGCGAATTCACCCGCCTTTGAATATTCGCCGTAACGCATCACTTCCGCTTTGAGGGGACGAACTGTCTGCGTATGGCAGTAGAAGCAGCCTTCCTGCTGATAGACATCTCTACCAGCAAGCTGCAACGCAGTATAGGGTTTCAGATTCTGCAGTTTCGGGTGCATGCTCGAGCTGAACATGGGCATAACCATCATGACGATCGTGCCGACCAGAACTGCAAGCGTAACAACAACGGTGAAGAGTATCGGTTTTTTGTAAAGTGTCCCGGCCATGATTACCTCCCCCCCGCGACGGCTGGCCTGCTGTCCGCTTGAGTAGATTTGCCGGCAGAAACGGATGTCATGACGATATTGAATGCAAAGACCACCATACCAACCACGAAGATGGCGCCGCCCACGGTCCTCATCTTCCAATAGGGATAGTTATTGATAAGTGACTCCATGAACGTGTACGTGAGACTTCCGTCCTCGGGCGAAATCGCTTTCCACATCGTTCCCTGCTGGATGCCGAGAATCCACATGGTGATCGAGAATATGAGCTGACCGATAAGCACGAGCCAGAAGTGGACGTTTGCAAGCTTTACGCTGTAAATCTCGGTCTTATAGATCTTCGGGATTGTGTAATACATAGCCGCACTGACGGTCATGGCTACCCAGCCCATGGTTCCCATATGGACATGGCCGGGCACCCAGTCAGTGTAATGCACAAGCTGGCTCACCGCGCGCAAGCTCTGGGTCGGCCCCTGAACGGTCTGCAGACCGTAGAAGGTGATCCCGAGAATGAAGAACTTGGTAAGGTAATTCGTCTTCATCTTATCCCAGTTGCCGCCCATGGTATAGTAGCCGTTCACCACGGAGCCCCATGACGGAGCAATCATGAATATTGTGAACGCGATACCGACAGTCTGGATCCAGTCCGGCAGCGGCGTGTAGACCAGATGATGGGCTCCGGTCCAGAGGTAGGCGAAGATAAGAGACCAGAAGGCCACGATCGAGAGACGATGGCTGTAAATCGGGAGACCTGTGGACTTCGGAAGATAATAGTAGAAGATCGCGAGAATAGGCGTCGTAAATACAAAACCTACAGCATTGTGACCATACCACCATTCCACGTTCGCGTCGTTTACACCGGCAAAGATCGAATAAGACTTGAAGAGACCGACGGGGATGGAGAGGTTGTTGATGATGTACAAAACGGCGACGGCTATTATTGTCGCGATCATATACCAGAGCGAAATATACATCTGCTCTTCCTTGCGTTTGATGATTGTGGCGAAAATCACTACCGCGAACATGACCCAGAGAATAACGACGCCGATGTCAAGAGGCCATTCAAGTTCGGCATATTCCTTGGATTGGGTGTAACCCATCAAGAGTGACAGCGCAGCAGCAACAATGGCGACATTGAAGATGTAGAGCTGCACCATGGCCAGTTTCGGGAACATGAGCGGCCGCTTTGTCAGGCGCTGGACCATGTAGTAACTAAGCGCAAAAATCTCAGCCACGGCGAATCCGAAAGCGAGACCATTGATATGAACCGCTCTCAGTCTTCCGTAGGTAAGAAAGGGCGGGAAGTTCAATTCCGGCATCCAGAGCTGGATCGAGATGAACAGCCCGATCACGATGGACACCGCTCCCCAGAACAACCCGGAGAGTGCGAAACCTTTGACAGGCTTCCACTCATAAACTGTTGCCTCCGACATGAGGAAACCTCCTTGCAGTGTTATATAGGATGTCATGCATCCTATTTACGGCGGACGAAAAATGCTTAAAAAATGAATTTTCCCGTTATTGCGCGGATCGTTGCATCCTATCCCCCCTCTCATCTATAAGGTTGAGATTGCAACGGCATGGCGCGGAAATGGGTGATCACAACCTCCGGCTGTCTTTGCGGACATCCGGCGCATGAAAGGTTGTACCCATGCTCGTTTCGACTGTTACCTGCTGTCTATCAGACCGGAAATCGTTTGAGAAGCGAGACGCCGTTCGATATCCCTCCTGATTTCAATCCAGATAGGATGGACCCCGCACCGCGAACTTAAATTGCAACGACGTTTGTCAATGGCACACGCGTTCACGGGCGCCACACCCTGGATAGCTGTCAACACTTCCAACAGGGTGATATGTGCAGGGTCTCTCAGAAGGCGGAACCCGCCATTCACACCGCGAATGGACTCGACTATGCCCTCACGGACCAGCCGCTGGAGAATCTTAGCCAAAAAGCTTTTTGGTATATGCATTTGGTCGGCTATTTCGCCTACACTCGCCACCTGATCTTTTTCATGTGCCAGAAACAGCACACACCGCACTGCGTAGTCGGTTTCCCTCGTTACCAGCATGATTATTTAAAGAACCTTTCCAGAAGGCCTTTCAGCATCATCGCGTGGCGAGCCTCATCACGGGAGGACTCATCGAAAAGGTCATGAGCCTCATCCACATTCACTTCTTTAGCTTTTACGGCGGCTTCGCGCTTTCCGCGGTTCGCACCGATTTCACCGTTCATCATTTTTTCCAGATTTTCCTTGGTCTGTTCGGAAATGAGACCAAGCATCTCAGCATAACGTGCTGCGTGCTCCGCTTCTTCCCACGCTATACGTTTGAACGCTTCAGCAACTTCAGGATACCCCTGACGCTGAGCCTGGCGCGCCATAGCCAGGTACAGACCTACTTCTGTCGTCTCACCGCGGAAATTTGCCATTGCAGCGTCTTCCACTGCTGTACCTTTTGCGACTCCCAGTTTGTTGACATTAACCAAATCCATTATAAATACCTCATTTCTTGTGTTATATAGGACTTTGCACGTCTGATTTAGCATAAAACAATATGCATGTCAAGTTATATTTTGAGGACTATTTTTATCCAGTTTTGTCAGAGAGTTACTGACAATATTGCTGTGTGACAAAAGGATATAGTTATTTGAGGACCATTAGCATCCTGGTTTCTTATTGTTATTTCAATAGAATTTTGAAGCCATCAAATAACTGTTTTTATTTTATCTTAAACGGGCCACTTATCTTTCTACGGTATTTATAGAGAAATGATTTTATTAAGATTATATGGGTGATACGCAATATTTTTTCCAAGATTGCTGCCAAGGGGGGATATTGTGAATTGAGGGCTCAGAACAAACTAAAACAGGGTGGATAGTCTTAGACGTGCCAGCGGGGAGGAGACTTTATAAAAAAACATTCTTCCTCAGGAGAGTGCCATCAGATGCTCGTTCGGCGCGTTCAATTTTCTGCCGTATCCTATGTTTTTATTCATATACGCTAGGGTATAGTGGGACCATAGTAATTCCGTCTGTTTTAAACCTCCTCATCATACTAAGTTCTCCCCGAGGATATTGTTCGCGTAATTGAACGTATTATTTCAGAAGTAAACCCTTTCCGCTCGAGATACCCGGCGAGTCTTCGCTTTTGCACAGCCACGTCGAGATTCTTCATAGTCTGAAGTTTCTTAGCAGCGGCCTTCTGAGCGATTGACCATTCTTCATCCGTAGAGATCGCATTTCTGAGCACGTCCCGGATAATATCAGAATCGAGGCCTTTGCTTCTCAGTTCCTGTTCCAACCGCCGCCTGCCCATGCTCCGTATCTGCATCCGGCCGATCACCCACTGCTCAGCAAAACGACGGTCGTTAAGGTAACCGTATCGCTCCAGATCCTTGACTACCATCCCGATTACTGATTCACCATACTTACGTTCTTTGAGCTTCGTAACAAGTTCTGCTCGGCTTCTCGGTCGAAAAGCCAGCAACCGATATGCTGTATTTTTCGCTCGAGCCGAGGAACCGTTGTCATTCGTAGCTGCATCTGCACAATCCGAACCCGGCTCAGACAACTCCGAACTACTTATCTCCGAATCTCTCAATCTTGAACTCCGTGCCGCCCCCTGCAGGCTTTGCAGCCGGCTTTCTTTTTTCCTCTTCTTCATAGGTCAAATCACTCGTTGACTGTATGCCTTTGACCTTGAGCGCAAAATCGTCTGGATTGCTCGCAGTGAGTATTGCCTCTTCGTAGGTAATGTATCCCTTCTTGTAGAGCATCAGGAGCGATTGGTCGAAGGTCTGCATACCGTAATGCGTCAGCCCGCCCGCAATAAGAGTTGGGATCTGACGCGTCTTTGATTCATCGATGATGGCTTCGCGAACGGATAATGTCCCCAGCATGACCTCCACAGCTGGCACGCGGCCGTTGCCATCCGCACGAGCAACCAGGCGCTGGGAAACGATGCCCCGGATGACCGAGGCGAGCTGCATTCTGACTTGCTTCTGTTGATAAGGCGGAAATACGGTTATGATGCGGTTGATCGTCTCGGCCGCGTCCAGGGTGTGGAGCGTCGACAGTACGAGGTGGCCTGTTTCTGCCGCGGTGATTGCAGTGGATATCGTCTCGAAGTCGCGCATTTCACCCACAAGGATCACGTCCGGATCCTGGCGCAAGGCGCTGCGGAGTGCGTCGCTGAAGCCGAACGTGTCCGACCCGATCTCGCGCTGGTTTACAATGCTCTTTTTATCACGGTGCAGGAACTCGATGGGGTCTTCAATCGTAATGATGTTTGCTGTGCGTGATGTATTGATGAAATCGATCATGGCCGCCAAGGTAGTTGACTTGCCGCTTCCTGTCGTTCCGGTTACAAGGATGAGTCCCCGCTGCTCAGCCGCGATCTTCTGAAGCACGACAGGCATCATCAGGTCCTCAAAGTTGAGGATCTTTGCCGGGACCTGGCGGAAGACCATGCCAACGCTGCCGCGCTGCTGGAAAACATTTACGCGGAACCTGCCGAGACCGGGCACTGCATAGGCCATGTCAAGTTCATTGCGCTCCTTGAACTTGGTCTTCTGGTTCGCGTTCATGATGCTGAGCGCGACATTCAGCGCCTCCTCCTGGGTTGTGCGCTTCTCTGTTTCAAGCGGCACAAGCCTTCCGTCGATGCGCAGGATGGGAGGGACGCCGACCTTGACGTGCAGGTCCGAAGCGCGCTTCTCAAAGGTGGTCTTCAGCAGTTCGTTCAGGTTCATTTATGCCTCCGCGAGTTTTTCCGCCCGATGGGATTTTGCCGGTTTCGCACCCCGTTCGGAAGCGGATGATTCCTTTTCTTTCTCTTTGGGCGGAGCCGTCTCCCCCGCCGGAGCAGGGACTGCGGCGACCGGCAGTCCGTTCGCCTGCCGGACCCTGGCCTCGATCTCCGCGGCCATGTCCGCATGCTCGTGCAGGAACTGCTTCACGTTCTCCCTGCCCTGGCCGATCCGGGTGCCGTTGTAGGAGAACCAGGCGCCGCTCTTTTCGATAATATTCTTTTCCACGCCGATGTCAATGATTTCTCCAAGCTTGGATATCCCTTCGTTGAACATTATATCAAACTCTGCGCTGCGGAAGGGCGGCGCGATCTTATTTTTTACCACCTTTACCTTCACCCGGCCGCCGGTCACCTCATCGCCCTCCTTGATGGCCTGGACCTTGCGGATGTCGAGCCGCACCGAGGCGTAGAACTTGAGCGCGTTGCCGCCCGTGGTCGTTTCGGGATTCCCGAACATGACGCCGATCTTCATGCGGATCTGGTTGATGAAAATGAGCGTCGTGTTGGACTTGCTGATGGCGCCGGTGAGTTTTCGAAGCGCCTGGCTCATGAGCCGCGCCTGGAGCCCCATATGCGCGTCTCCCATCTCTCCCTCGATCTCAGCCCGTGGCGTGAGCGCGGCCACAGAGTCCACCACGATCACATCGATGGCGCCGCTTCGGACAAGCGTCTCGGTGATCTCGAGCGCCTGCTCGCCCGTGTCGGGCTGGGATATGAGCAGGTCGTCGGTGCGCACGCCGAGCTTGCGCGCATAAGTCACGTCAAGGGCGTGCTCCGCGTCGATGAACGCCGCCTGGCCGCCCGCTTTCTGCGCCTCGGCGATAATGTGGAGCGTGAGCGTGGTCTTGCCCGATGATTCCGGCCCGTAGACCTCAACGATCCTGCCTCGCGGCACGCCGCCGATCCCCAGCGCAATGTCGAGGCCCAGAGATCCCGTCGAGACCGCCGCGATGTTCGGCGGCACCTCCTCCTTGCCGAGCCGCATGATCGACCCCTTGCCGAACTGCTTCTCAATCTGGCCTACCGCCAGTTCCAATGCTTTTATTTTCTCCTTGTCCGCCATGTTCCTTCTCCTTTCGCCGCCGCGCGGCTCGCCGTTTATGTGACTTAGACCTTCCCTACCCTGCATATTGGTGATCCCGGAGAAGTCAGCCCTGAACGAAAGACGCGCACGGGAGCGCTGCTCCCCCGGTACGAATAAGTAAAATGTTTATGTGATCCCTCTTCTCCGGCCTCTATAATCGCAGCACGCAATCAGCGCGATTTGCGCGGCCGAGCGAGGGGTTGACTTCTCCGCTTCGTGCTGACCGGATATGCTGTCATTTCAACTCCACCCTTCCCATCTCCGTATATACTGCGCCTGACGGCTTGAGTTCGCTTTTCATCAGGCTCACGGCTTCCACATCGAATCCCGGCAGGATAATGTCCTTCACCTCATCCAGCGCTTTGAGCCATTTGTCGCGCGCGCGGATGAATTTGATTCTTCCCACGGTAAGGTGCGGCGTGAAGGCCCGCTCCTCCCGCGCCATGCCGATGAATGCCATAGCGTCCTCGACCGCAACCTGAAGCCTCGTCAGTTTCTCGATTTCACCTCCGAAGCCAATCCAGACGACCCGCGCGTTCCTGGGGTTGGGGAACGTGCCCATTCCCTTCACCTCGAGCCGGAACGGACCTGTGCCCCGGGCAGCCGTTCTGATGCCGTTCATGATTTCGGCGATCCGCGCTTCAGCGGTCTCGCCCAGGAACTTAAGCGTCAGGTGCACCCCCTCGGGCCGCGGCCAGCTCGCATCAACTTTCGTCTCCCTCAACTGCTCCTGGAGCCCGATGATCTCCCTCTTAATCTCATCGGGGATTTCTATGGCGATAAAGGCTCTCATACCCCACCTTATTTTCTCTCTACGAGATCAAGTACCGTCTCACCATATCGAGCGCCATCTGCGAAGCGCGCATGCGGATCTGTTCGCGGTTGCCGAGGAAATGAAATTTTTCGGTCGTAACACCCGACGGCGAAGCAAGGCCTACGTACACCAGTCCCACCGGTTTTTTTTCAGTCCCGCCGCCCGGACCGGCGATGCCGGTCGCGGAAAGTCCCAGTGATGTTCGCGCTGCATCCCTGATTCCCCTGGCCATGGCCGCCGCGACTTCGCTGCTCACCGCGCCGTGTTTCTCGATGAGTTTCTCCGGCACGCCGAGCATCTCTGTTTTCGCAATATTGCTGTACACCATCGCGCCGCGTTCAAAATACTCGGAGCTCCCGGCGATGTTCGTGATGCGCGCGCCGATCAGGCCACCGGTGCAGGATTCCGCAACCGCCAGGTTCATCCTGCGCTGCTTCAGGAGCGCGCCGACCACCTCTTCCATTTCCACGCCGTCCACACCGTACACTGCGTCCCCGAGCTTTTCCCGGATTGCTGCCTCGGTACGGTCGATGCCCGCCTGCGCCTGCTCCGCGTTCAGACCGCGGGCAATAATGCGAACATCCACGCCCGCGCCCTTCACGGACAGGCCGACCATGGGTTCGCTCCGGCGCAGGATGTCCTGAAGCGCCTGGTTCACTGCCGATTCCGACAGCGAGCAGGTGCGGAGCACTTTTCTTCTGACCGCGCCCTTCGGGCTGAAGCGATTTGCCAGTGCAGGCTTCAGTCCTTCGCTGAACATGGCGCGCATCTCGTTCGGCACGCCGGGAAGCACTGCGAGGAACGGCCCTTCTTCGTCGATATAGAAACCCGGCGCAATGCCGGCCGGATTCTGGAGCAGCCGCGCACCCGAAGGAATGAGCGCCTGCCGCTCGTTTGCCATGACGATGTCCCGCGGCCTGCCGGAGAGCCGCGCATGAATGGACTTGAGCGCGTCTTCGTTCAGGATGAGCCTTTTTTTGGTTATTTTTGCAATCACCTTGCGCGTGATGTCGTCTTCCGTAGGCCCGAGCCCGCCGGTGATGATCACCGCATCAGAGCGTTCCAAAGCACGCCGGAGCACATCTTCCATGTCCTTCTCATCATCTCCGACCACGGTCTTGAATGCGGTGCCGAGACCCAGGAGCATGAGTTCCTCGGCGAGAAAGATGGAGTTCGTTTCCACGGAACCGCCGGTCAGCAATTCGGTGCCTGTTGCTATGATTTCAGCGCGCATGAGAAACCTCGTAACCATGGATAATTACAAAGCAGATTACTTCTGAATCGATAAACAGCAATCATTTTTTCATCGCCTTTCGAACGCAGTCAACTTGAGACCCCTTACAGAAGTTCATAGGACCATACTTTTCCGTCGCTGCGGAGTTCCTCGACCCGTTTCACGAGCCGCTTTTTGTACAGGTTCAAAAGCCGCGTGCCGCTCGTATTCGCCTCGATCTTCTTCGCTTCAGCGAGGTCCTTTGCCGTCGCCTTCTTTTTCTTCATGATGAAGTCGAGGGTGTCCTTGAGATAATTGTTCAGGCTTCCCAGCACCACCCGGCCGTCGTTCCTGAGATCCGCTGCAATGGCAAGATCCTTGCGCTCGATCGCGACCTCGATGTTCTCTTTCTGGTTCTCGTTCAGCCCGGTAAGCAGCAGGTACTTGTCCCCGTATTCCCCGGACAGGAGCCGCGACAGAAGCTTGGTCACAATCTCGTCGGCGCAGGAGTAGTCAATCACCCCGATCTTCGAAAAATCGAGCGCAATCACCGTCCCGTCCGGCTCCTTCTCGAGATCCTGCTCGATCCGCTCCCGGATCGTCTGGCCTGACGGCCGGGTGACAAGGTCCTTGGACCCGTTGCCGAGTTCGTCTTTGAGCAGCTTATACAAGTCGTAGGTGACTTTATCTTCGGTTTTAGTGGGCATAGGAAACCTTGACTTCGTTAATACAATCTACTTGACGGCATAAGCTCCATAAATGACTGGTTCAGCCTGTTTCCAGATAGCGTCCGTAGCTTGTTTCGGTGAATACATAGGGCGGGTGTCTGCGCCCGCCGTGCTTTAAACTTGAGGTCGCAAAATGCGACCTCAAGATATCGTACTCCTCCGGCGAAAGCTGAAATATAAAGTCTGCTGGAAATCGTTCAGCATTACGCCGTACCTGCTCATTAAGCCTCTTTGTTGTCACTCCATAAAGTTCTGCGAGATCGCTATCAAGCATGACCTTCTGCCCGCGGATCAGGTAGATTTTTCGCGTAATCATCTCTGAATGTACAATTGCCTTCATGCGGCCCTCACGTCTGCGCCTTTAAGGTCACAATTTGTGACCTTAAGACCATAACATCTTAATATGTCATCACAACCCCATCTTCTTTAAAATTTCCTCCGCGCTCCTGCCTGCCGACGCAGGGGCGTTTTCCGGAAGATAGAGCATCACCCCGCCCTTGACCGGCCGGAGCACGATTTTGCCGTCCTTGGCCAGTTTGTTCGTCGCCTCAATGGGGTTATCCCCCTCATAATACTTTTTAAAAGCATCGTTAAAACCGGAATAGACCGTATGAATGCCCTTGAACCCTTCTTTTCTCAGGCTCACGATCGCCTTCTTCACGAATTCTTCATGATTCAGCCTCTCCACCATGGTTGCCTCCTGTTTCAGAATCATTTAAATTCAATTGATTCAATTGAACCATATTAGGAGAGGTTTGTCAAGGGGAAAAATTGGAATAAAAGAATAAGGCTTTTGGATTCCCGATAGAGGCATTCGGGAATGACGGTCGGGTGTATTGGGAGAGGCTCCTCGTAAGAGTTATTTCACGACCTCGGGAAGTATGATATTGATCTGCGCGCCGGGGAATTTTGTGAGGCCGCGCTCTTGCGGCTTGCCACGGGCCCAGGAAGGAATGATGGCGAGACGCGCGGTGCCTGAGCGGATCGAGAGCTTGCCCTGCCATTGCGTCACGAACTTGCGCACGCCTGCGAGGCCGTGGCCCCTGCCCTCGTCCTCGTACCGGGATGCGCCGTGCAGCAGGGCCTTGTCGATGGCATCGAGGTCGCTTTTTAAGCGGAACCTCGCAGACAGGGACTTCCGGAACCCGACGCCCACATCCATGACCGCGATCTTGACGATGTTCTTGTTCAGGCTCTGGTACCGGTATTTCTGAATTCCCACGAACCCCTTGTTCTCGCTGTGCTCGATGATGTTCTGGCAGACCTCGGACAGGGCGACGATGAAGCCGTTGATCGCCCGGTCATCGTAATGCAGGTGTCTGGCAAGGATTGCCTGAGCGCGGTCGCGCACCACGCCCACGATATGGTGAATATCATTCGAACGCTCGATGGGTGTGATCTCAAGCAGCACGTCGGAATCCGATTTGCTATTTGTCTTCGCGGCTCCCGCGCACTGCTCATCAAATGAGAAATATCTCTTTGCGTGAGGGAAGAAGTTCATCCGAGAGAGATACGTGCAGACCTCGCCTGCGTTCGGAAGCAGGATGGTTTTCTTCACGTCTTCGAGCATGCACAGCTCGCCGATTTCCAGAAGTCCCAGCATGCCATACGGATCGATGAAGGAAACACTCCGAAGGTCAATCTGTTCGGCGCCGATAAAAGAGCGAAGCAGCCGTTCAAACGTTTCTTCAGTTATCTGGTTCATGAGAACACGAGGCGCACGCCGGCCTGGAGGATAAGATTCGTATAGATGCCCGCACCAATATCGTCGAGCATGACGCCGGGGCCTCCCTTGATGCTCTGGAGGTCATGCAGGGGCCAGGGTTTCACGATGTCGAAAAAACGGAAAAGGAAGAATGCCGCAGCCACGGCTGTCCAGGAAAAAGGAATGAGGAAAAGTGAAATGAGATACCCCGCGATTTCATCTATTACGATAGATGGACAATCCTTGCACCCGAGAAGGTCTTCCGCCCTACCCGCGGACCATGTTCCAAGGAGGAGCACAACTGTGCACGCGATGCTATAAAACAGGAGGGAAAATTCTTTAATACCCAAATAGAAAATGATGCCCACCAACGTACCCGCGGTGCCGGGTGCGATGGGAAATTTGCCGGAATAGGCGCCCTGTGCAATAAAGAGAATAACAGCCCTCGATGCCCTGTTCATTGTCTCCTTTTTCCGCTACCCATGGCTGCAGGGATCATCACGGTCCAGCGCAACACCGCCGTCCGCTCCCTGCGGCACACAGCATGCGATGGCGTCGAACGCAAGCAATACCCGCTTTTCCCGCTCCAGTTTCTCAGGCGCGAGCGGTTTGATCTCCCGGCCGGCGATCAGCGAAGACAGCTGTTTTTTCGTGGGTATCGCCTCGAATCCTTCACCGATCGTCTTTCCGGTTGCTGAATCGAGCACGACCGCGCTCAACGGGTCCATAACCGCTGCCAGGGGTACGCCGCCGAGCACGCGCGCTGCTGCAACTACTTGCCGCTCGCGTGATGACAACGAGCCTGCGGCGCACTTGATGATCATGGCGTTCCGGCTGTCAAGCGAGATAAGGAAATCCACACCCGACTGCACGGTCTCCGTGCCGAGAGTCACATCGAAAACGACGTTCTTGCGCACATCGGCTGCATCGTAACCTTTTTCGGTGAACAACAGCTTCTCGGCGATATGCCGGACTGCTGCGGCCATTTCTTCGCCGTCCTTGATCTCCTGCTCAATGATTGAAAGGACCTTCTTTTCCCGTGAAACAAATTCGTCTTCCATGTGCATCCTTTCCCACATCTTATGCTGCCCATCGCAATCATATTAATGCGAAAAAAACAACGCTGGATCTGCCTCAGAGAGGCGCAAAGGAACAACAATAGCTGTTCCTTTACGCTTCGTGTACATCCAGCGGCAAACTTTTCCGTATTCTCATTTTTTCTTCGTCTTCGTTTTTTTCTTCTTTGCGGTTTTTCGGGACGGCTTCGCTGCAGCCTTGTTCTTCGCAGCGTTTTTTTTCAGCTTGGCCTTTGCCGGTGCAGCCTTTTTGGGAGCAGGTTTCTTGGCTGCTTTTTTGGGCGCTCCGGTCTTGCCTGTCAATGCACCCTTGTCAGCAGCACGGACCATTATATCAGACGAAGTCTTCTGTGCCGTAGTCGCCGGAATCTGGAGAGGCGGCAAAGGTTTCGGTGCAACCGCTTTTTCGAGCAGGATGCCGAGGATGTCGCGCTCGCGAACAAGAACCAGCTCCTCGTTTGCAATTTTGTAGGTTTGGCCGGCGTATTTTTCGTAGAGCACACGGTCCCCTGGCTTCACGGTGGTGGGGATGAACCGCCGTTCCTTCTTTTCGTCGGTTTTCTTCGTGCGCTTTTCCTCTTCGTATGCACCCGGACCGATGGCCTCTACTGTGCCTTCCTGCGGTTTGTCCTTTGCCGTATCAGGGATGTAAAGCCCTCCCGCGGACACCGCCATTGCTTCTGACGGCCGGATCACGGCCCAATCATGCATCGGTTTCAGATTCATCGTTTTCCTCCTGATCGTCATAAGACGAAATGAATAAATGACTGTCTGGATAACGGGACTAATAAAATTTTACTTCTTCGTCGGACTTTATCCGGTAATCCCGTCGAAGCATTACGGCGTTATTATACCAAAATCTTGTTTACTTTCAAAGGCAGAGCCTGTGCATACGTCATATGAAGGGCGTTATCAGGAATCCCCAGAACCGCTGATACCGTTCCTCCCTGAACCATGGCAAACCGAAGGTAATTGCAGTGATGTCGTGCCGCATCCGGAACGATCGTGCAAGACGGTCCCAGACAGACAGCAAACTGGTGTAGTTCGAGTTCGTTTGATCGAATACAACAGAATGGTGCACCCGGTGCATATTGGGGGTTACGATGACGATGCGCAGAATGCGGTCTGCCGCATCCGGGATGGCGAGATTGCTGTGGTGAAAATATGTGGAGATGTTCAAAACCAGTTCGAACATGACGAGTTCTTCCACGCTCATGCCGAGCAGCACGATGATGGGAAGCCGAATGAACGTTGACAGCACAAGTTCCCCTGGATGGAAGCGCAAGGCAGTTGTCGTGTCCATTGCGGTGTCGGAGTGATGAGCCCGGTGAAAGCGCCAGAGAAACCCGATTTGATGATTCGCGCGGTGCCAGACATACATCCAGATATCGAACAGGATGAAAACGGTGATCATCCGGCCGGCACCGGAAAGCGCTCCCAGGCGCGCCAGTCCCAGGGTGCGGTGCTCTGCCCACCCGATGACCAGGACCGTTATTCCGAGCAGGAGAAAGCGCGTGATCAGGCCGTTCAGCACGGCGGTGACAACATGGGGCAGCCCATGCTGGAACCGGTGCCGCGTTCCGTTTCGGTGAGGAAAGATGCCTTCAAAAATAAAAATGACGACAAGAACTGAAAAGAGAATAACCGGTTTCGTGTCCATTGCATCACGACAAACCTGCGCGCATCTCATCGAGGAGAAACGCCATCGTCCTTGGAATTTCATCCTGCCTGCACGAGCATTCGAGGAACTCCTCCATATCTTCCTTACGATCAATATCCCTCAGTTGAGGAAGCACGCTGACTTTGTGTCCCGATTTTGCCAATCTCCTCATCGTCTCCTCGAAGACGGTGTCCGTGCTCCAGGTCATATTTTGGAATACCGCTCGTTCGAATCCTTTCTCCGTGAACCCGATAAGGTAATAGCCACCGTCGAGTGCGGGGCCGATGATGGTATCGTGGGAGTCGAGTTCATGCAAGGCATGCTCGAGCATCTCGTTACACAAACCCAGGATATCGCTGCCGATAATAATAACTCGCTGCATCCCCTCCTGGAACAAGTGGATAAACGCACGCTCCATCCGCTCGCCGACATCCGCGCCTGATTGAGGCAGGAAGACGATATCCCTGCCGAGCCAGTTCTGAAGCTTATCAAGCGCCTCGGGCGGCGAATAGCAAATACGAAATGGAATCCCTGATCGCTTCAGGATTTCAACGGAATCCAGCACCAGGCACTCATACAAACGAAGTGCGCTGTCGCCGCCTATGTCCGCGGCGAGGCGCGTTTTTACTTGTCCCTTTTCCGGGGCTTTCACAAAGAGCAGAATGCAGGTTTGATCTGTCATCGGAACACCTCGATAAACTCCATGTAAGATACCGATTGTTCGCCCGTATTGTCCGAATCGTTCATGATCGCGATCCGGGCTCGTACAGGCGGTTTCGTACCGAATGCCTTTTCGTAATCAGCAAGCACATCCACGAGTTCATCCTGCCACACGCCGACATTTTTTTTGCCCCGCTGCAGGAGAACCATCTTCGCCCGATCCGTGTACGGGCTTGTTACAATCCGCTCGCCTTCTTCCTTGTTCGCCCAGACGTAATTGATGCTGCTCTGCGGCGGATAGTAGCCGTAGATTTTTTTCGCAATGCCGTACTCCAGACGCTCGAACGCGCCGGCCTGTTCCGGATCGTACTCGAACATGATGTACACGCGCATTGGATAATCGTCACCGGCCTTCACCCCTGACAAGCCTTTTGCGTATACGTTATCCACCTTCCACCGCCACCGGACCATGGGATACTCGTACACGGAGTAGGATTCCTTGAACACCATCGCCGATGCGGAGGCATTGCTTTCCGCTTTCAGGACCGTACGACCGTCCTGATGAACAATGGAATACACTGAATGCTTCTCGATTTTTGGAAAATAGAAAGGCCTCCAGTTGTCGAGTGTCTGAAAATCCTCGTGAAAGAGAACGGTCCTTTCCCCCGCGAGGCAAATTAACGGCACTGCCGCCAGAAGAAAGAGAATTAATATCACGGCTTTCAGCGGCCATCGTTTCAGGGGGATCAGCATACCAGGAATCGAGACTATCCAACTTCAACAAGTATATCACGGGTTGCAGAGAAAATGAAACATGAATGCTCGTTGTCTGAGCATAATCATGATGGGCCTCGCTATTCTTGCACATACCGCGGTGCAGCGGAGAAATGGCTGCCGTATCGGTGAATCAAGGGAGCTCCTCGTAATAGTCCAGGTCCTTGTGGAACGTTTCCTCGAGAAAGGCCAGGGCGATGAATCCTGCGGCGAAGCAGATGCCTCCCACCGCAAGCGCACCGAGTTCGAGCCCCACATATCTGCGGAAGAGCTGGAACAGGAGCGTTATGGGAACGACCATGCCTCGCACAAAATTTGGCACCGTTGTCGCAACCGTGGCGCGCAGGTTCGTGCCGTACTGCTCAGCAGCAATGGTCACAAAGATGGCCCAGTACCCGGCTGCGAACCCAAGCCCCAGACAGACCCCGTAGAAGTACGCCGGACTCCTGCTTCCCTGATGGAAATAAACGGCAATGGCAGCAAGCGTCAGAATCATGAACAGGAGCACGACCTTCTTCCTGCTCTTGAACGCCTGGCTCAGAAGCCCGCTCGTCAGGTCCCCGAAGACGAGTCCCAGGTAGCAGAACATAACCGCGTTGCCGGCGGACACCGGACCTGTTGTCCCGAGCGACTTCGCAAACTCCGGTGAAAAGGTAATGAGAATGCCGACAACAAACCAGATCGGCACGCCGATCAGGATCGAGTTGAGATAGCGCAGGAACCTGCCGCGGTCGTTGAAAAGCGCGGAAAAGGCGCCTCGCCTCATGTCCTTCTTTGCATCCATCGATCGGAACATGCCGGATTCTGCAACCGTGACGCGCGCGGCGAGCAGCAGGAGACCGAGCACGCCGCCTATGATGAAAGCGTTCCGCCAGCTGTAAGCGCCGGCGACGATGTTCGCCAGGATCGCACCTGAAACTCCTACGGAGGCCACAAGCATGGTGCCGTACCCCCGGACGCTCGCGTGAAGGATCTCGGCAACGAGTGTGATGCCCGCGCCCAGTTCGCCGGCGAGCCCGATGCCTGCCAGAAACCGCAGGATCGCGAATGACTGAAGCGACGATACCATGCCGTTCGCCATATTGGCCGCGGAATACAGGAAAATAGAACCGAACAGGATCTTGAGCCGCCCTTTCCGGTCGCCCAGAATTCCCCAAATGATGCCCCCGATGAGCATGCCGGCCATCTGCATGTTCAGAAGGAAGACTCCGGAATCGATCAGATCCTGACCCGACAAACCCAGGGATTTGAGGCTTGGTACGCGCACGATGCTGAACAGCACGAGGTCGTAGATATCCACAAAATAGCCCAATGCCGCCACTATGACCGGCAGGCTGAAAACGGAGCGGCGGGATGCGGGGAAGCCCTTTTTCATGACCCTCCTAGCGAAAGAGACACTTACCTAAATAGGCAGTGCCGTGCAACTATACCACGACGCAGCCTCCAGCCGCAACCCGAACTCGCATTTGTTCCGGCAGTGTTTATTCTGCGTTTCTTGCATCATGTGCGGGGGAGATGATACCAGGAAAGAAGTACAAAATACTCTGACACGACGCCGCCCTTTTACTCGTCTGCAGCACCTCGTTCCTTGAGGCGAGACAGCTCAGAGTACTGTTTCTGTGCACAGGCGGGGCAAATGCCGTGAGTGAATTCTGCTTCCGAATGTTCCGTGATGTACTTTTCTATCTGGTTCCAGTATCCGCGATCATCGCGGATCTTCTTGCATGACGCGCAGATGGGCAGCATGCCGCTCAGCCGTTTGATGTTCGCGAGTGCCTCCTGAAGCTGCACAATCAGTTTTTCGCGGTCCTCTTCTGCGCGGCGCTGTTCAGTCACATCACTTATGACGCAGACCGTGGCAAGCGGATCTCCCGCCGGATTCCGCATGATCGTGGCGGTAATGCTCAGGGTTTTCAATTCAAATTCGCGCGGTTGGCAGAGAATTTCAGTGTTTTTCGCCTCACCGAGGTGTATGATCGATTCCAGTTTTTCACCGAATGTGCTGCATGCTGATATCGCCTCAAGCGGCCTCTTCTCCACAAAATCCTGCGAAGCAATGCCGAATAGCATGCAGGCAGCCTTGTTCACGACCTTGATAATGCCGTCGGGGTTGAGCACGATCAGCGCATCATTCATCGTGTCGATGATCTGGGGTGCGGCAAAGGAGGGTGTGATCGCCATGAACTGGTAGCGACGGATCGAATCGGCGGAAAGCACAAAGAAGAAAAAGATCGCGATGTATCCGATAGGATACCACCGGATATTGAAAGACGCGAGGAAATCAAGCGATGCAGCTGAGCCGACAATGAAGGTGATCAGCAGGTATCTGATTCGCAGCGATTCGACTGACCCCTTTCCACTGCGTTGGTAGACCCTGAAATAACCCAGTATCGAGTCGGACATGACACCAAAAAAGAAGGCCAGGAAGGGCATATCCCCTAAACCCGCCTTGGGATAAAACCCCCATTCATAGCGATACAGGGAATGAAACATAAAATCGGTCAGGACCGCCAGCATCGCAAACAATGCGCTCAGGCTCCATATGACCTTGGCGCGCCTGTGCGCTGAGGCGGGTTCCTGAAACAGATATATGCGGAAATGATAGGCAGCAGCAGGAATGATCGCTATGCCGGCGTAACCGACCCGAGCCCACCACAGGGCAAGCCGTTCATCCACTGAGCTGTACATCCAGGAGAACGCAAAAAGCCAGATTCCGATGCCGAGCGTCAGCATAAAAAACGCAATGCTCACCGGCGACCCCTGCTCTTTGGCTACTGCGAATACGCCCAGCGAAAAAATGGCAAGCGCTACAACGATGGTCTGGAGCGCAAGAGGACTCAGGACATAGGGTGAAATTTCTAGGGCTGTCTGAAACATCAGCGACCTTTCAGATCACCAATCAACAGTCAGGAAGACCAAAACACCGCAAAATATTTTGTGTACTATAGCATGAAACATACATTTCTTACCAGTATTATGTATCTTTTTGCAACTTAAGGAATGCCATCAGCTGACTGACCTATTTGGAAGCTGACTTCTTTTCCGAACTCATCAGCGATACCACTTTGCCAGTTTTTCTGGTGGTACGCCGACCGAATACAGAACCTGAAGCGTCCAGTTCCTGAACGTACAGAAGAGGAGCCCTTCCTGTGCATAGCGCCGGATGGAGGTGAGCGTTTTTTCGGGTATGACAGCTATAGCCATTCCGTTGCTCTTGATTCGCCTCATCAGTTCCACGTCTTCCATGATCGGGATCGGACGAAAACCGCCGATCTTTTGAAAATAGTCCCTGCGGACAAAGATCGCCTGATCGCCGAACGGAATCCGTGTTATCCGTGTTCTGAGGAACACGTATGCTTCTGTTAGGCGGAACACCCGCCTGCTGGTGGCAAAACCGAGATCGAATGCGCCTGCAACAATACGACGGTCCTCGCCGATGCGGGTTTCAATAAGCGATAATGCCTTGTCCGGCAGGCGCGTATCCGCGTGCAGGAAAAGCAAAATCTCCCCCCTTGCCTGGGAAGCACCGCAGTTCATCTGATTTCCCCGGCCTTTTTCCGCTCGTGCCGTCCGCACAGAGCCGTCCTTCACCGCCGCGATAGTCGTTCCCCGCGGGTCCCCGTCGACTACAATGATTTCCGCGGAAACACCGGTTTCCAGCGACCGGACGTGATCAATAACCTCATTGATTCCCTCTTCTTCATGCAGCACGGGAATGACGACTGAAATCACGGGCAGATGATGCCGCATGCCTGTTTCAGCTGCTGTCATTGCGAAAAAGCCCTCCAGTCGGCGATGATCTGGTTCATCCGCTTCCGGTTCACTCCGAAGTCGGAATATCCCGTCCGTGCTGCAGACCGCAGATGTATGACGCGCTCTTTCTGATCGATGAAGAACTCCGCATCATCCACAAACCTGAACACCGCGCTCCGGAATTCCACGTGCAGATAGGTATCCGTCTCCGTCACGATCTTCGCCCGCGGCATCCGTGTTATGATGGTCTTCAGCCACGCTATCGCCTCGGCCGGCGGCACGCTCAAGGGAAGCGGGGCACATGTGTGTTCCTTATCTTCGTTCCTGCTCGATACACAATTGGGCGACGCGGGGCAAGGCGCGAGTCTGCCGTCTCTGACGCCGAGGTTCTGAGGCATGCTGCCGGAACAAGATGCCAGCACGAAGCATGTTGCAAAACCTACGGCTGCATGAAATAAATCTATGCTCATTCGCCATTCCTTTCTGGAGCCATGGATGCTGTCCCGGACAAGGGAGGAGAGGACCCCGCGTGCACGCCGCGCAGGGATCCGAACCCCGCGCCCCTTTTTCTTCTGCTGCTCTTCTGCAGACCCCGACAAGGAGCGCTTCGTACTGAACATGGCGATTATTTATCCTGTTTCAGCCTGTAACCCGCCGTTTCGGGAATCGCCCGGGGAGCTGTCAAATAGTCTATAATAGAATACAGGTTTTTCTGCAACCCCGGGAAGAGGGGGGTGTCTGTTTCGGGATGCATTCGACCATCGTTCGTATCTGCTGCGCAGTTCCCTGCCGTTGCCTGAACATGAAGGACCGGTATCATGGAAGAGACGAGACAGCCGCAGTCGGAGCATTTTACCATTTCCGGCCACAGAATTCATTGCTGGCTTGGCGGATCGGGCCCGCACCTGCTGCTGATCCATGCGGCATGGGGCGATGCGGAAATGAGCTGGAGTTCCGTGTGGTCGGAGCTTGCCCGCACCTTCACTCTCATCGCGCCGGATCTTCCCGGGTTCGGTCGGTCATCGTCCCTTCCGCACCCTTCCGTCCCCGTCATGGTTGAACTGCTCAACCAGCTCATGGATGAAATAAACGTTTCACGCGTCATTGCCCTGGGCAACTCATTCGGCGCTTCCGTTGCGCTGCATTTCGCAGCCGCCTATCCGCAGCGCTGCGATCGTCTCGTTCTCGTAAACGGCGGCTACACCCCTTCGGTCCCGGAGCCGGTTCGCAAGATGCTTTCTCTCCCCCTCCTTCGCCAGACCCTGGGATGGGCGATGCGAACCGTCACCTATTCACCGCGCGCACTCAAAGGAGCCTTCGTCCACCCCGCGAACCTGCCGCCCGGGTTTATCGACCGGGTCGGAAGGAACGCGGCGTTATACTCGGCGATCGTGCGCGACGCGTGGTTCGCCATGAAGAATCCGCCCCGCAAACCCGCTGTGCCCACGCTCCTGCTCTGGGGTGCGCAGGACACCGTGGCGCCGCTCAAGCACGCGCTCATCATGCATGAATGGATACCCGGCTCCGTGCTGACGCTCATCGATCGTGCTGGTCATATGCCGCAAATCGAGCAGGGGGAGGAATTTATCGCAGCGCTCCAGCACTTTGCCGCGGTTCCCGGCATTGCAACCGTGGACAAAGACACCCCCCCGTGACGCGCGCCGCGCACTGCTGTTCGGGTTGTGTGCTCATAGATAATCATCCCGCTGTACGATTCCCTTGACCTGTCCGTTGCTCATGAACTGCTTCACATTCTCGACGGCACGCCTGGTGCCCTCGTCCGTCACGCCGGGCGCCATTGCCGCATTATGAGGAGAACCGACGACGTTTGGCAGCGTCAGGAATGGATAATCCGTCCTGAATTCTCCTTCGGAAAACGGTTCGATCCACCACACGTCGATGCCCGCCCTGAAGCGCGGATAATTCACCAGGTGGGCGTACAGCGCCGCTTCATCGACGATCGCAGCGCGCGCCACGTTAATGAGGACGGCGTCATGCTTCATCCAGTCGAGTTCCGTTTTCCCGATACGTCCCCGTGTTCTCTTTGTCAAAGGAAGGGACAGCACGACAACGTCCGACAACGACAGCACGGTTCGCAGGTCCGCAAGCGTGCCGATGAAGTCCGCCGCTTCCTCGGCGCGGCCGTTCGAATTGATGGCGTAGATGCGCATACCCAATGCCCGCATCAGCCTCGCCGTTGCCCGGCCGATGCCGCCGTATCCCACGATCCCGCAGATCCCCCCGCGCAGCACCGTATTCAGCCTCGTTTGGTTGAATTCTCCCCGTCCGAGGTTCTGATGCTCGCTCACCAGATTTTTCGATAAAGCAAGCGCCATCGCAAGAACATGTTCGGCCATGGCCTCCGCGTATGCCCCCGCGTTGCTCGCTATCGTAATATCGCTGCGCAGACCGTCAAACGGCACTGCATCCGCACCCGCGGACAGGAGCTGTATCAGCCGCACCTTCTTGAGCAGCCCGAGTTCACTCTGCACGAGTTCCCTGCGGAGGTTCCAGGTGAGGACAACATCAGTATCCTGCAGGGCCTGCTCTCGCACAACAGGCGGCAGGTCGGCCAGAAATGTCAGCTTCGCCTCACTGCCGAACAGCCGTCCGAGCCTGTTCCTTTTTTCCTCTCCGGGACGGTATGTTATAAGAATATTGTAGGTATCCGGCATGCCCGTCTCGTTTCCGACGGCATGATATGTTGCCGCCTCTCTTTATAAACGTAGCACGAAACACCCCTCCTGTACAGTGAGGCTCATCACCGCCTCACCGCTTCCGGTGCGCGAAAAACAGGCTGTTTTCCCATCCGTTGACCGCCCTCACCGGCCTTTCTTTCTTTACATTCCTGGCATGATATGTTAAAAAAATCGTTATGATCCCGCTCCGTCCGGTCCTGACTGTTTTCTGTCTTCTCATGCTGGTGCGGCCGGCTGATGCCGGTCCCACGGGATTCGAAGGGCTCACGGTGACCGGTATCACCCTGAAAGACGACCATGGTGATCCCTGGCAGGGAACCGACCAGATTTCCGAGCTCATCAACGTCAAGCCGGGCGATGTGTTCTCAGGCGCCGCGATCCGGCGCGGCTTGGAACTTCTCTATCTCAAGGGGGCCTTCAGGAATATCCGTGTGGACGGTTTTCCGGACCGGGGGGGCGTACGGCTGGAATACACGTTTTCCCCCGTCACGCTGATCGATTCCATCGTTGTCCGCGGCAACTCCACACTCTCATCAACGCTTATCAGCGAATCACTTCCGCGGCTGGAAGGCAGGGAGCTGCGCGAAGACAAACTCCCGGGCCTGAAAGCCGATCTGGTCGCCCTGTATCAGGCCCATGGTTTCTTTGATGCAGAAGTGTCGTTCCGCGTAGAACGCCTCCGGACCCCGCATCGTGTCGCGATCCATATCGATATAGCTGAAGGCACACCCACGATCATCCGTGACATCTCCTTTACCGGCGTCACGGTATTCACCGACCGGCAGCTGCGTGCGGTCATGAAAAGCCGTGTAGGCAAGCCTGCGGACCGCGATCTGCTGCTCGACCACGACAAAGAGGCCATTCAGAACAAGTATGAGGCTGCCGGGTATCCGGCTGCGAAGCCCGGCCCGGTGAACGTCCGCTTCGAAGGCCATGATGCCTTTGTCACCCTCGCTGAAACCGAAGGTCCGCATGTATCCGTTCTGTTCAGGGGAAACAAGGAATTCAGCTCGTCAAAGCTCCGCCAGACGCTGCTGATCTGGACGGAGCATGATATTTCTGACTCAGCCCTCGAAGGCAGCGCTGAGAAGATCAAGGAACTGTATCGCGATGCAGGATATCCCGATGTCGCCGTGGAAATCGGGAAAAAGGCGGAGCAGACCGAACTTGCCCTCACGTTCGCCGTCACGGAAGGTCCCCGCGTCGCCGTCGGATCGATCGAATTCAGCGGCAATACCGCCTTCTCAACTGCAGAGCTGAAAAGCGGAATGGCCCTGCGCGGGCCCGGCTGGTTCTCGTCCCCACCGTTCCGTGAAGATCTGCTTGCACGGGACATCGACAGCCTCCGGGACCGGTTCATCGAGGCAGGCTTTCTTTCTGCTACCGTGAAACGAAAGGTTGTCCGCAGCGCCGACGGGAAGCACGCCGACATCCGGATTGATATCACCGAGGGAAGCCGCACTATGACGGGCGCCATCACCTTCGAAGGCAATACGGCTTTTTCAGCCGCCGAGCTCCTGTCGGCAATTTCACTCAGGCCCGGCGCGCCGTACAACGAGCGGCTCGTGGATGACGACCGCTACAACATCCTCACCGCATACTCGAACAAAGGCTATTTATACGCGCGGGTGGATGCGGAAAAAACCGCGCGCGACGGCGCCGTCGACATCCGGTACCGGATCATTGAGGACAAGCCCGTGTCCGTTGGACGGATCATCCTCCGGGGCAACGAACGGACCAAGGACTATGTGATCATGCGTGAATTTACGCTGAAGCAGGGCGATGCCTATGACTACGGTGCGATGCTCACAAGCCAGCAGCGCATCTACCACCTCGGCTACTTCAGTATTGCCAAGTTTGAACCGGTCCATCCCGCCGAACGTGAATATGTCAAGGACCTCCTCTTCACCGTGGAGGAACGGCCTGCCGGATACGGGGAAATCGCGGTCGGATACGGTGACCTTGACCGGCTCCGTGCAAGTGTGGAGGCGGGATACCGCAATCTCTGGGGCGATGCAGAGTACACGAGCGTGCGCTACGAGGAGAGCGACATCCTCAAGCGGGCCATTTTCAACTATAAAAAGCCGTGGTTCCTGAACCGGCGCATCGACGCAGTATTCAGCCTCGTGTGGTCCGATGCCAAGAATCTGAACTCGGACACGCGTGAGATCTATTATCAGACGCGAAAGACAACAGCCACCTTCGGCATCGAGAAAACCATCGAACAATTCAAACCGTCGATCTCGTACCAGTTTGAAAATGTCGTCAACTACAATGTCAAGTCCCAGGCCGAGCTCACCCCCGAGGACAGCGGCCGCGTGCTCGTCAGCAGCCTGAACCCGGCGCTCATCTGGGATCTGCGCGATGACGTTTTCAACCCCCACAAAGGCGCGCTGTTCGGCTTTGTGATCAAGGAGGCGACGCGCCTTTTATGGTCACAGGCTGACTTCACGAAGCTCACGGTCCAGGGCAGTGTTTTCCTGCCCGTCGGGACATCGGTCGTCGCGCTGTCCGGCCGCGGCGGCTGGTCATGGCCGTACAGCAACACGTCGGAAACCCCCATCCACGAGCGTTTCTATGCCGGCGGCAGCACGACGGTCCGCGGCTACACCCAGGACTCCATCGGTCCGGGCGCCAAGGATGCGAGCGGAAACCTGATCCCGCAGGGCGGCCAGAGCATGGCAATCTTCAACGCCGAATTCAGGGTGAACCCGGGAGAGGGGCTCGGCTTTGTGCTCTTTTCCGACGCAGGAAACGTCTGGCCCGGACGTTCGATCGATCTCCATGACTTGCGCGCCTCCTACGGCGCAGGCATCCGCTACGGGACGCCCATCGGCCCGCTCCGGATCGACTACGGCCAGAAAATCCACCGGCGCTCCGGGGAAAGCCCGGGCGAGCTGCATTTCAATATCGGGAATACGTTTTAACATCCGATACAACGTACCGGGTGCAGAGGAGCAAGAAAAATATCCGAATCACCGCTATGGTACGTTTCCTCTGTACTTTGTACTGTGTACTCTGTACTTTTACGAGAACTTCATGGTATCATGCACGTGGCTTTTCCGATCCGGAAACCAATGGAGGAATGCGGGATCATGTCCCTGCATAGAAAGATAATCGCCCTGGTCGCCCTCGGTCTGCTGGTATTTACATCCATTGTCGTACTGTCCTTATGGCGCACGACGGGCGTTTTTTCATCGATTGCCGGCGAGATGGAGCAGACGTCGCAGGAAACACACCGCATCGGCGAGATCGGAAAGGCAGTGAGCGTCATGTCGGCGGAACTTCACCGTTTTGCGGCAGACAGGAATACCGCGTCCCGCGCTCTCTACGTGGAGAAGCAGGAGTTCGTGCTCAAGACACTCGATGATATCGAGCGCTATGGACAGGGAGCCGGAAGCAGCCGCATGGCACCGGCGCTCAGGACCGATATCACGCGTCTTGCGGACAGGGCTGCCAAAATATTCGCGCTGGCCGATCCCGCAGGACGGGATCGCAACCGCATGTATGAACTTATTGTGGAGTGCGATTCGCTGCTCGATTGGATGCGCCGCGATATGGAGACACACTTCAACGAATCACAGGCGCACCAGAGCCGCAGGCTTGCCGATTATGTTTTATACCGGAAAGAGCAGCTCACACTGCTGTTCATCACGATCGTGCTGTCGACGTTCGTTTTTCTCGTCGCGTTCAGCATCTATATCCGCCGCAAGCTCACACTCCCGCTCCAGTCTCTGTCGAAAGGGGCTCTGGAGATCAGCCAGGGGAATCTCGAATACCGGATCAAGTTGCGCGGGGCGGACGACGTGGCGCAGCTCGCACGCCGCTTCAATGACATGGCCCTGCAGCTCAAGAACTCCTATGCGGAGCTGGAAACGAAGCTGCTCGACCGCACCCGCGATCTGGCGGCCATTGATTCCGTGGCGCTGACGCTCAGCAGAGCCGTCGGCTTCCGGGATATGCTGACGCGATCGCTGGGCCGCATCATCGAAAACATGGAGCACCTGGAACCGCGTGGAGGGGTATTCATGTGCGAACCTGACGGCGGAACACTGCGTCTCGTGGCCCATGAAGGGCTTTCCCCGCAGTTTATTCGGCAGGAAGAGACGATCCGCATGGGTGAATGCCTGTGCGGCATCGCAGCTCAGACCGGCGAGCTCATGCACGTCGAATACGGATGCAGCGATCCGAGGCATACGCGGGCCCACGACGACGAAGCGCATGCGCATATCATCATTCCCATCAAGTCGCGCGGCATTGTGCTGGGAGTGATTTTCCTCTATCCGCAGAAAGCCTTCAGTCTCAAGCCGTCGGATCTGCAGATGCTTGAGACATTCGGCTCACAGATCGGCATGGCTGTCGAGAACCTCCGTCTCTATGCGGAGGTGAAGGACTCGAGCGAAAAGTACTGGGATCTTTTCGAAAACTCGCGCGACATTCTCTTTACCATGGATGCGCGGGGGGTCCTCACGTCGGTGAACAAGGCGGCGGAGATATTCACCGGATATGCAAAGCCTGAGCTCATCGGGAAAAGCATATTCGATTTCCTGACGCCCACGGGCGGAGAAGCGGTAAAAGAGGCGCTTTCAGGAAACCGCTCCGCGGAAAAGCAGCCGATCGAATACGAGGTCAGGAAGCGGGATGGAAGCGTCGCCTACCTGGAAGTGAGCGCGCGAAGAATGGCTACCCTGCGGACCCCTGCGGGCTACCAGATTTCGGCCAGAGACATCACCGATCAGAAGGCGCTGCGCCGGAAGCTTCTGCATGCGGAGCGGCTCGGGGCCATCGGTGAAGTCGTGATCACCGTACGCCATGAAATCAACAACCCCCTTACCACCGTCATCGGCAACATCGAACTTCTGCTTGAACGCTACCAGGGAAAGGACCCGGCCTTGACGGCGCGTCTCGAGACGGTGCTGAACAACTCGCTCAGGATCGCCGAGATAGTAAAACAGCTCCAGGCGATCAAACGGGATAAGGTCGTTGAATATGTGGACGGCATCTCAATGACGGACCTGAAGCAGGAGTAACGAGTGGATAACGGAGGGAAGCCGGCTGCGGCCGGTAGTGCACCGCGTCGCCGCACGCTGCGGGGAACGGCGGCATGCGCAGCCGCGGTCGTCTGGCTCTGGTCCCTGGCCGCACCATCGCCCGCCGCCTTCATTGACAACATCGTCGCGAGTGTCAACAACGAAGTGATAACGGAAAGCGAATTGGACCATACGACCGCCCTGAATGCGCGGCTTGGCGCCCCCGGAAGCGACCTGAAAAAACTGCGCGCTGAGACGCTGAGCGGACTGATCACCCGGTGCCTGCTCGTTCAGGAGGCGCGGCGTCTCAAGTTCGTCGATGTTACGGATCAGGAAATCACCGCCGAACGGGACGCCCTCATACGGCGCGCGGGATCGGAGCAGGCGTTTTCAGCTCTTCTTAACGACATCGGACTCACACAATCAGAGCTCGACCGGATGCTTTCCAAGCAGGCAATGGTCGGCAAGTTAGTGGAAAAGAAGTTCGCCCTCTTTGTGCGCGTGTCGCGCGAGGAGGCGCAGCAGTACTTCGACGCGCACCGCAGCGCATTCCCGGGGAAAAGCTTCTCCCAGGTCCAGAAAACGATCATGACGCGCATGGCTGATGAGCGCATTGACGAGCAGCTCGATCGTTATATCGGTGAACTCCGTGCAAAAGCCGATATCAGGATGAACCGGGATGCTCCTCCCTGATGTCCGTTTCATGCCCCGGGAAAGCAGCACCGCCCGAAGCGGAAAAGAAAACGGTTGCAGCCGCGCGGGATTGACAGGACGACGAACTCTATGCTATCGTAGGATAAATTTCAGAGGAGGCTTTCATGCGCACATACCTATCTGCCCTCGTGGCATGCTGCATTATGCTTGGTTTGTCGCCCCTTGCCGGATACGCGCAGGAGGACCTGTTCGACTCCAAGGCATCGGGGGAACATATGGAGCAAGGAATCGCTCAGTTGAAGGCGAAAAAGATAGACGCCGCCATACGCGAGTTCGAAGCAGCGGCAGAAATTGCACCCGATGCTGAAGCCTATTATTTCCTCGGATATGCATATTATCTTAAAGGAAGGACCGGAGACGCAGAAAGCCGCAGGTTGTCTCGGGAGTATTTCGAGCAGGCCTATGCAATCGAACCAAACTTTTCGCCGAGCCGTCTCAAGACCGAGCCGAACCTGCTCGAAGGACAGCAGGAACCGGAACCAGCGGAGACCGCCACCGCTCCAACAACGACCCAGCCTGCGCCGCGCTGACACCGCGACACCTCGTGCTGTATGGTTGCAGCAACGCCCGGCAGCGTGCCATCCTGCCGGGCTTTTCTATGAAAAAAATCCGCACCTGTCCATTGTTGATGCGGAGCCTTCCCGCTACCGTTGCCCGCGCAGATCTCCCGTCAGGCATGCCTCGATAAAATCCTTAATCCGCTGCCGGTGATGGGGCTCAATACGCGTGAACAGCACCCCCATTCCAGGGGTCCGAAACGGGCTGTTTTTCAGGTCGAAGCTGTAAAGGACCTTTCCCTCCACGGTGATCGGAACGTCCTCCAGCCGGATCGTAAGCGGAACGGTTACGCCCTTCGGCCTCGGTTCGGGCATACTGATGAAGGCTCCATGCTCGGACAGGGCGCTCACGCACGCCCCGGCCCCCTGTTCACCCGCCTTCACGTCCCCCAGCTCGACGGGAACGCAGGTCGTGAGACGGATATAATTCCGCGGGGCAGGCTCTGTTGCCTGCTGAATTTCCGCATAGAGCAGCTCCGGATCGACAGGTTTTTTCAGAAACGATGCTGCTCCCTCCCTGAGATATGCTTCTCGGAGTGCGGGATCGTCGGACAGCGAACAGATGATGACGGGAACCGCCTGAGTCTTCGGGTTCTGTTTCAACTGGTTCAGAAAAGCCGGCGAACCCATGCCCGGCAATGCAGCATCAGCCAGGATGAGCGCCGGCAGTGCAACGTTCATAAGTTCGAGAGCTTCTTCAGCTGTCTTGCATGTGTGCAGGATATAGTCGAGCCGCTGAAGCAGGATGCCGGTATAGTACAGATAGGCTCCGTCGCCGTCCACGACCAAAAGCATTTTTTTGCTCCGGCTGCTGCCCGGGAAGGTCCGGCTGGGGCTGTCACTGCTCGCTGTCATAGGTTGATCCTCGTGCTCCTGGGGAGCCCTGCGGCTGGGAGCGGACATCTTCACGCACACCATGCGTATCGGAATTTGTTCTCAGCTCCAGGTCAGTCAGAATGCGCAGTGCCTCCTCCCGTGTCCTGCCGCAGAATTCGAAGGAAGCTTTATAGGAATTGCACACCCCCGGCCGCACATCCTTTCCGAAAATCCGGCAGCGGTTGTCTTCCGTGAGCTGCATGCAGCGGACTCCGGCGGGTTTCCCCTGAGGCATGCCGGGGATGGGAGAGGTAATGGAGGGTGCGATGCAGCACGCGCCGCACCCGATGCGGCATGCGGCGGTCCTCGGCGTGACCGACGCTGCACAACAAGAATCACCCGGAAAGTGCATGGCATCCTGGCAAAGGCATTTGACGCGGTTCAAGTCGGACAACGGCGGATGAATTCTTAAAATGAAATGACCCGATTGGCGAAGACTTTGTTTTCGACTTCATCCGATTGCACCGCTTGTTCATCCGTTTTTCTGTGTCCAACTAGTTAAGGATTATGCCGTCTTCGCTGTTTTATGCCGCACTGCGGCAGCCTGTCCCGTCTTGAAAGCAACCAGATTCCGTGTCTGTTTGAGAAGGTCGGAAAACTCGCGGAAATGAAGCGACTGCGGCCCGTCGGACAGGGCTTGCTCCGGCGACGGGTGCACTTCGATCATGGCTCCGTGCGCTCCAACCATGACTGCCGCCAGCGTGACAGGCTGTACGAGGTCCCGTCTGCCCGTCGCATGGCTCGGGTCGAAGATGACGGGCAGGTGCGTCATCTTCTTCACCAGCGGAATGATGGCGAGATCCGCCGTGTTCCGCGTCGCCGTTTCGAAGGTCCTGATGCCGCGTTCACACAGCACGACATTGGAATTGCCGTTCATCAGGATGTATTCCGCGGATCCGAGCCATTCCTCCACGGTTGCGGAAAGCCCCCGCTTCAGGATGACCGGTTTCCCACTCCTGCCGACTTCGGTCAGAAGGTCGAAATTCTGCATGTTCCGCGCACCGATCTGAAGAATATCCGCCTTTTCGGCAACGAGTTCAACGTGATCGGGGCTCACGACCTCGGTCACTACGAGAAGGCCGGTCTCCGCGCGTACCATATCGAGCAGGTCGAGCCCGTTCTCCCGAAGCCCTTGAAAGCTGTGGGGGCTTGTTCTCGGCTTATAGGCGCCGCCGCGAAGCACCGGTATGCCGAGCCGCTTCAGGTACCTGGCTGTTTTCAGGATCTGCTCCCTGCTCTCCACGGCGCAGGGCCCTGCGATCATCAGGAAGGGGAATTTGCCTCCTACGCGGACGCGTTTGCCGAGTGTCACTACCGTGTCGTTCGGATGAAAATCCCTGCTTACGAGTTTGTAGGGTTTCGTCACATGGATGATTTCCTGGATTGCCTTGTTGTCCCGGAGGGCCGAATCATCGACCCACCCCTGGTTGCCGATCACGCCGATGGCGGTCCGTTCGGCTCCGGGGATCTCAACGGGCTTATATCCCATCCTGGTGATGACTTTCTTAATGGCGTCGATGTCCTTTTCCCGCGCTGTGTGGTGCAATACAATCAGCATGCAAACACTCCTCTCCGTGACACTAGAACTGCAGCGGCGCAGGTTGCACCGCATCTTCGAAGGATCTCCGCCCGGTCCTACCGCGCCGCCTGTTCGCGCTTTCTGCGGACAGTAATGCTTTCACTGCCGATACCCCAGTTATCCGTGTCCACTTCCTCGATAACGACGACCGTGGTCTGGGGATCTTTGCCCAGGGTGTTCTGCAGCAGTTCCGTGACCCCCTTGATAAGGTGCGCCTTTTGTGCGGCGGTCGCGCCTTCCCGGGTTATTTTGATGTTTACATAGGGCATAGCAAAGCCTCCGTAATGGTTCGGGTCTTACAGTATGGTTCCGCCCGTCTGGCCCGCGGCAAGGTCTGTAAGCCCCTTCGTTATTTCCTTCCTGACGAAACTCCTGATCAGCGCCTGGTCCTCCGGTTTGATACGGACAAACTTGATGCCCATGCCGGGCGTTCTGAGCGGCCCCTCGCCGCGCTTGAAACTGTACCGCACCATGCCGTCCACCTTGATTCGCGAGTCCTCCAGAAAGATCGTAATGGGCACCTCGATGCCGATCGGCTTGGGATGGGATGAGCTGATGAACATCCCGTTCTCGGAAAGTGCGGATATGTAGTCTCCGACCGACATATGCTCGGCCGCCTTGTCATCTCCCACGATCACATTCAGGCAGGTATTGAGCCGGATATACCGGCGCGGCGCCGATTCCGTCGCCTTCTGGAGCGCCGCGTACAGGGAATCGGGGTCGACAGGTTTCTGAAAAAATGCAGCACAGCCTTCTTTCAGGCATGTTTCCTTCACCGCAGGATCGCGGGAAGCCGTAAGGATGACCACGGGCGTGGCGTACGTGCGGGGATTCCGCTTGATCTCCTTGAGGAGTTCCACCCCGTCCTTGCCGGCAAGCGTGATCTCCGTCAGGACAAGCGCGGCTTCGGCTACGTGCAGCGTTTCGAGTGCGTCGTCCGCGCTCTTGACGGCGTGAATATTGTAGTCAAGCCGCTGGAGCAGTATGCTGGTGTAATACAGATGAGAATTGTCGCCGTCGACGATGATAACAAGGCGCTTGGGCCGGTCATTGCCCGGCGTTCCTCCGCCTTGACCCGCGGGTTCGGTCATAGTACGTCCTCCGTTGGACGTCAGCGTGAGTTGTTCACACTCTCTGCTACAAGGGCAATTTGATTGTATACCGGATCGCGGCCATACGCAAGACGAATGTTACGCCTATGCATGCCGAAACCGCGGCGATATCGTTGCTCGAAGTCCGGGAGACAAGAAGATATGCCCAGGCGCCGACAAAAGAGCAGGTGGCGTACAATTCGGTTCGCTGAAAGACATAGGGGATTTCGTTGCACACGATGTCGCGCATCACACCGCCGAAAACTCCGGTTGTTACGCCAAGGAGCGACGAAATGAACAGCGTGCAGCCCAGCTGGTCCGCGATGGACGCTCCCGAGGCGCTGAATGACCCGAGGCCGAGCGCGTCCAGGGCCAGCACAATGTTCACGAGGCGTTTTTTTTCGAAATACCCCTGCGCGATCATACTGGAAGCGATCGAGATAATAAGGAGCAGGACAGGGTACTGATAGTGTTCGATCCAAAACAGCGGATGACGGTTCAGGATCACGTCCCGAAGCGACCCGCCGCCCAGGGCCGTGACCATGGCGAGCGAGTAGACGCCGATAAGGTCCATCCCCTTTTTCTTCGCCGCGTAGATCCCGGTCAGGGCAAAGGCGATGATGCCGAGGACTTCGATGGTTTTAATGAGGGTGTTCATATGAATTGATTGCGATTAGGGTTCCGTCGTCCAGGGATCCTGAGAAGCTTTATGAAAATCCGCCCTCATAGACCAATTCATCAAGCTTCTTCCTGCTCGACGGAAATTCCCGCTCTTCGAGTGCACGAGGGAGGTCGCGCTTGTCGCCCGGCCTCCCCACGGCGACCATGGCCTCGACCTGGTGCTCGTCGTTTACATTGAGCTCGGTCCTGGCGCGGTCATAGTCGAATCCCTGCATGCCGTGGACCACGAGACCCATGTGCGATCCCTGGAGCGCCAGGCTCATCCACGCGGCGCCAGCGTCATAGGAATGGGTCCTGGCCGGTTTGCCGTTGAAGTCGAACGTCTTCTTCGAGGTGACGACGATCAACGCCGCGGCATTCCTGCACCACGACTGATTTCTCTCGGTCAAAAGAGTGAAGAACCCGCTCCAGTGCGGTGTATTTCGCATGCCGAACAGGAACCGCCAGGGCTGGTTATTCATGGATGACGGCGCCCACCGGGCCGCTTCGAACAGCTGCATGAGCTCCTCCCGCGTGATCTCCTCGCCGGACATGGCCCGCGGGGACCAGCGGTTGATGAAGATCGGCGAGATGTCGTGGTCAGGCTTCCGGTAGTCGTTCATATTGGGGATGATCGTCATAGGCGGCTCCGATACTTATACAATTTCCCGCAGCGGCGCTGGGGCTCAGAATTCATTCATCAGCTTCCTGGCGCTGCCCGGATCGTGCACTGCCGCGGCACGCGCTTCCTTCCATCTGCGCCGCAGTTTCTTAACATCTTCACCCCGAGCCCCGCGCGTTTTAAGTTTTTTGTCGATGGTATCGAGTATCACGAGTAGCGCGCGCGTTTCTTTATCAAAGTCGCGATATTTCCTCGCGTCAGCTTTGGGGATTGAAAAATCGCCGTTTGTCTTCCAGATATCTCCCAGCCGCATCCAGGCTGCGAAGTACTCGATCTTGCCGCCCTCCATGAGCGTGATCTTCGTCGTTGCAGTAATGTCTTTGATGTGAATCCCGTCTTTTCCCGCAACGACCGTCTGGCTGCCCCTGAACGGCTCCGCTCCCTGCGTGTCGAAGTACTCCCACTTCACCTTCGCAACCTGCGTTTGCGAATCATGGCAGCTGCCGCAGGTCCGGGATTTGCCGAAGGGATGCGCCACTTCCTCAACCTGTATCCAGGCCAGATAATTGTTGTTTCCCCCCGGAACATTGAAGGTGCCGAGCTGCGCATAGGCATCGTGAGTCTCGCCTTTCGGCCAGCGGAACACAAGACCGGGTTTTGCCTCGACCGTGTCCTTCAGGCCGCCCATGCTGTTCGGCCAGATCTTGGTCGGCATCCATCTGTTGTTCTGGTCCCTCAGCAGGATCGGCGGCTCCTGCGGTCCGTAGTACAGCGAATATTTCTTGAATGGATTGGGTTTGGACAGGATCATGCCCGGCCCCCAGGAAGTCATCTCGTATCCGCCGAGGATTCTCACGTGGCAGGCCGCACACGCGAGGTTTTTGTGTACGCTCGCGGCAAGCGCCTGCTCAGCCTCGATGTGGCAGTCCTGGCACGTGGCAGAGCGCTGGATGTGTCCCATGCCTTCAGGCGCTGTCTGGTGGCAATCAACGCATTCCATTTTCAGCCTTACATGCACGTCCTCGGGCAGGCCTGCCGGCTCGGAGAACTCTTTTCCCAGGTAGCTGTCTCCTCGCCGCCGCTCCATGGTCCCGGCATGGCAGACGAAGGTGCTCCGTCCTCCGTTCGTGCAGTTCGACGACGGCGGGACGCGGCTGAACGCGTGCGCGCCGTTCTCCCGCGTGGGCGCGTAATGGCAGTCAAGGCAGCCTGCATGGCAAAGATTGCACGCCTTCTGTTTCGCGATCGCCTGCTCATGCGTGATCGGAAGATTGATCTCCGTTTCGATCTTTTTCGTGTTTTCGAATGAGAACCTGTCTCCTTCCGCCCGGCCGACCGGCTGGGTGTCTGCGAAGGAAGGCCCTCAGTTGTTCGGGCCGTGGATATCATTCCACGTCCGCATGGATCGCTGCCTGAAGTTTGCGCCCATGATGCTCGTGCCGAACTGCTTGACTTCCTCGGCATGGCAGGCAGATTTGCCGCAGGTCTTTTGCGCGATCGCGGGATCGTAGCCCAGGGTGAGCGTGCTGCGGTCATGCCACATGAGCGTCCCCACGTCATAATCGAGCTCGCCGTCGGCGCTGCGCGGAAGCATGTTGCGCAGCCGGTCGCTGCCGCCGGGGAGAAGCCTGGCGACATGGCCTTTGCGCGGAATGATCTTAAGATCATTGTTCAGCACGATCAGTTTCAGCATTCCCGCATGCGCCTTTGCAGGATCGTCGGCCAGGCCGTTGCCGAGGTGGCAGTCGCGGCACTCCGTGTTCGGGTGCCGGGATTCCTTCTGCACCTGCTCGCGCGTCATCGAAAGTTCAGGATACCCGAGTGCGGCCATTTTCGCCTTGTCCGCGTGGCACTTCACGCATTTGTCGCTCGATTGGTATCCTGAATAGAAATATACGAAAAGCAGCACGGCGATGAGCTGCAGGAGGAGAACCGCCATGCCTGACGGAGTGCCGAAGAATTTCCAGAGTTTTCCGAGTGCCATGAAGGAAGGATACCACAAATAAAAGGCTAAATATAGTTCAGAGTTCACCGTTCAATGTTCAGCCTCAGCAGGACGGGAATCGTATAATGGTTTACTTGGAACGCTGAACTTTGAACGAGGAACTTTCTTAAGAGGTTCTCAACGCTTCCACGATATTCAGCCTTGATGCACGCATGGCAGGGAGCACGCCGCCGATGAAGCCCATGACGAGGGAGAACACGATCGACAGAATAGCTATTCGTGGCGTGAGGGTGAAGGAAAAAGCGAGTTCGGAAAAAGTCTGCCAGTTCACCGTCGAGATCGTGACGAACTGCATGCAGGAGGCAAAGCAGAGGCCCGTCAGGCCGCCGGCAAGGCCGAGAAACAGGGACTCCATGAGAAAAGCGGAAAGAATGCTCGACCGCGAAAATCCGAGGGCCCGCAGTGTTCCGATCTCGGCCGTCCTGTTCGACACCGCCGCGTACATCGTGATCATGGCGCCGATCATGGCTCCCAGCGAGAAGATGGCCGTGAGCGTTGCGCCAAGCAGGTTGAGGAACTTCGCCATCACCTCGGACTGGTCGAGGTAGTACCGCGTCTCGCGCTTTGCTTCCAGGGTAAGCCGCGGATCGCTCTCCACCCGTTTTTTAAAGGCATCGAATTCGGAGGAGTCGCGCAGACGGAGCAGAACCGAAGAAAATACCGGCCTGCGGAACGCCTGCATGAGCTGCTCCGCATCGCCCCAGATTTCCGAACCGTATGCCGTGCTTCCCGCGTCGAACACGCCGACCACCGTCCAGTCCCGGAGGCCGAAGCGAATCTTGTCTCCCAGGCCTGATCCGACAAACCGCCGTGCGATGCTGCTTCCCGCCAGCACTTCCGACGAGCCCGGCCTCGGCATGCGTCCCTCCGCGAGGCGGACCTGGGGCCGGATCGCGAAGGAGAATTCGCCGATTCCCCGGATGACCACGTTCGACGCCTTGCCGCTGCTTTTCTTCGTCAGGTCGATCAGCACAACGAGTTCCTTGGCAAGAAAAGGCCGTCCGTTCTGCGCCAGCGCCACCTCCGGCTGGATCTCGATGAGGGAAGCCTGCTGCCGGTCAACGCCGCTCTGCACTTCCGATTGCGAACCCTTCCGTATCACGACCACATTGTCATACGACCCGGTCTCGACGAGCGTTTTTTCAAGCCCCGCGGCCATCATCAGCACGGTGGCGAACACAAACACCACGAGCGCCATGCCCGTGGCCGTTAAAACCGTCGTGAGCCTTCGGGTCCAGAGGTTGCGATAGCTGTAGGAAAAAAGGGAAGGCATGATCTTTTCATAAACACAGCGTAAAAAAGAATCTGAAATACCTCTCGCTTGCCTAAGGAAAATCCATTAGCTTCGATACGATTCGGCATATATTATCTATTATATTTCCTCTCTTTTCAGTCTCAAAGAGCACTATAGAATATTAGTTTTTCCACTTCTATGCGTGACCCTTGCAAATGCGATACTCGGATCATGTGCAGCTTTGCGGGTATTATAGAACATGGAAGGCCAGAACAGGAACCACGTTACAGGCGCCTTTATAGCATCTTTCGGACACTTCATTTCGCAGGAGAAGCAGAGCATGCAGTTACGGCCCCAAACAGGCCGACCGCTCACGTCGGCGCGGATGTTCTGCGTCGGA
>DATHDE010000178.1:0-4584 GCA_035490495.1 Nitrospirota bacterium
CCCTGGATGTCTTCGGTCCGCTTGAGCTCGTCAAACCAGGCGGTCAGAATCGTGCCGATGCCGCCCGTGTAGATGTGGCCGAAAACATGGCCTGTCACGAGACGGTAGACCGGGCAGACATTCAGGCACGAGGCGCAGCGAATGCATTGCAGGGCTTGCTTGAACTTCGGGTCCTTTGCCATCGCGGTCCGGTTGTTGTCCATGAGCACGATGTGCAGCTCCTTGGTCGTGCCGTCCGTATTCTTCGCCGGGCCGCTGATCATCGAAACATAACTCGTGATGAGCTGGCTCGTGGCGCTCTTCGGGAGCGCTGTCAGGATGGGGGCTGCGTCCGCAAATTTTTCGATCAGCTTTTCCAGTCCCACGAGGATGACGTGGATCTTCGGCAGCGTGCCCACGAGCCGTGCATTGCCCTCGTTTGTGCAGATCACGACCGTGCCTGTCTCCGCCACGGCGATGTTCGCTCCCGAGATGCCCAGCTCCGCTTCAAAGTATTTTCCGCGAAGCTCCGCACGCGCCACTTTCACCAGTTTCTGGATGTCGTTCGGCTGGTTGACTTTGGTTTCCTTGCTGAACAGGTCGGCGACCTGCTCCTTCGTAAGGTGAAGCGCAGGCATCACCATGTGTGAGGGGCGCTGATGCGCGAGCTGGATGATCCATTCACCGAGGTCGGTTTCATGGGCTTTGATGCCGAGTGTTGCGAGATGCTGGTTCAGATGGATCTCTTCCGAAGCCATGGACTTGGACTTGACGATGTTCTTGACGCCTTTTTCCAGGCACAGGTTCGCGATGTAGTCCTTGGCAGCCTGCGGGCTGTTCGCCCGGAACACCTTCGTGCCCCGTGCCTCGGCGGCTTTCATGAACTTCGTCGCGAGTTCGTCCAGCCGACCCGCCGCATCCCCCTTGATCGCAGCGATCCGGTCGCGCAGCGCCTCGAAGTCATAACCGGCATAGGCAGCGGCCCGGGTCGCCGGATAGTTCCACCGGTCGAGGATGCCTGCAAGGTTCTGGTTCCTGAGGGCTTCTTTAATGGATGCTTTCAGTTCGGTCGGCATTTTTTCATCCCTTGGGTAGTTTATGGAGCTCGTAGCATTCTAAGAGTTCATTGGGTGATACTCTCCACCATCGACTCAATAAACGCTATGAATTCAATTCATCCACGCAGACAATCACGACCCGCTCCGGTCCGTGCACGCCGATGGCGAGCACACGCTCGATATCGGCTGTCTTGCTCGGCCCGGTGATAAGCGTGAGATACCTGGCCTGGTCCGGCCGCGCCTTTGACAGGAACGCCGGCATGTCAGCCACGATGTTTTTCGTTGCAAGGAGCATGATGTGCGTCCAGGGCAGCGTTGACGCGAGCCGCTGTTCGACGGCTGTGGCGTCCTGTGCAAGCGTGCCCGTGTTGGCGATCCCCCATTCCATCTGGGTGATGCCGATTTTGGCGTGCTTTGCCGTTTCCCGCGTGACCGTGAACTTGAGGCCAGGGATTCTGGCGGCAAGCTCATTTGTGTCCATTCCTGCCAGCAGGGGGCAATCCGCCCAGAGGGCGAAGTTTCCTGGGGCGTCTTCGATCCTTTCCTTCTTGAGAAATCCCTCGATGAACCCGATCGCCTCAGCTTTCGTGCCGACCCGGACAACTTCCGTATTCCCCGCAGCAACGGCCTTTGCCTTAAACATTTCGAACATGGCGTTCACCCGCTCTTTCCGATTGCTATTTGATCAGAATCCGCGCGTCCACGACAGCGCATCCTTTGCCCTTGTCGAAGACCATGAGCGGATTGATCTCCATCTCCGCGATCTCCGTGAAATCATCGATCATAGCCGAGAACCGGAGCAGCACCTCCTTGAGCGCGTCCACGTCGCGCATGCTGCTGCCGCGCCAGCCCGTGAGCAAGGGCATGCCCTTGAGCTGTTTCAACATGAAGTCCGGGTCCTTGTCCGTGAGCGGATGGAGCGAGAAGGCGACGTCCTTGGTGAGTTCCACCTGCACGCCGCCCATGCCGACCATGAGCAGGGGGCCGAACAGCGGGTCCTGCGACATGCCCACGATCACTTCCTGCCCGCCCTTCATCATGGGCTGCAGAATCACGCCTTCCATGGCAGCGCCGTGGCCTGCCGCGGTGAGCCTCTCCTGCATGCCCCGGTACGCCGTCATGACATCCTCGGCAGTTTTGAGGTTCAGCGCGATGCCGCCCACATCGGTCTTGTGTGTGAGCGTGGTCGAACGCAGCTTCACGGCCACAGGGAACCCGATCTCCGCGGCGGCCTTTGCCGCTTCCTCGGGGCTGAAAGCGGCGCGCGTATCAACCACCGGGATTCCGTATTGGCGCAGAAGACCCACTGCGGTTTCCGGGGTGAGCCAGCCCTTGCCCTTCGACAGCGAACCGGTATCGCTCAGATATTTCCAGGCGCGTTCTTCATTGATGTCCGGGAACGTCACGATGCGGCCTTCATCCTCCCGGCAATGCCTTGCATACGGCCATGCAAGCGCGAGCGCTTGCACCGCGTCCTCCGGGAACGTATACACGGGCACAAGGCCGCCGTCGTTGTACCGGAGATTCACCTCAGCTGCATTGGACATCATGAAGCTCGCGAGAACGGGTTTGTTTCCCCTGGAATCCGCCATCGCCCTCCTGATGCCAGCCGCGATCTCCTCGGGGTCGCGCAGCGGAATATTGATCACGATGATCGCATCGACGGAGGGTTCTTCGAGAAGCGCGCGAAGCGCCTTTTCGAAGTGCTCGCCCGGCGCGGATGCGATCGTGTCCACCGGATTCGCAAGCGCTGCTTCTTTGGGTAGGAATTGGGCGAGTTTTTCCTGCGTCTCTTTCGGGAGCACGGGCACGGAAAGGCCCCAGCCGACCGCCGCGTCCGCGGCGAGCACGCCCGGACCGCCCGCATTCGTAAGGATCGCCACGTTCGGCCCGCGAAGCAGCGGCTGTGCAGCGAGCAGCTTCGCCACGTTGAACATCTCCACGATTTTGTTCACACGAATCACGCCCGCCTGACGGAAGAGCGCGTCCACGGCAACGTCGGACGCGGCAAGAGCGCCCGTATGGGAGCTTGCCGCCCTGCCACCCACGTCGCTTCGTCCTGATTTCACGGCAATGATCGGCTTTTTTCGCGATATCCTGCGCGCGATTCTGCTGAAGCGGCGCGCATTGCCGAACGTTTCGAGATAGAGCAGGATCACTTTGGTGTTATCATCGTCTTCCCAGAATTCGAGCAGGTCGTTCGATGAGACATCGATGCGGTTTCCGATGCTCGCGAAGTGGGCCACGCCGAGGTTGTTGCTCTTCACATAATCGAGCAGCGCAAGCCCCAAAGCACCGCTGTGCGAGCTGATGCTGAGATTTCCGCGCGGGGGATTGAGGGGGCCGAAGGTCGCGTTCAGGTTCACCATGGGATCCGTGTTGAGTATCCCGAGGCAGTTCGGTCCGATGCAGCGCATGCCGTAGGAGAATATCTTCTCGCGGAGCTGGCGCTGGCGGTCCTTCCCTTCGGACCCGCTCTCGCCGAACCCGGCGGAGATGATCACGACTCCCCAGACACTCTTCCTGCCGCAGGCGTCCACCACGTCCAGCACCATTTTTGCGGGCACTACGATCACGGCCAGATCCACATCTCCGGGCACATCTGCGATAGAAGGATAGCACACAACTCCGTTCACCGCCTGAGCCTTGGGGTTAATGGGATAGAGCGCTCCGCTGAAGTTGCTGTACAGGAGGTTGCGGAACACCTTGCCGCCCACGCTCGCGGAATCGCGCGACGCGCCGATCACGGCGATCGCCTTGGGATAGAGCATTCTGCGCATTGCCGTTGACCGAGCCAGGTGTTCGCGCAGGGCCTGGCGCTTCGAAAACTCCTCCTGGTTTTCCAGATCAAACGTATACTCGAAGGCATCCTCTACAAAGCGCTTCGTCACCAGGAAGCCGCTCTCTTCGAACACCCGCTGCATGCGCACATTCTCAGTCAGAACGCGGGCAACGAGTTTCTTGATGTGGTAGGAAAGAGCAGCCTCAGCAAGCTGCTCCAGGAGAGCCGTGCCGATGCCCCGTGCCTGGATGTTGTCCTCGACTACGAAGGCTATTTCGGCGATGTTCTGCCCGGGAGACAAAAACCACCTGCCCACGGCCCGAATCATCTCTTCGCTGCCTTCACCCGTGACACCCACATAAGCATACATGTCGGGCGCCTTCACTGCGGTGAAGTATGACAGCTCCTGGTCCGTGATGTGGTCTTTGATGTGGCCGAAACGAAAGTAGCGCGTCTGCGGGCTCAGGCGGTAAAAGAAGTCCTTCAGCTTTTGCCGGTCGTCCGCAGAGATGGGACGCACCTTGAACGTCTGGCCGTCCTTGAGAATAACGCGGATGATTTCGGGCTTGTCGCTTTCGTGGGCTGACATGGGTTCTCCTTCGTCATCGGCCGTCCCTGCCAACTGCTCCTGAGGGGGACCTCCCCCGGCAGGGAACACTTTCCGTTTCCACTGCCGGGTGAGGTCGGGGGAAGTATTGCTGTTCTGTCCGTGTGCATCTCTGTCAGGTAGTTGGAGGTATCCCTGCTCCTGGCTACCGGACCCTG
>DATHDE010000179.1:0-8660 GCA_035490495.1 Nitrospirota bacterium
AAGCTGTATGTCTTTTTCAAGAGTTCTTGCCATGTCTCGAACGACACGCGGGAATTTGCTGAAAATATTCGAAATCGGCTGCATTCGTGTCAGCATGATTGCTTCCTGAAGCTCCGAAGTGACAAGGTTTATCCGCTGACCGCACGACACAATCGTTCTCTCATCACCCTGTGAGATTGCCTGGAGCAGCTGGTTGCGGCTCAGAACCAGTTCGCCCGCAAGATTCATGAGTGATTCGAGGAGATGCACGCTCACGCGGAGGCTCGTATCGTTCTGCTGTCCACCCTGCGTCTTCACTCCTTCTGCGGGAGCCCGGCACTCCTGCGCAGCCTCGGGCGCCTTTGTTTGTCTGGTCTCCGGCGTCGGTACCGGCGCCGTCGAAGCGGCGGCTACGGTCTGCCGGGAGGAGGCACTGGTTGCTGCAGCGCCCTTCTTTTGCAGAGGGATAAGGTGTATCCGGGAAGCATCCACCGACAGCAGCGATGTGGCCATTTCGGGCTCCGCGATCGATGCGAAGAGCACATAGAACGGGATGGCGTTGAATGGTTCATCCTCGAGTGTTCCAACGCCCCCGATGTCAACGATACAGTCGATGATTACACCGCTGTTGATCATGTTCGTGACAAGATCATAGGGCGACTTGCCGTTCCGCTGCGCATCATGGATAAGATCGAACTCTACGAGATAGACGAACTTGCCGGACTTTTCGGCCTGTTCAAGGTCGAATTCCGGAACCTGCATGGCCGTCCGGCCGTCAGGCAGTTTGATATCCCGTGTTCTGACAATGCTGTCTTTTTTGTCTTTTGGAAGCGTCGCGGCCGTAAGTCCGGCCAGCGCCACAACAAATTCCGTTATATCGGCGCTCTGGCTTGCATCCACGTTGTTGATCATGTCGCGAAGCTTGTCGAAAGCCAGCAGAAGAATGTTGATGATCTCGGGATTCGGAACAAGCTCCTTGGAACGGATCAGATCGAGGACATTTTCGATCTTGTGAGCCAGTTCCTTGATATTGGCCAGGTTGAAAAAAGCCGCTCCGCCTTTCAGGGAGTGCGCCGCCCGAAACACCTTGTTTACCAGCTCTGAGTCGATGTCGGCTCCACGCTCCTCAATCGCCAGCAAGTCCGCCTCTATGTCCGCCAGATGCTCCCGCGATTCCTCCAAATAAATCCGCAGGGTCTCATCAGTAATCAGCCCCATACCGTCTCCTTAAGCAGGTGTAATAGTGAAGTGTTGATTCAGCCGCATGTTCAGGAACAAGTCCATCAGGTCCTGCGACGCGTTCACCAGCGTCAGAACGCCCCCGGCCTTGCCGAGGGAATTGTGAGTGGCAATAAGCAAACCGATGCCGATCGAATCTATCATGCGGACATCGGCAAGATCGACGGTCAGATCGGTTGCACCGCCGGCGATCAGATTCTTCAAAGCCGTTCGAATCTCTTTTTCAGTCGTTGCCGTGATGTCTCCTCCGCACCGATAATTCACTTTCGATCCCTCCTGCGTTCTAGTATCCATGACGATCTCCCTTTACGTCGCCCTCCGCGAAAGCGACCTGCAGCGACAAGCGATTCCCCCTGTCGTAATAATTAAAAGCTGTCGCATATTTTTTGAATATTTCAATACCGCGGCCCGAAGTGGCGCTGTCATCGGTATCGCGCATCAACGCATCCCGCCACGGGAACCCCTCTCCCTCATCATCGACATTGATGGAAAGCCCCCTGTCCTCCAGCAGCAGGTGGGCGTGAACGCTCTTCGTTTCGTCCTTCCGGCACCCGTGAATCACGGCGTTGTTCAGCCCCTCCCGGAGAAGAAGCGAGACCGTAAACGTATGGCGCTCCAGGCCGTTGGCCGCCAGCACACGCATGGCGTCGTCTATAAATCTGTCTATGTTCTCGACGTCGGCGCTCATGGTTGCATCAACCCGCCGTTTCGTGCATGTTGAACGATAGCCGGCCATAGCTGTCCAGATTTGCGGAGCGGAATCAGACCTCAATCCCGAGCAGCAGTACATCGTCCGTCGCCTGCCGCTCCTCTCCGCAGAGGTTCTGTATAATCGACGACACTGCATCGCGGAGCGGTTTGGACGGGGTTGTCCCATACGCCTCGGTCAGACGCTTGCGGCCCTCGATGCGACTTTTGCTGCCAGGCAGCTCAATAAGCCCGTCGGTATAGAGAAAGAACCGCTCATTCGGCATTACCTTCCGCTCGATGGGTTTCAGGTAAACGGATGCAAAAGGCCCGAGCACATCGCCTTCCGCATGCACGTATTCCGGCGGCCCCTGGTTCGTGCCCCCAAAGAGTACCGGCGGGTGGCCGGCGCTGATAATGGTTGCACGGGAATTCAGCCGGTTCAGATGGAGATAGCATGCGGTCAGGTGCTGCCCCTCGGACACAATCGTGTGCAGCACGCTGTTGATCGTCTTCATCGTTTCAAGAGGCGACAGACACGGGGTGACATTCTGCCGGAAAAGCGCTTTCACCGCGGACGTCATGAACGCTGAGCCGAGATCATGGCCGCTTACATCAGCGACGAGATAACCGTAAATGCCGTCGCTTATTCTGACCACGTCGAAAAAATCCCCGCCGGCCTCCTGAATGGGTTTGTAGAACACTTCAAAACCCGCGTCGGGAAGGTCTTCCGGCTTGACGAGTATCGAGCGTTGTGCTTCCTTCAGGCAGTGGAGTTTATCCCCCTGCGCAGCGACCAGCGCCTGGTATGCACGTCCCAGTTTTATGTGCAGGCGCGCGCGCGCGATGACTTCGCGCTTCTCGAACGGTTTGGTGATGTAGTCGACGGCACCGATGGTCAATCCCTCGACTTTATGCTTGAGGTCGTCCATTGCGGAGAGAAAGATGACCGGAATATCCATGGTGGCATGGTTTTCTTTAAGGCGTGCACAGGTCTGAAAACCGCTTTCACCCGGCATCATGATGTCAAGCAGGATAAGATCGGGCCGCTCCCGCCGCGCGAGATCAAAACCGCCGGGGCCGTTGGTAGCAGAAACGGTTTTGAAACCTTCTTTCTGGAAACTGACTTCAAGCAGCTTCACGTTGACAGGCTCGTCATCGACAACCAGAATTTTCGGTGCATCAATCATCATAGACCACACGCATACTACTTCGGTTGTATTGCCGTCTACTCCAATACACCTTTTATTTGCTTATCGGACAATACACTGCATACCTTTAGTCGGTTTTTGCACACAAGCTCTCCGACATGCCATACGCCGGCGCTACACACAAGTGCTTCTGCAGCTCCTGATTTCAGCGCCCAGCTGATCTGCATCACGTCTTAACTCGGGAATCAGCTTCTGTACCAAATTGATATCGCCTGATCTGCAGGCTTTTTCCATCTCAGAGGCAGACCGGCGCAGGGTCTCACCGCCCACATTCGCAGCCATCCCCTTGATGGTATGGGCCTCCCGTGTCGCTGTTTCAGCATCATTTTTTCCTGCAGCATCCTCGACTGCAGCGATTCTATCAGGGATCGATCGTAAGAATCCGTCGAGTACGATCTCCTCAAGGTCGCGGTCGTCCATCAGTCGCTGCCTCAGACCTTCGTGATCGAAAACAAGGGCGGTACCCTTTTCCGGTGCCGGAGAGCGGACGTCCCCGCCTGCCTGCACCGGGGCCGTTTCCGTTCTATTTCTTCGTGCCACCCATTTTTGAATAACGTCGCTGAGGGTCTGGAACGTGACCGGTTTCGAGATATAGTCATTCATTCCCGCACCGAGGCACAGGTCCCGGTCGCCCTGCATTGCGTTTGCAGTCATGGCAACAATCATGATTTTTGTATTCCTCACCCCGCTCTCAGCGTTTCGTATGCGTCTCGTTGCCTCAAATCCACCCATGACCGGCATCTGGACGTCCATGAACACGAGATCGTAATTCTTTTCCGCAAGCGCCTTTAATGCTTCAGCGCCATTGCCGGCGACATCGGCTTTTAGTCCGAGCTTCTGCAGAAGACCCAGCGCGACCTGCTGGTTGACCTCATTATCCTCTACGAGCAGTATATGCACCTTGGAGCGCCTGATTTCGGAGATGAGATGCTTCGTCACAAGGCGGTGGCCGGGATTTCCGGAGGCAACACCCGCCAGAACGACTGCAAGACAATCGAACAGTTCGCTCTGGCTTACCGGTTTCGTGAGATAGGCGGCGACACCTATCTCTTCCATGCGCCTGCCGTCGCCCTGTTGTCCGATGTCTGTCATAAGGACAAGGCGTGTATGCCTCAAGGCGGGGTCCTGCCTGATGGTCAGTGCCAGCGCAATGCCGTCCATTCCCGGCATGTGCTTGTCAAGAATGGCGGCCTGATACGGGTCTCCATCACTCACCGCCCGGCGCAGCGCCTCCAGCGCCTTCTCGGCGTCAGCCGCTTCCCCGGGCCGGGCATTCCATACATGAAACAAATCCGCCAGTTTCTTTCTGCTCGCCGCGTTGTCATCAACAACAAGGATGCGCGCATTGTTCACTTCGGCGGACTGCATGGATAGAAGCGGCGGCGCCGTCCGCTTTTCCAGGCGGACGGTGAACCAAAATTGCGAGCCCTTTCCCTCCTGGCTATTGCCCCCTATCTCGCCGTTCATGAGTTCGACGAGTTGCTTTGATATGGCAAGTCCCAGACCTGTCCCCCCGAACTTGCGGGTGATGGAGGAATCGACCTGGGAAAAACTTTTAAAGAGAAGGGGCATTTTTTCCTGCGCGATTCCGATGCCGGTATCGCTGACTGTGAATTTTACGGTTGCGTACTCGGCCTCCTCCGCCAACAAGCTTGCCTCTACCACAACCTCCCCGTGCGACGTAAACTTGATGGCGTTTCCTGCCAGATTGATAAGCACCTGGCGAAGCCGTCCTGGATCACCCCGGAAATGCGTTGGGACATCGGGCTGCACCCTGCACACGAATTCAAGCCCTTTTTCGTTCGAGCGTATGTCGAGAATCGCGGCAAAATCGTCGACCATGGAGCGAAGATCGAAGTCTATGGATTCAAATTGCAGCTTGCCTGCTTCGATTTTTGAATAATCCAGCACATCGTTGATAAGCATTAAAAGGTTGTCTGCGCTTGATTTTACGATTTCGGCAAATCGCTGCTGGTCTTTGGTGAGATCCGTATCGAGCAGAAGACCTATCATGCCGAGGATACCGTTCATCGGGGTGCGGATCTCATGGCTCATGGTGGCCAGAAACGTGCTCTTGGCGGCGTTTGCTGCAGCCGCCTGATGTGCCATTTCCTTGGCCCGGGCAATGGCCTTCTCAAGCTGGTCATTACTGATCCTGAGTTCGTCGAGCGTCTTGTGCAATTGTTCTTCAGCTTTTTTACGCACTGTAATGTCGCGAATCGCTCCTTCAACGGCTTGAGGATTCCCTCTGTCATCGCGCACGACATGGCTCGTGATCGACACGGCCACGAACGTACCGTCTTTTCGCAGCAGCGTCGTTTCGAAATCATTCACTTTTCCGTGGAGCATGAGGCTTGTTTGCAGCTGATCTCGGTCTGGCGGGCTCTCGTAAAGATGCGTTGCGTTCTGCCCGATCAGCTCCTCCGGAGTATATCCGGCAATATGCAGCACGGAAGGCGAAACAGTTAAAATAGTACCTTCCAGATTCGTCTGATAATAGAGGTCCACGAACGAGTCGAAGATATTGTGGTACTTCTTCTCGCTATCCCGTATTGCCTGCTCCATGCGGGTCTGTTCCGTTATATCGTAATGAATGCCTGTTACACGCGCCGGATAACCGGATTCATCGCATGAGATCTTACCGATCGTTTTCAAGCGATGAATTGTTCCGTCGGGCCACAGCACGCGATAGGAAATGTTAAAATCATTGCTGTTTGCGAGTGCCTGCTTAACCTGCTGCTCTAACGCCTGCCGGTCGTCGACATGCACGGCCGTCAGCCATCCATCGAAGGTCAGTTCTGACGGTGATTCATTCTTCCCGTGGAGCCGCTGTACATGTTCATCCCAGATGATTTTTTTTGAGTAAACGTCGAAATCCCAGATTCCGATTCCCGCAGATTCTACGGCAAGCTTGAAACGATCGTTCACTTCACATGCGCGTTCTTCGCTTTCCCTGAGCGCCAGCTCAGCCCTCATTCGCTCGCTGACGTCATGAACAATTGCGTAGAGCAGCATGCGGTCCTGTTCCTGGATAGGGGTGCCGTAGATCTCGACGTCCCGGATGGATCCATTCGCAAGGCGATGGTGAAGAATAAAATGTTTTTCTCGTTCGCTTATCATTGAATCCATTACTGTCTTGACCTTTTCCGGAGGCATGGTGCTTATTTGCGCAATCTTCATTTGCCTCATTGCTTCCCGGGCCCAGCCGTAGAAGACAGCAGCCGAGGGATTGACGTCTACAATGAAACCTGTCTGGGGATCAACAATGAGCATCATGGCATGATTCTTTTCGAATATTGCACGATATCTGGACTCGCTCGAATGCAATGCTTTATCAAGAGCTTTTTCGTCAGTGATGTCCCGGGCGAATCCCGCTGTTCCCAGGATCTCGCCCGATGCGCTCAGCACCATGGTTCGAAATGACCTGTACCACCGCGAACCGCCCTCTTGCCGCATCTCGGCATCAGTCGTGATTGTTGTTTTGCCGCTCGCCAGGACTGTATGGTCATCCACCATATAGCGGTCTACGAGTCCCCGCGGCCAGACATCAATATCCGTTTTACCGAGAACGAAGGATACGTCCTTTGCTCCGCAGGTGCGGACAAACAGCATGTTCACCCGCAGATAGCGCCCGTCGCGGTCCTTCAGCCAGACAAGACCCGGGAAGTTTTCTATAAGCGATTGAAGCTCCGAAGCTGTTCGCTCAAGTTCCAGCTCCCGTTTTTTCACTTTTTCCAGCAGCCCGTTAAATTCCTTCGCGAGAATCTGCACCTCCAGATCCTTCGGGATGACGATGGCGTCGGCCAGTCCCCCCTTCCGGCTTCCCAGTTTTTGAACCTGAGAGGTCAGAGACAATATCGGCGCGACGATATTCCGGCCCAATGCATAGGCGCCGACCAGAGCGGAAACAATCGCTATCACGAAGGCATACGTGTAGTACGTTTTGAACTTGTTAACAGGCTGGTAGGCTTCTTCGGCCAGCAGGTTGCCTGCCAGAATCCATTTGGTCGGTTCGACTCTTTTAAAGGAGACTAAATATCTTTCTCCGCGGGAATTCAGCACTTCACCGCTGCCTTCGAATCCCTCCCCTTCCGAATCGAGCAGCTTTCGTACATCCGAAGGAACTTCTTTTTTCAGCAGTTTCGTCTTATCAGGATGCATGACGATCGTTCCGTCAGGAGCAAACAGATAAAAATAACCTGTTTTACCTGCAAGAACATCGCCGGATGAACCCAGCAATTCTCCCAAGTCGGCAAGATCCAGCAGACCACAGAGCAGGTACACTGTATTTCCCTCGACATCCCGAAGCGGCGCGGTAACCGCAATGAGGGGGTGACCATCGGTCTTCGAAAGAAACGGCTCGGAGAGAGAAGGATTGTCGCTTCGGGACGCTCGTGATAGATCCGTGATGCCATGAGACTGCGCGAGTAATTGGCGTGCCTGGCGAGGCGACGATACAACGACGTTGCCGGCGGCATCCAGGACAAAGAGGCCTTTTGTAAAGACCTGCTGTAAAACAAATCCCTTCTGGATCCAGGTCTGAATGGAGCGGCGGGGCGACGAGCCGCCGGACGATATGTTCTCCGGCGTATGAGTGTATTGTCTGTAAGAGTCAGCGGCTATTTTAAGGATATTGATCGTTGCAGCCAGCCTGACCTCGACGCTCCTGGCTACAGACGCCACTATTGCAAATTGTTTTTCGGAAATTATTTTTTCGGTTGTTTTTTTGAAATAGCCGTAGGTGCAGATGGCGCTTATGATCAAAAGGAGTGCAGTTGATACTGCAATTGATCCAATGAGCTTCTGTTTGATGCCGATAGCACGCATAATTTCGTATTTCAAATTCGCAGAACGATGAAGAGAGCGTCCGTGAAATGCGGCTGCACGGATTTCCCCTTTGCGCATCGTTCGAACCGCTTCCCGCCGAGAACGGTGCAACTGAAGTTTATAGCCATCTTATCGGCAATTATTGCCGTTTTATTTAGTCCCCTGTTTACTTTCCACTGATCCGACAGCTAAAAGATACGGCATACATCAGCTTTCAATGATGAGTTAGGTTGTGTTTCATGAGAAGTCAGATGCGCTCCTTCCCGGCGGGGTCGGAAAGGTTACGGTCCGGGGGTTGCGTGCTGAAGAATAAACCTGTTATGAAAGGCCTGTGTGATTTTTTCTGAGGATATGAGGCAGGTTCTCAATGGTTGATCTGTACAGGTGGAAATACATGGCTTGCGGGGCAGCGGCGTCAAGATTTCACTATTTATATTTTATATTGCGAAAACAAAAAGACGAGCATTCGGTCATTGGATGATGGCGTTCTATTGTTTAACCTGTCTGACAAGCATTTTCACTCTGAGCCTCAGCTTCCTGATGAAATCCCGTGCAGCCTGCCATGCGCGCAGCTTCCGCACTTCGGCATACAGCCATTCTTTCTTCTCAATAAACCAGAAATAGGATTTTGCAAAGGGCCCGATGAGCAGCAGCTTCTCCTTTCTGATAAAAAACAGCCTCGTGACAATGGCGGTAATGATTATCATTCGACAGAAT
>DATHDE010000180.1:0-10006 GCA_035490495.1 Nitrospirota bacterium
CGATACACGGTCATGGCTTCCTTATAGTTGCCGCTCCTCGCCAGACCTGCTGCCCGTTGATATTCTGCTTCAGGACCGGTAAGAACAGGTGCAGGATACATCACCGAGCAGCTGGACAGCACGATGGCAAGTGCTGAAAAGAAAAAAATCTTCACACACCTCTCCTTTTATCGACAACAAACACGCTGCCTGCTATGGTTTTCGCATAATCCTTCAGTTCAGCGGCGATTTCCGATGCCTCGAGCGGATTCGTCAGCGTTCGTTTTTCGTTTGTTACGATGGCGATGGAAATGCTCATGATGGGGAACTGCATCTGGATGCCCTGCCTCGTTTTTCCGAGGATAAAACCGCGTGACCGATCAGTCTCGTCATAAAAAAACGGTATCTGTTTGTCAAACTTTTCAATGATTTCAGCGGCAATGGTCCGCATGCGTTCGGGTTCGGTGATAACGACGAAATCGTCTCCTCCCACATGTCCGATAAAATCATCGGCCGTGCCCTGTAATTTTACCGCAGCTTCAATAATCCGGGCGGTTTCTTTGATAACTTCGCTCCCGTGGGCATAGCCGTAGCGGTCGTTGAAGGCTTTAAAGTTGTCCAGATCAAGGACGCAGAGCGCCATGGCATGCCGTGATTCTATCCTTTTTTTAAGCACATTTTCGATAGCAATACCGCCGGGGAGCCGGGTAAGCGGGCTTGCATCAAGGTACATCTCCTCAAGTTTGCGCAATCGTTTTCCCATGGCAAGGAAGGCATCAGCAAGGCCGCCCACTTCATCGGAAGTCCTTATGAGCGGATCGTAGTCAAAATTGCCTTCAGCAACATGTTCTGTGGCGATCTTTAATTTGTGCAGAGACGAGGATATGTGATAGGTGACGATCAGACTGGCAACGGCTCCAATGATGACACTGACCAGACAGAGGATCGTAGTCGTCTGAAACGCATCACTCCCGATCGCGCTGATAAGCCTCATTTTCCTGTCCTGGGCCTCTTTTGCCTTCAGGGACAGGGTTCTCAGGATATCGAGCTGCCTGTCGAGGAGGAATTTCATCTCTTTGTTGGACAACATTGCGGCGGCAGATAAGTTCCGTGCCTGGATAAAGGAAATCTCCTGTTCAAATAGGTTCGTGTATCTGGTGTGATACGCGTCGAGTTCATTGACCTGAGCATATGACGAGTCCGATGTCTTTGTAAGTTGACGGAGCCACGTATTGAATTCCTGACCCCGTTTGTTGAACAGCCGGATGACATCGTCGCTTTTCAGGATGAGGTACCGCTTTTCATACGTGTCCTGTGCAAGGAGCGCGTCCAGCATATTGTCCGCAGCTTCTTCAACGACGATATCGACCTTGATGATTGCCTGGTTCAGGTTGTTTATCTTCTGCAAATTAATGAGAACGTATGCTACGACACCTGCTGTCAGCAGCACGAGCGCCATGTAGCCAAAAAGAATTTTGTTCGCAATACTCAGGCGGGCAAAAAAGCGCGCAGGGACGAGTCTGTCGAGGATTGCAGTGACAAAATGGGATAGGGGGGAATGCATTTTAGAAAAAATATCAGATTAAAGGCTTAGTGTCAATGGTTGAAACAGTTTATGGCGCTTCATCCTGGTATTCCTGTTCCGGAGCGGGGGTTACGGCTTCATCGCAAAATCTATGAGGTTCTGTTCCGGTTATGTAGGCTTCGCGAATGGATAATTTGCACCGATCAGTGCTGAGCAGTCCGGTCCTGGGATCAATCTGTTTGAATGTAATGCTGGAGGGAGCGGTGAAATCATCGGCCGTCCGGTAAGCAAGCGCTTTTTTCATGAATTCGATCCAGATAGGAAGCGCGACACGGGCTCCGGTCTGTTTTGGACCGAGGCTTTGCTGGTCATCGTAACCCACCCATACGCCTGCCACAAGGTTCGGCGTATAACCGACAAACCAGGCATCGCGGTAATCGTTCGTCGTGCCTGTTTTTCCCGCTACGGGACGACCGAGTGCGCGGGCTTTCCAACCGGTGCCGTGTTCGATGACTCCTTTTAACAAATACGTAATTAGATATGCTGTCTCGGGTTTCGTGACCTGCTGCGGCACTATATCGTTCTGAAACAGAATGCGGCCGGTGCTGTCTGAAATAGAAGTGATGGCAAAGGGGCCCGTTCTGATGCCGTGATTTGCAAAAACCGCATAGGCCGACGTCAGTTCAGCCAGCGTGACATCGGAGCTTCCGAGAGCAAGGGGAAGGTATCGTGTCAGCGGGCTCCGGATTCCCAGCTGCTTGGCGTAACTGATTGCGCTGTCTATGCCGATTTTTTCCAGAAGCCTGACCGTGGGAACGTTCAATGACTGCGCGAGGGCGGTCCGTACGGTAACCATTCCCTGGTACGTATGCGTGAAATTTTCCGGAGACCAGCTTTTCTTCCGGTCAACCTGGATAGTGAGGGGCGAATCGTCGAGCATGTCCGAGGGATTGAAGCCGTGCTCGAGCGCTGCAGCGTAAATGATCGGTTTGAAAGCGGACCCCGGTTGGCGAAGCGCCTGCCAGGCGCGGTTGAACTGGCTTGCGCTGAAATTACGTCCGCCCACCATGGCCAGGATGCGGCCTGTTGAGGGATCGAGAGCAAGGAGCGCGGCCTGCAGTTCAGATCGTGAACCATGAACGTTCATCTGCTTGTCGAGCGTTGTCAGCCCCCCCGTGATTGCTTCTTCGGCTGCTGACTGCATCTCATCGTTCAGTGTGGTTGTGATGTTGAGACCGCCCGAATAGAGAATGCTTGATCCGAAACGTTCTTCCACACGTTGCCTCACCAATTCGACAAAATACGGGGAGCGGCCGGCTGGTTTGGCAGCAACCTGAAGCGGCAGGGGCATGTTCTTTACCTCTTCCGCCTGCAATGCGGTAATGACGCCCGCTTCAACCATGCGGTTCAGAACATAAGCGCGCCTCATTTTCGCCTGTTCGGGGGCCTTGAAAGGGGAATAATACTTGGGCGAGCGGGGCAGGCCTGCGAGCAGTGCGCACTCGGCAACGGAAAGATCCCTCGCCGCTTTGCCGAAATAGATCTGGGACGCAGCTTCGATGCCGTAGGCGCCGTTGCCGAAATAGATCTGGTTGAGGTACATGGTGAGGATTTCGTTCTTGGTATATCGCTGCTCGATTTTGAGGGCCAGGGCCATTTCTTTCAGTTTTCGCGTGTATTTCCGCTCGGGCGTCAGGAACAGCACTTTCGCAAGCTGCTGGGTCAGCGTGCTGCCGCCTTCGAGGATCTTCCGGGCGCGGATATTGCGGAACAAGGCCCGGGCCACACCGCGAAAATCAATGCCATGATGGTTGAAGAATCTCCGGTCCTCCGTTGCTATAAGCGCCTTGATAAGTATTTCCGGCACGTCGTTCAGCGTTACCGGCCTTCGGTACTCGAGAAAAAATTCCGCGAGTAACTTATTGTCTTGGGAATAAACGCGCGATGCTATATTGGGGCGGTATTCCTCCAATGCCTGAATCTGAGGCAGGTCACCAAGTGAATAGATCAGATAGCCGGTTGCGCCGCCGATGAGCGCCGCTGAAATAATGAGAACCAGAATGAAAAGTGCGCTGGACGTACGAAATTCCATGATGCGTATTATACATCCCGACCATTCCAAAAGCAAAGAAACATGTCGGGGCATGCCGCAGTCCGTGTGATCAAAACACGAACGCAGGATAATCTTGTTTTTTAAGCAGTATGATGCTATCATTTCAGGCCGGGAGAGGAGGTGCTGCAAGGTGCGCAAAGGGTTGGTTATCGTGTTTACGGGAAGCGGAAAGGGAAAAACCAGCGCAGCACTCGGCATAGCACTGCGCGCTTCGGGCCATAAATACTATGTGTCCATCGTGCAGTTCGTCAAGGGAAACAGCCGGACGGGAGAGGCACGGGCTGTTGAACGGTTGAAGCCGGAGGTTGAATTTCTTCCCATGGGGAAAGGATTCGTCAACATGGGGAAAAGCGATGTCAGTCTGGAGGAGCACAGAGAGGCGGCGCAGGCAGCGCTTGCCGTGGCCCGCAAACGCATGCTGTCGGGGGCGTGGGACATTCTGATTCTCGACGAGATTAATACGGCTCTTGCGCTCGGACTGATCGCTCTCGATGATGTACTGAACCTGATCGCAAACAGGCCGCGAAAGCTGCATATCGTGCTCACCGGCCGCGATGCGCATCCCGCCGTAATTGAGGTTGCAGACCTGGTCACGGAAATGAAGAACATCAAGCACCCCTTTGACAGCGGTATTTTCGCGCAGCAGGGAATCGACTTCTAACCAAAAGGGAAATTGACTTTGGCAGAGCTCCATGTTACCATTAAACAGTTTCCAGGGGCGGCGTCCCGGCCGTCCTTTTCCGAATCATGAAAAGCGCTGCAGTCAGCCTTATCATAGAAAATGAACGCGCTTTGCCGAGCCTGTACGGAGATCTGGACAAGAACCTTCGGCTTATTGAGAACACGTACGGTGTGATCGTCAATGCCCGGGGGAACCGGCTTCAGATTGAAGGCGACAGCAAGTCGGTTGCGAATGTCGAACGGCTCATCAGACAGCTGGAGGACATGCTGACGCAGGGAATCATTTCTGAAAAAGAAGACGTCAATGATGCCATTCAAGCTTTTTCTTCCAATCCGTCTTCAGCCCTCAAGGACATTTTCCAGAAAAGCATCACTGTTTCGAACCGTAAGCGTCCGGTAGCTCCCAAGAACGAAACGCAGCGGCAGTATGTCGAAGCCATAAGGCGTTTCGATGTGGTATTCGGCATCGGCCCGGCAGGAACGGGGAAAACGTATCTTGCCATGGCCACGGCTGTATCGGCGCTTCTCCAGCGGGAGGTCAGCAGAATTATTCTGGTTCGGCCGGCTGTGGAGGCGGGGGAAAAGCTCGGATTCCTGCCGGGCGACCTCTATGAAAAGGTCAACCCCTATCTGAGGCCGCTTTACGATGCTTTGTACGACATGATCGAGACGGAAAAGGCCAATAAACTCGTTGAGCGCGGCGACATCGAAATAGCACCTCTTGCGTTCATGCGGGGGCGCACGTTGAACGATTCGTTCATTATTCTTGACGAGGCGCAGAACACGACGTCGGAGCAGATGAAGATGTTCCTGACCCGGCTGGGATTCAATTCGAAAACAGTGATCACGGGAGATGTCACCCAGATCGATCTGCCGAACAGCCGAAACTCGGGACTCGTCGAAGTGCAGACGATTCTCGACGGCATAGAAGACATCAAGTTTGTCTATTTTTCGAATCGTGATGTCGTCCGGCACAAGCTCGTTCAGCGGATCATTAAGGCATATGAACAGCATGAGGCGGATAATGCAGAATAAGCATGAAACAACGCCGAAGCTCATCCCCAAGGTAACTTCCCCGGACCAGGAACGGGCAACCGGCGGAACACTGCCTCCCGGCGTTGTGCTCCTGTCCAATACGGCGATCGCGCTGTTCGCGGCCGCTCTGCTCGCCTATGTGCTGCTGCCTGGCATTCCGCTACTCCATCAGGGCGATCTTGCACCCCGGACCATCGTATCTCCCTACACACTGTATATTGAATATCCGGGGCCGGACCAGGCGGTTCTTTCGATGAAAATCAACAAGGGGGACCTGGTCGTCGAGGGCGGAAAACGCGTGTCAGAACGGGCAGCGCTTGTCCTTGGAGAAATTGCCGCACGGGAGGGCATCCACAGCAGGCTTCAGGCATACAGCGGGCTCACGGCGCTCCTCCTCGTTTTTTTCTATCTGTTCTATCGCGATATCAAACGCTACCGTCCTGCCCTGCTCGCCGACCGGAAAAAAATACTGCTGCTCGCTTTTCTCCTTTTTGCGACAATCGCCGTATCCCTGTTCCTGAAGTACGTTTATATGCTCCTCGCGGACAAGCTCCAACTCGAGATCGCCACCATCGGTTTCGCGCTTCCTGTGGCATCCGGTGCGATGCTTATCTGTCTGCTCATCGATTTTCACCTTGCGCTGGGATTCGCGTTCGTCACCAGCATTCTTCTCGGCATCCCCTTTCAGGGGGATCCTTTCATGCCGGTGTATTATTTCCTCTGCAGCATCGTTGCCGCTCTCAGCGTGATACAGTGTAAGAAAAGAACGGCTCTGATCAAGGCAGGCGCGCTCACCGGGCTTATCGCCTTCATGGTGATTGCGGGCATTGATCTGTACCGCGGCGAAGTGATGCCACGTCTCGCCACTGACCTGGTTGCAGGATTTGTCAGCGCCGTCTCGATGACAATGATTGTTTCCTTTACCCTTCCGTTCTTTGAAACAGTGTTCGACATCGCCACTGATATTAAGCTGCTGGAGCTGATCGATCCGAACCAGCCGCTTCTGAAAGAACTGGTCTATAAAAGCCCGGGAACCTATCATCACAGCATTCTCATCGGGAACCTGGCTGAAGCCGCAGCCGAAGCGATCGGAGAAAACCCCACGCTGGCCCGGGTGGGAGCGTATTATCATGATGTAGGCAAGATCCTGAAACCGGAATACTTCATCGAGAACCAGCGGCCCACGGAAAACAAGCATGATCGGCTCATGCCCTCGATGAGCAGCCTGATCATCGCCTCGCATGTCAAAGAAGGGGTCGACCTGGCAAAGGCCTACAAGCTGCCCTCAATCATCATTGAGATTATCCGGCAGCACCACGGGACATCGTTGATTACCTATTTTTACAAGAAAGCGAAAGAACTGCACCCGCACACGCCTGTCGCAGAGGAGGATTACCGCTATCCGGGGCCGCGCCCCCGTACAAAAGTTGCTGCGCTCGTCATGCTCGCCGACAATGTCGAGGCGGCATCGAGGACGCTGAATGATCCGACGCCGCAACGGATTCAGGCGCTGACCAACAGCGTCATTACGCGCATATTTCTCGATGATCAGTTGAGCATGTGCGACCTGACCCTGAAGGACCTGCGCGTTATATCCAGAAGCTTCAGTTTTATCCTGAGCGGTATTTTCCACCAGCGTATCGATTACCCTGGAATGGAATTTCCCGGAGAGAAGAAACGCAGTGATTATACGGATAAAAAGCAACCTGAAGAAAAAAAGAGTGCCGACGCCAAAGGTAAAGATGCTTCTCAGCTCCCTGTTGCGGAGGTCCGGCGCTCCTGACGCGGAGGTGAGCGTTCTGTTCATCGGTGATCGGGCTATGCGCTCGCTGAACCGGACGTGGCGCGGGATCGACCGGACGACCGATGTCCTTTCTTTTTCCCAGCGTGAAGGCCGGTTTCCGCTTATCCAGCCACAGCTCCTCGGTGATATCGTCATCAGCCTGCCGCAGGCCGAACGTCAGGCCAGGAACGCAGGGCATGCTGTCTCATGGGAAATCAACTGTCTCCTTGTCCACGGACTCCTTCACCTGCTGGGATATGATCATGAGAAAAACGCAGCCGATGCGGCCATTATGCAACGGCGAGAGCGGCTCCTGCTCTCGAGGACCGGGCGATGAAGCCCAAAACCTGGCTTCAGAGCGCGAATGTCGCCATTGAAGGAATCATATACGCCGTCAAGACCCAGCGGCACATGAGGTATCATCTCATGGCCGCTTTGTTTTCTCTGGTGCTGAGCCTCGCCTTGAACATTTCACGCGTCGAATTTACACTCCTCTGTGCTGCCATCGTCCTCGTTATCGTGACTGAACTGTTGAATACCTCGATCGAAACAACTGTTGATATGATTTCCGAGGAGTTTCATCCGAAGGCAAAGATCGCAAAAGATATTGCAGCAGGCGTCGTTCTTGTCGCATCCATCGGAGCGCTGATGCTGGCCTACTTGATCCTGTATCCTCCCTTCATGGCCGCCGTGAAAAGCAGGAACTGGCACCTTGCCAAAGCTCCGCACGATGTCATCGCCTTCGTGTCCCTTGCAGTGGTCATCATCCTCGTAGTGTTCATCAAAGCGGCCGTGGGAAAGGGGGAACCACTGCGGGGAGGGATGCCGAGCGGTCATGCCGCGGTTTCCTTTTCCGTCTGGACGGATTCAATCTACCTGTCGGGATCTCCATCCGTCGTTTTATTAACGCTGCTGCTGGCCGTTATGGTTAGCTGGAGCAGGGTTGCACTGGGCGTTCATCGACCTGTCGAAGTGCTGGCCGGAGCGTTACTGGGAGCAGGTGTTGCGTTTCTTTTTTTCCTGGTTTTCAGCTGAAGGAAAAGCACCTGCAAACCTGCTCTGTTGCGAGAGGGGAAAATGTGTTCCAGCAGATACTGGATGATGCGTTATCGGCGGTAAGGGGCGGTCGTGCTGCCATTTTCCTCGACGGCGACGGCGAAGCGATCGCGCAGGCAGGAGACCATTCTGCTGATATACAATTTCTCGCCGCCTGGAAGGAGATTCATCTCGATCACATCAGGCAGATAGCCGGCAGTATTGGAATGGGCACCGTGCATGCGGTTCTGTTTTCCCTCGATGAGGGAAATGAACTGATCATACCGGTTGACGGGGAATACTGCCTCGTGGTTTTTTTGTCGTCCTATGCGCAGATTCAGGATGCTTTGGCAGAAATGAAAAAGGCTGCGGAACTGCTGCAAAAAGAGATGGGATGACCGGTGTCTGGAAAAGCGACTGAGGGGGAGCGGGGATACCCGCCGCATGCTGCAGCCCCGATTAAAAAAAACTATATCTGATCAAACCTGCCGAGTCTTCGGAACTTGTCGTAACGTGCTCGTAACAGATTGTCCGGCGCTGCGCCAGTGAGCTCGGCCATGTTTCTCACAACAGCTTCTTTGAGCAGTTCCGCTGCCCGGCGGGGGTCTCTGTGCGCGCCTCCGATGGGCTCCTCCACGACCTCCTCGATCACCTGCATCTGAAAAAGGTCCTGGGCCGTAAGCTTCAGGAGCTCTGCAGCTTCACTTGCCTTTGCCCCGTCACTCCAGAGGATTGTGGCGCAGCCCTCGGGCGAAATTACCGAATACGTAGCATGCTCAAGCATCAGCACGCGGTCGGCCACGCTGAGTGCCAGAGCGCCCCCGCTTCCTCCTTCTCCTATAACAACGGAAACGACGGGAATTTTCAGCATGGACATATCCGCCAGATTCCTGGCAATGGCCTCGCCCTGCCCGCGCTCCTCAGCGCCGATGCCGGGATATGCTCCCTGCGTGTCAATGAATGTAATCACCGGGTGGGAAAATTTTTCAGCAAATTTCATGAGTCGAAGGGCTTTTCGATATCCTTCGGGGTTAGGCTGGCCGAAGTTGCGGAACATGCGTTCTTTGAGTGTTCTGCCTTTTTGATGGCCTATTACGACGATGGGGATGCCGTCCAGCTTAGCCATGCCTCCAACGATGGCAGGATCATCTGCATAGGCACGGTCGCCATGCATTTCAACAAAATCCGTGAGCATGGCTTCAATGTAATCAAGAGTATACGGCCTATTGGGATGACGCGATATCTGTACCTTTTGCCAGGCAGAGAGTCGCGAATAAATCTCGGCCAGCATCTGATCTGATTTCTTCTGGAGCTTCAGAATCTCTTCTTCGAGGTCAATGCCGCCATTTGAAGTGAAAAGCGTTAATTCCTCGATTTTTTTTTCCAGTTCCGCAATGGGTTTTTCGAATTCGAGATATTCTTGCGGCAAATAGTCACTCCTTTTGCTGAGATCAGGCAAAAAACAGATTTGCCGCGCAGGGAAACGCGGCAACAAGAGGGGAATAATTAATTGTGACAGTATTATCTGATATTGGCTGTCCGTTGTCAAGGGTTTGTTAAGCGTAAGTGGCAGGATGAATGCCTGTGAAAGAATATATGTGAAAAAGCATGTTACCCTTGCACGATATTTTCGGACCGGGTGGGGAATTGCCGTACAGTACAAGGTAATTTATGGTGCCTTGATTTCTTTGTATCTATGAAAAAACAATAATTTCTGTTCTCCCAAAGTGATAATGTCGTATTTCTCCCAAGCAGAAATGTCGTATTGTCCTCCTGTCAAGGGAGGGCGCGATGGGGAAAGGCATTATCACGATGAGCATGATGGAAGCAAAGCGGCTGCATTTGGTCCGGAAAG
>DATHDE010000181.1:0-2068 GCA_035490495.1 Nitrospirota bacterium
CTCATGACAGAGGCGGACCGGCGGAAGATCTGCGCATGCCTGAACGTGCAGGACAACGCGGCAGCGTCCGGCAGGCTGCGGTTGAATGGCTGCGATCGGCCGGCAGTACCGTCGTCCGGCAAGACATGTCCTGACGAATCCGCGTCCTGATGCGCTGAGCCATTGGTTGATGCGGACAATCATAAGCCGCGAATCAGCCGGAATCAAGAAGGATAGTAGGATAAGAAGAGGTGTATGCATGGAATTGGCTGTAGATAAATCGGGAAAAAGACCCCTCGTAGTGGTTCAAGCCACCCAGAAACTGCTGCAGGTGGATTTCGGAGAGTTGTGGCGGTACCGCGAACTGCTGTATTTCATGGCATGGCGGGACGTCATTGTCCGCTATAAACAGACGGCCATCGGTGCCAGCTGGGCGGTCATTCAGCCGCTCATCACCATGATCATCTTCACCCTCATTTTCGGCGTCCTGGCCAGGGTCCCCTCCGACGGGATACCCTATCCGGTCTTCGCGTTCGCGGGCCTGCTGCCGTGGACGTTTTTCTCACAGGTCCTTACCCGGGGAGGAAACAGCGTTGTCGCCAGCTCCAACCTGGTGACCAAAATATACTTTCCGCGGATCCTGCTGCCGATTGCCGCTGCGGCCGCGCCTGCGGTGGATTTTATCCTTATGTTTCTGATGCTGTTCGCCTTGATGGCGTGGTACCACATTGCGCTCACGTGGAACCTGCTGGCCTTGCCGCTGTTTCTGGGGCTGGCGTTCCTGACATCCACGGCAGTAACGCTCTGGCTCTCTTCCCTGAATGTACGCTACCGGGATGTGGGATATATCATCCCCTTTATGAGCCAGGTGTGGATGTACGCGTCGCCTGTTGTCTACCCGGCAAGCGTCATCCCGGAAAAATGGCGCCTCCTGTACGGGTTGAACCCGATGGCGGGGGTCATCGAGGGTTTTCGCTGGTCGCTGCTCGGGAACGGCAGCCCGGATTTTAAAGTGATCGCAATCAGCGCATGCGTGGTTCTGGTGCTGCTGATCGGCGGGCTTATGTACTTCAAGCGGGTGGAGCAAACCTTCGCCGACGTTATCTGAACGCGGTTTTTGGGAACAAGCCTTTGTCACGACGCACACCAGGAAGGAAAGCTGGATGAAAGATATTTCGATACGGGTCGAAAATCTGTCAAAAAAATATACCATCGCATCGGCGAAACGCCGCAGCGACAGCCTGCGCGAACAGGTGACGAACAGCCTGAAGTCCCTGTTCCGGTCCTCAGCTTATGCGCAGGCCAGGGATGACGCGTTCTGGGCGCTCAAGGATGTATCCTTCGAGATCAGGCAGGGGGAGATCGTGGGCATCATCGGCCAGAACGGGGCCGGCAAAAGCACACTGCTGAAGATACTCTCCCGCATCACGGTTCCGACGTCGGGCAAGGCCGAGATCTACGGACGCGTCGGGTCTTTGCTGGAAGTGGGGACGGGCTTCCATCCGGAACTGACGGGAAGGGAAAACGTCTATCTGAGCGGCGCCGTCATCGGCATGAAAAAAGATGAAATCCGCCGCCATTTCGACTCCATTGTCGATTTTGCCGAAATCGAGAAATTCCTCGAGGTCCCGGTCAAGCGCTACTCCAGCGGCATGTACGTGCGTCTGGCATTCGCCGTGGCCGCTCATCTCGAGCCGGAGATCCTCCTGGTGGACGAGGTGCTGTCCGTGGGCGATGCGGCGTTCCAGAAGAAATGTCTGGCAAAAATCGGCGAGGCATCCAAGAACGGGCGGACCGTTCTGTTTATCAGCCACAATATGGTCGCGGTCAACAGCCTCTGCGGACGGGTGATCTGGATACAGGGCGGAAGAATCGTCGAGGACGGCGCCACCGCACAGATTGTCACCGACTATCTGTCGAAATCCGAAAAAGGCGAAGGCCGGTCCGAAGAAATATGGGATGATGTCCGTCAGGCGCCCGGCAACGCTCTCGTGCGGCTTCACAGCGTGCGCGTACGTCGACAGAATGGCGGCTTGTCCGATCCCCTGACAATGCAGACGCCGTTCCAGGTGGAGGTAGAGTGCTGGAA
>DATHDE010000182.1:0-9897 GCA_035490495.1 Nitrospirota bacterium
AGTAGCGAGCCAGAGCGCGCTCGGTCTGAAGGCCATGTTCTTCTATCTCGCAGTCTATCTCCTTATGAACCTCGGCGCGTTCCTCACCGCGATTATCGTGGCGAACGAATACTACACCGAACGGCTCGACGGCTACGAGGGCCTCGGCTGGAAAGGCGGCCAGGGCGCGTTCCTCGCGACCATGATGACGATAGCACTTTTTTCACTCGCGGGCATTCCGCCGTTTGCCGGATTTGTGGGAAAGGTCTATCTTCTGCTTGCCGTGGTGAATAAAGGGAGTTCCTTCTATTGGCTTGCGGTTGTTGCCGTGGTCAATACGGTTATATCAATCTATTATTATGCAAGGATCGTGAAGATGATGTTTCTGTCGAAGCGGGTCAAGGGCGGCGCTCTGTCGGCAATGACGGGGCGGCATTATCTTCCCTACGGCACGCTTGCGGTGCTGTCCGTCTTGTCGATCCTGTTCGGGATCTACTGGACCCCGCTCGATGCGCTGAGCAGAATGGTGGAGAAATTCCTGAATTGAGCTACACGTTCAATAGGTGAAGCGTCCCGTAGCCGTCAGCCGGGGTCCGGAAAGCAAAAACAAGGGCAGGGAGCACGTTCAAAAGCAAGGCAAGCGTGAGGACAAACTGAGTATTTTTTTACCGTGTGCGACGAAGTCGCCCGTGGTTACTATGCGATGTTTCGGAGGAGATTGTCATGACCATGCGGGATATATTGCGGGAGAAGGGGAGCGAGATCCTGACCGTGGACATGGACGCGGGAATCGCCGAAGTAGCACGCATGATGATGGAAAAAAATATAGGCGCGCTGCTGGTGGAGGATGACGGAAAGCTCTGCGGCATCGTGACCGAGCGCGACGTGGTGCGCATCCTGGGCAAAACCGGGTGCGACCTCGACGGCCTGCGCGTTGCGGACATCATGGTCAAAAGCGAAAACCTTCTCGTTGCCGAGGCGGACGATCAGAACGACTACGTCATGGCCGTGATGGTGCAAAAGAACTTCCGGCATATGCCCATCGTTGACGAAGGCGAGATCGTCGGGCTCATATCCATCCGCGATGTGGTGCGCGCGCACGTGAAGAAGCTGCAGGCCCAGGTGCATTTCCTGTCGGAGTATATGAGGTAGAAGTGCGTGAGGCGCACCTCTCATCCCTCCCATACACTGAGCCAGAGAAAAGCAATTCCGCAAGGCATCTATCGCATTCTGCGCAAAGTCAGACGATCTGATATTCAGCCGCAGTATTTCACTCCCTCCACACACGCCACAGCGTCTCTCAGTACGTCTCTCAGTATATATTGATACGATTATGAGAGACCTCTGCGCTTGCAAGGGGTTACGGCTTACCCGTTCTCCGTTGCGGGAGAGCGGGGAGGCGAGGTTGCACTACGGTCTGCCGCAGAGGGGCTTACTGCGGGATTGCTGTCAGGGGCGCAAGTTTATATGCTTCCTGATATTGCACGTTTGCACCTTTAGGCTGATGGTTGAGTAGTTGATAAAAAAGGCTGCTTGATAAAAATAGATGATTCAAATTGGCCTGATTCCATGGGGAAGGATTGTCTGTTGCTCATAACAGGCTAATTTTACGCGTCTCACAAGGGATAACGTCCATGGCACCCGTCTTGCTAATATCACCTGATAAGATAGATAACTTCAGAGCCTGACAAATAAGGGAGATTGCAAAAAAATGGATAAACCGCAGAACATCGTCCATGTTGTCAGCTATATCGAACAGAATTTATGGACACCCCTCGAGCTTGATGAGCTGGCGAAGCAGGCCCATCTGAGTAAATTTCATTTTTGCCGCACGTTCAAGCGCTATACCGGCTTGAATCCAATGAAGTATGTGGCGGCGCTGAGGATCGACCGGGCCAAGGAATTGCTCAAACAGCAGGACATTTCGGTATCGAATGTTGCAAGCAAAGTCGGTTTCCGGGACTTGAGCAACTTCATCCGGCAGTTTAAGAAAGTAACGGGTGTGACGCCCTCGCGTTATCGTGGTACTGCACAGGAGAGTATCCATCAGGGTGTCAGCTTCACAATGCAGTCCGTGATGGCCGAGGAGCAATGAAGAGACTGTGGCAATACGACTGATTCGCAGGTGAGCAGGTAATGGGCTTGAGGAGTGCAAAAGCCGTACACTGCCTGCATTTTGCGCTGATGTTCAAGTTAAGTTATTGCACCGATAGAAGATTCGCAATGATCGTCCCGTCATGTCACTGCTGAACTATGCCGCATGCCGGAGACGAAAGCTCAGTATCGTGGGAAAAAGCCCCGGTCTATTCCGGGGCTTTTGCTGTCCTTACCGGCCACGCACGGGATCGGTTCTAATAATACGCAGCCACGCCGAAGTGCATGCTCATGTAGCTGTCAGTAATGAGGTGCGCGCGGGTCATTGCGAAAAAGCCGAACTTCGGATTGATCATGAATTCAACACCCACGGCCGGGGCAAGTCCGATGCGGATTTCGCGCTTGCTTTCACGGGACGACGTATCGTACGTGTCGATGCTTGTGATTACACCGGCCTGGCCGAAGAACCGCAGCTTGTCGAACGGCGGGAGGTAGTAGCGGGCGCTCAGGATGATCGGCACGCGGGAGTAGTCGCCGGTTCCCCAGGGGTAGTCTTTTTTGAACTGCAGATAGGACAGATCAACGCGCGCCTGAAGATTGCGGTCCACCGACGCAAGTGCGTAACCCGCCCCGAAATTGATGCCGACGCCGCCGTCATAATCACCCGGACCGGTGGATAGTACAAGAGATCCGTCGACCTCTGCGTCGCCGGGAGCGGATGCCTGTCCGGACTTTGCGAATGCCGCGGTTCCCGGCCCGAAGGCCAGAATCACCGCGAGACATGCAATGATAATGTGCTTCATGCGCTTCCTCCTTCGTGAACGGCGCCCCTCCAGGGAGCCGGTGATTGAAAACGTCTTTCTTATCCAGCGGTGAAGAGCGGCTGTCAAGACGTCTGAGTGAAGAATTGACCGCTTGAAAAACACTTCCGAATGTGTCACACTAAGCATACCATGAGCAAAGGGATAAAGATCATCTTCGCGATTTTTCTTATTGCAGGAATTCTTGCGCTCCGGTGGTCTCCCGTGGGGAGCCTGCTGACCTTTGAGAACCTCGTCCAGCACCGGGACGGCATGCTGGCATACGTACAGGCTCATTATGCGATGTCGGTTTTCCTGTTTATTGTACTCTACATTGTCGTTACGGCGTTCAGCGTGCCGGGCGCCGTGATCCTTACACTCGCCGGAGGTTTTCTGTTCCGGACCGTTGCAGCTACGGTGTATGTGGACATCGGGGCCACCACCGGTGCGGTTCTTGCCTTCCTGTCGGCACGGTTCCTCCTCGGCCAGCGATTGCAGGAGAAATATGCCCGTCAGCTTGAAGCATTCAATGCAGAGATCCGAAGCAACGGGAAGAACTACCTGCTGACGGTGCGGTTCATCCCGGTTTTCCCTTTTTTCCTGATCAACTTTCTTGCCGGGCTGACATCGGTGCCGCTCAGCACGTTTGCCTGGACAACGGCAGTGGGCATTATTCCCGGGACCATGGTGTTCGCATTCGCGGGTCGCCAGATAGCGACGCTCTCGTCGCTGTCCGGGATCCTGTCGCGAAACGTTCTGCTTGCGTTGTCAGCCCTGGCACTGTTTTCACTGATACCCGTCTTTATAAAAAAATGGAAACAGGCAGACCGCCAGCGCTGAGGAGGGGGCATGGACAAAAAAGAACGGATTGCAGTGATCCTGAAACGTCTGAAAAAGGAGTACAGCAGCATGCCGCTGACGGCATTGCATTTTAGAACGCCATTCCAGCTCCTGGTCGCCACGATCCTGTCGGCGCAGACAACGGATGTGCAGGTTAACAAGGTAACGGCCGGACTCTTTGCCAAGTACCGGTCGCCGGAGGATTTTGCCGAAACAACGCCCGAGAAACTGGCAAAGGACGTTGCATCAGTCAACTTCTACCGGAACAAGGCGCGGAACATCAACAATGCGGCGAAGATGATTATGCAGCAGTTCGGCGGGAGCGTGCCACGCACGATGGAAGAACTCGTTACCTTGCCGGGAGTTGCGCGCAAAACGGCGAACATTGTTCTGTCGAGCGGATTCGGCATCAACGAGGGGATGGCCGTGGATACGCACGTCAAGCGGCTTGCAAAGAGGCTCGGTCTCACGCGCCATGAAGATCCGGTGAAAATCGAAGCGGACCTGATCGCCGCAACACCGAAAAAGGACTGGGGTAACTTCTCCCATCTCCTGATATACCATGGAAGAAGTGTCTGCCAGGCACGGAAGCCTGATCACAGCATATGTGTGCTTGCCGACATCTGTCCATCAAAAAACATATGAATACAATGTTCCTATGTTAATAACTCCTTAATTGAAATCCTCACAAGCCCTGCCCTTGTTTCGCCCTTGCGCCTGCAATAGAGCCTGTGATAGAATGGGAGCCGTTCATCCTGTTCCCTTATTCCCCGTTATCTTATACCAACCTGACAGACGAGGAGAGGAACCGTGCATTCAAGGCTTTTCCCGCGATTGATCGAACTCGCCTGCATTTCGGGGCTGGCGGGATTGCTTATGGCTGCGGCCCCGCTCGGAAGCAACCCTGTCAGCTCGGGTGCAAGTACCCCGCAGAGCCAGGCCACGAACACCATTGCTGCTCCCGCAACGATTCCCACCAAAACGGCGGACCATCCGGTGCAGGGCGGAATAAAGACAAAGGTTACGAATAGCATCATGAGCGGCGCTACTGTCAGCGTACAATCAAAGCAGTCCGGCACCCTTGCCTCGAAGCCTGTTGCGACACATGAACCCTTTTCCGCCCACGAAGAGGATTTGGCGAAAGCGGTCAAGTTCGACCGGCTGATATTGTCCATTGTCAAGGATGAGACGCATGAACGGCTCCAGCGGCTCGTTGGCTACGACGAGAACGGCTACCGGATCGTTGCGCCCGGCATTGCTGTGACTGTACCGGCAGAAAAGGCTGAATCTGTTTTTACCGCACTTCGTGCAAAGCTGCGCACCTACGGTTATCAGGTTTTTATTGTTGAAAAAAACGACCTGCTGAAAATTGACAAGGTCGGCGTGATCAAAGGTACGGACCAGTATGAGATTGTTAGAATCATGCACACGGACGGCGACGAAGACACGATGGTTACGGATGACATCATCGACCGGCTGAAGGAATGGGAGAAAATTTCATCGTTCGAGATAATCGGGGCCGATAATGACTGGGTCGAGCTCGAATTCTCGCGCCTGCCGCGGGACCTGAAAGCGTTCGGTGAGGATATCTATGATTTCAGCCCCGATGCGGTGGATGAAGGGCAACGCACTGTTGAAGGGCTCCTGAAGGAGCTGGTAAAGACGAAGCGCCTGTTCCTGTCCTGGTAGCAGGTTTTAGACTCCCGCCGATTTTATTAAAAAAAAGAGCAGGCGGGAATTTCCGCCTGCTCAACAAACCTTCACTCACGATAACATTTTTTTCCGCTCGGTATAATGAAATAGCGGTATGGGTGCACCTACTTTGCTGCCGGGGCTGCTGCCGGAGCCTTCTCTTCCATCTTCTTCTCTTCCTTTGCAGCTTTCTTCTTCTTCTCTTTCTTCTTAGCAGCTTTCTTCTTTACCGGGGCCTTCTCCTCCTTCTTCTCGGGGGCGGCTGCCGGGGCTGCTGCCTTCTCCTCTGCGAATGCTACGCCGAGGGTCAGGGCAAATGCCATTGCCGTAAAGAGCGCGATAAGCTTTTTCATTAGTTTTCACCTCCTTCCCTCATTTGAGTTCTCTAAATTTAACAGAATAGCGGGACATTGTCAAGCCGGAAAAAACCGAAAAGAGGGCAGGGGGCATGGACGGGTCAGGGGTTAAGAAATGTGCAGCTTTTCGCCGTAAACAGAGTCCGGATAGAGTTATTTTATCTTCCTGAGACGGAGTTCACGTTTCTTGACAAAGGATACCGGTTTGGATAGAGTAATTGAGCGTGATCGACAGCATGAAGCAACGAAGCGAACGGATGTGGCTGAAATGAAAAACCTGAAGGCATTCGCACTGGCAGGACTGCTTGCTTTGATCTCCGTGCTCCACTATCTGGCAGGCGGCGTGACAGCAGGCATGCTCCACGGGCTGCTCGCGCACCTGTATATCGTGCCGATCATTCTCGGGGCCTACTGGTACGGCATGAAGGGCGGCGTTGCTGTATCCATTGCATCAACGCTCCTGTTCTCACCGCATCTCTTCATGCACTGGCACGATCCGATTCTCGATGTTTTCAACTACGTCGAGGTGTTTCTGTTCCTGCTCATCGGCGGCGTGACGGGCGTCATGAGCCAGATGGAGCGCAATCACCGGGCGCGGCATGAAGAAGCCCTCCAGCGTCTCGATGAATCCCACCGGAAACTGCGTGAGCAGACTGAGCTGCTGTTCCGCACCGAGGAGCAGCTTCGGCGCGCGGACCGCCTGTCCGCTCTCGGCGAACTGTCGGCGGGAATGGCGCATGAGATCCGCAACCCTCTGGGCTCGATCAAGGGCGCCGTCGAAATCCTGAAGGACGACTACCAGCCAGGAGACGTGAAATATGAATTTATCGGCATCCTGCTCAAGGAAACCGACCGGCTGAACCGTATTGTGCAGGAATTCCTGAGTTTCGCCCGGCCCAAGCCGCCCGAGTACGAACTCGCGGACGTAAACGCCGTCATCGAATCAGTTCTGACGCTTACAGCGCAGGAATCGGCAAAAGCAGGAATCACGGTTCGGAAACAGCTCGATCCCGCACTGGGCAGGCAGCGTCTCGACGCGGAGCTGCTCAAGCAGGCGCTCCTGAATCTCATCCTGAACGCGATCCAGGCCATGACCGCCGGGGGCACATTGACCGTTGCGAGCGGACTTGCGGACGGCATGATCGAGCTCAAGATCTCCGACACCGGATGCGGCATCGCGGAAGAGCACAGCAAAAAGCTGTTCAGCCCGTTCTTCACGACGAAGAAGAACGGAACCGGCCTGGGACTTGCCATCACGTTCCGGATCATCGAAAATCACCATGGAACAATCGATGCGAAGAGCGAGGCAGGCAAAGGGACAACGTTCACGATACGGATACCAGCGGGCTCACGGTGATATGCCGGTCAGACCGCAGGTGAATAGGGAAAAAAGAAGGCGGGCAAACGGATTCAGACGCCTGTTCCCGAATCCCGCGACTTGCAATCCCCCGGCTCCTGCCGGGGGTTCGCGCCGTAGGCCGCGGGAGGTCGCGTTATTATAAAGGGAGCCTCCGGCTCCTGCGGGAGGGGGCTCCACTCCTCGTCCCGCAGTGCAAAGGTGACTATGAAAAAACCCCGCATTCTCCTTATCGATGATGACGACAGCCTGCGACGCGTAATCGAGTTCACCCTTGTGGAAGCGGGATACCGCGTTTCGCCGGCGTCCGGGGGTGAGGAAGGCCTGGCGTTGTTCGGCAAGGAATCCTTCGATGCGGTCATCACGGACATTACGATGCCGGGTACGGGCGGGATGGACGTGCTGGCGAGCATCCGTCAGCAGGATCCCTCGCTGCCGGTCGTGATGATCACTGCCTACGGCACGATCGAAAGCGCTGTACAGGCGATGAAACAGGGCGCCTTCGACTACATCACGAAGCCCTTCAACCGAGATGAATTGACGCTGACGCTGGCCAAAGCGCTCAAGCTCAGACGGCTGGAGAAGGAAAACGTCGCACTTCGTGCGGAGGTCTCCGACCGGTACCGTTTCGACGCTGTTGTGGGAAGCAGCGTAAAGCTCAGGGAGGTCCTGGAGCTGGCAGGCCGCGTGGCAGCCAGCGATGCCACGGTGCTGATCACGGGCGAGCGCGGCACGGGCAAGGAACTGCTCGCCAAAGGCATACATTTCAGCAGCAGCCGCAGCAACGGTCCGTTCGTCGCCGTGAACTGCGCGGCCATCCCCGAGACGTTGATCGAGAGTGAGCTTTTCGGGCACGTGAAAGGCGCATTTACGGGAGCGACAAAAGACAAAGAAGGCAAATTCGAACAAGCGGACGGCGGGACGATCCTGCTCGACGAAATCGGCGACCTGAGGATCGATCTCCAGGCGAAGATCCTGCGGGCGCTGCAGGAGCGCTCCGTGGACCGTGTGGGCGGCGCCGGGTCCATTCCCATTGATGTGCGGGTCATCGCCTCCACCAACCGCGACATCGAACTTCTGATCCGGGAGGGAAAATTCCGGGAAGACCTGTACGACCGGATCAATGTGATCGGCCTGCGCATGCCGCCTCTCCGCGAGCGCAAGGACGACATCCCTCTTCTCACCGCTTCTTTTCTGAAAAAGTTCAACAAGGATATTGCCGTGACCATTAATGAGGAGGCCATGCATGAGCTTCTCGCCTACGGCTGGCCGGGCAATGTGCGGGAGCTCGAAAGCGTCATGGAGCGCGCGTCGGTGCTGAAGCGGGGCTCGGTCATCACGCCGGCCGAACTCCCCGACAAGCTCAAACGCGGGAAAACGGGCGTTGAGAGCATCATCCTCAATCTCCCTGAGGAAGGGATATCCCTGGAAGAGCTCGAGAAAAATCTTATCATCAAGGCCCTCGAAAAACACAAGGGCAACCAGACGCACGCTGCAGAGTATCTCGGCATCACCAGGCCCACACTGATTTACCGCATGGAGAAGTACGGGTTAAAATAGAACGCCGTTTCGCGGCCGGGGAGCTGAAGAAAATATTCTTTTACCAGCGGGCTCGATCGGGTAATATTAAAGAAAGCAGTCAGTGAATCCCGCGACGTACAATCCCCCGGCGCCTGCCGGGGGATCGCTCCGCAGGCCGCGGGAGAGCGTGTTATTCAAGGGAGCATCCGGCTCCTGCCGGAAGGGGCTCCACTTCATATCGGTCACGGAGGGTGCAATGACGACGAAAACGCTTAAAATCCAGGGGATGACGTGCAATCACTGCGCTATGCGCGTCGCAAAGGCGCTGAAAGGGCTTGCCGGCGTTCAGGACGCAAAAGTCGATCTGCAGAAAGCCGAAGCAGCTGTTACCTACGACGATGCAAAGGTAACGACGGAAAAAATGGCAACAGCCGTCGTTGATGCCGGATACAAGGTCGTGTAATAAACACTCGTGCCGCGCAGGCAAGCAGCAAGCCGCCTGCTCCCGTTTGCAAGTGCCGTTGTCACAGGATGGATTTCCCCTTGCCAGAAAGGTTCCGGTGTGCAATAATCGATCCCATGCAGACGGAGTGGAGGTAGCAGCAGGGACAGGCTAAAACGCGGAGTATGGAACAGTCCTCGAAATGGAAAATCATTCATGCGCGTAAATTCAGGTGGCAGCTCAGACTGGATATTGACCACTGTTCTCCCCTCACGCTGCGGGCCATTATCCTTGATCGCCGCACGCCAGCCGCCCTGCTTGACGAAATCGCCCAGGCCCATTGCTACGACGAGGACCTCATGCGCGATCTGGTTCGCTGCCCCCACCTTGACGAGGTGACGCTGGCTTTCATCGCACTGACTGCATCGGACGACATGAAGGCGTTCATTTCGAAAACGCGCGTTGTCGAGGTGGTGACCGGCGACGGGCCGGATGCGGCAGTGGACGGGGACGGGAAGAAGCTGAACATCACGCAGCTCATCCAGCGCATGTCTATACCGCAGAAAATCAAGCTCGCGGTCAAGGGGGCGAAAGAAGCGCGCGGTATGCTCATCCGGGAGTCGAGCAAGCTCATCTGCATGGCGGTGCTCGAGAACCCGCGCCTCACCATCGGCGAGGTGGAGTTCTTTGCCAAGTCCACAAACCTGAGCGAGGACATCATGCGGAAAATCGGGATGAATACCGAATGGACCCGCAAGAACACGATCGTGAGCGCCCTCGTGAACAACCCGAAGACGCCCATCGGCATCTCGATGG
>DATHDE010000183.1:0-3287 GCA_035490495.1 Nitrospirota bacterium
GGCGGCCGTGGCAAAAGGAAACGTGAACCTGCCGACCGGCACGCTGCAGGGCTCGACAAAATCGTACACGATCGAAGCGAGCGGTCAGTTGATGAACGCCGCCGCGTATCAGCCGCTCATTGTGACGTACCGCAACGGCAATCCGGTCAGGTTGCAGGAAATCGGCAGGGTCATCGACAGCGTCGAGAACGACAAGATCGCCAGCTGGTATGTGACGGCGAAAAATCAGCACCGGTCGGTCATCCTTGCCATTCAGCGCCAGCCCGGAACGAACACCGTCGAAGTCGTCAATTCAATCAAGGCGCTCCTCCCGACGTTCCGCGCGGAAATACCCGCGCCGGTGAATCTGGACATTCTCTTCGACCGCTCCGTTTCCATTCGTGAGTCCGTGAACGATGTCAAGCTGACGCTGCTTCTGGCCATTGTCCTCGTGATCATGGTGATTTTCCTGTTTCTGCGAAATCTTTCGGCCACGATCATTCCGAGCCTCGCATTGCCCATGTCGATCATCGGAACCTTCACGGCCATGTATCTCCTGGGGTACAGCATCGACAATCTTTCGCTCATGGCGATGATTCTTGCCGTAGGCTTCGTGGTGGACGACGCCATCGTGATGCTCGAAAACATCGTGCGGCATATGGAGCAGGGAGAACCGGTCCTGCAGGCGGCTCTCACCGGCTCCAAGGAAATCGGGTTCACGATCCTCTCCATGACGCTGTCGCTGGTAGCTGTCTTCATCCCGGTTCTGTTCATGGGCGGCATCCTCGGACGGCTGCTGCATGAATTCGCAGTCGTGATCAGCATGGCCATCCTGGTGTCGGGTATCGTATCGCTGACGCTGACGCCCATGCTCAGCAGCAGGTTCCTGCGGCCTCACGGCGAGGAGCGGCATGGCAGGCTGTATATGTCCCTCGAACGGTTTTTCGACACGCTGCTGAAAGGGTACGAAAGGAGCCTGCAGTGGGTGCTGCACCACCGGATACTGACGATCGTCATCACGAACGTTCTGTTCGTGCTTACCATCGTTCTGTTCTACATCATCCCGAAAGGGTTTCTCCCGACGGAAGACTCCGGCCAGATATTCGCCATTACCGAGGCGCAGCAGGGCATTTCCTTCGATGACATGAAAATCCACCAGAAGGAGCTCGTCGACATCATTGCCCAGGACCCGAATATCGAGGCCTTCATGTCGAGCATCGGTGCAGGCGGTCCGAACGCCGCTGCAAACGCGGGACGCATTTTCATGCGCCTCAAACCCCGGTCGGAACGCAAACTGAATTCAGATGAAATCATCCAGGAGCTGCGCAAGAAAACAGCCGGCGTGATCGGCATCAGGATATTCATGCAGAACCTCCCTCCGATCCGCATCGGCGGAACGCTCACAAAGAGCCAGTACCAGTACACGCTGCAGAGCCCCGACACCGACGAACTGTATAAAGCCGCTCCCGCGCTTGAGACAAAACTGCGGGCGATCCCGCAACTGCAGGACGTGACGAGCGACCTGTTGATCAAGAACCCCCAGGTGAACCTCGACATCGACCGAGACAAGGCCGCGGCGCTCGGCGTTACGGCAGAGCAGATCGAGACCGCCCTCAGCATGGCATACAGCACGCTCCAGGTTTCGACGATCCTCGCCCCCACGAACCAGTACCAGGTGATCACGGAACTCTTGCCCCAGTTCCAGGCCGATCCGTCTTCGCTCAGCATGCTGTATGTCCGGTCGTCGTCCGGCAAACTCGTGCCGCTGAACGTGGTCACCAGGCCGACGGTCGCGACCGGGCCGCTGCTCGTGAACCATCTGGGACAGCTGCCCGCCGTGACGATCTCGTTCAACCTGCGGCCGGGCGTGTCGCTCAGCGAGGCGGTTGCGCTCGTGGACAAGGCGCGGAGGGAGACGCTGCCGGCATCGATCACGACGAGTTTCCAGGGCACGGCGCAGGCGTTCCAATCGTCGACCCAGGGGTTGTTCCTGCTGCTGATCCTTGCGGTGCTGGTTATTTATATCGTACTCGGCATTCTGTACGAGAGTTTCATCCATCCGCTCACCATTCTTTCGGGCCTGCCTGCTGCCGGCGTCGGTGCGCTCGCGACCCTGCTCATTTTCGGCAAGGAACTCAATATCTACGGCTATGTCGGGGTGATCATGCTGATCGGCATCGTGAAGAAAAATGCGATTATGATGATCGATTTTGCGCTTGAAGCGGAGCGCAAGGAAGGCAAAACCCCGCAGGAGGCGATCTATACCGGAGCGCTCATCAGGTTCCGGCCGATCATGATGACGACCATGGCGGCGCTCATGGGCACGCTTCCCATAGCGCTCGGGGTCGGTGCAGGCGCGGAAGCACGGCAGCCGTTGGGGCTCGCTGTGGTCGGAGGCCTGGTTTTTTCGCAAATTCTTACGCTCTTCATTACACCGGTCGTTTATACGTACCTGGATGCGTTCCAGAAAAAATTCGGGAAACTGTCGCTGTTCGGGAAACAGGCCGAGAGAGCCGATATCCCGCACGAGAAAGGAATTTGACGTCTGCAATGAAGGGCGCGAGAAAAAAAATAATCAGCGTGATATTCGCAACTCTTATGGCGGCCGGATGCAAAAGCGACGAACCCTCGTTCCGCACCGAGCTGGTGACGGTCGGCGACATCCAGGCCACGGTCACGGCAACCGGAACCGTGAATGCCGTGACGACGGTCCAAGTCGGCACGCAGGTATCCGGAACGATCAAGACACTCTACGTGGATTTCAACTCCCGCGTCAAAAAAGGACAGATCATCGCGCAGATCGATCCCGCGACGTTCGAAGCGCAGGTCCAGCAGGCCAAGGCGAACCTGCTCGCCGCCCAGGCCAACCTTGATAAATCGAACTCAGCGCTCGTGGACGCAAAACGAACGCTCGACCGCAACAGGGAACTGATCGCCAAGAATCTGATCCCCCAGAGCGATGTGGACACGTCGGAGACGAACTATGAGAGCGCAAAAGCGCAGGTGAGCTCCGCAAAGGCCCAGATAGAGCAGGCGAAGGCATCACTCGACTTCGCACAGCAGAATCTCGATTATACGAGGATTGTGTCGCCCGTCGACGGCGTGGTGATTTCGCGAAACGTGGACGTCGGCCAGACGGTTGCCGCGAGCTTCCAGACCCCGACGCTCTTCACCATTGCCCAGGATTTGACAAAAATGCAGATTGACACGAACGTGGCAGAGTCGGACATCGGCTCCATCAAGCTGGGACAGGAAGTAGAATTCACGGTGGACGCCTATCCCGACACGACATTCAAAGGAAAGGTCTG
>DATHDE010000184.1:0-16334 GCA_035490495.1 Nitrospirota bacterium
CGTCCCGTCCGGGGAACGCAATATCGCCTGGAAAGCAGCGAGCGAGTTGCTGAATGCTGCCGGCAGCAGCGAAGGCTGCTCTATTAGTATAAAAAAGTGTATCCCGACGGCAGCCGGCCTGGCCGGGGGAAGCAGCAATGCCGCAGCAGTTATGCTTGCTCTGGACAGGCTGCTCGGATTGGACTTTTCCCGTGACCGACTCGCATTCCTCGGGGCGAAAATCGGAATGGACGTTCCCTTTTTCTTTTTCGGACCTACTGCTTTCGCACACGGCCGGGGCGAACTCGTTGAACCGTTGCCGCCGCTACCGGAATGCTGGGTGCTTTTAGTCAATCCGGGCTTTGAAACATCAACCGCATGGGCATATAATAATGTAAATTTGAGGTTGACAAAAAAGGGGTTTTGTACTAAAATCCCACGGCTTACGGTACGGAATATTGTCAATGGCCTTCATAATGACCTGGAAACCGTAACCGCAGCAGCACATTCCGAGATCTTCAGGATGAAAGAAGCGCTTCTTGCTCAGAAGGCATTGGGGGCCTGCATGAGCGGAAGCGGACCTACAGTTTTCGGGATCTTTGAAACAGAAACAGACTGCCGGACAGCCGCAGTCCACCTCACGGGAGAGGGGTGGAGGCTTTTCCCGGCGAAAGTATTGACAGAGTCGCCGTTCGGGGAGCTGCTGATGGGGGATAGGGCGCTGTCAAGATGGGGGAATGCGCCTCCTGCTTGAACAGAGTCATGCATCATGGGGGGGAGCAGATGGAGATAACGGAAGTCCGGGTTTTTCCAGTTAATAACGAAGAGCGGCTCAAGGCATATGCAACGATAACTGTCGATAATGTCTTCCTTATCAGGGATTTGCGAATCATTAATGGGAATACAGGTCTGTTTGTAGCAATGCCGAGCCGCAAAATGAAGGATGGGACATTCAAAGATATTGCCCATCCGCTGAACAGCGATACAAGACAGATGATCGAGAAGAAGGTCCTTGCCGAATACGAACGGGAGCTGCAGAACCCAACAAGGCGGGAACAAACCATTAAAGACACAGAATCCCAGTAAAGCCCCAATACCATACTGCTGCCGACTCTGTACCTTCGCGTGAGAGAGGATAGGCGTGTGCCTATCCTTTTCATGTTTCACCGGTTCGGGAATTCAACATCGCAGCAATCATTGTTCGGGGATCGTCTAATGGTAGGACAGAGGCCTTTGAAGCCTTTAATCGGGGTTCGACTCCCTGTCCCCGAACCAGAAAACGACGGGTGAGGTTGTGATGGTAAAATTACGCGGTCAGGAAATCAAAATATTTTCCGGCAACGCAAATGCAGCGCTGACGCAGGAGATCTGCAAGCAGATGAACATCCCTGTGGGAAACGCGCTTGTCGGACGTTTCAGCGACGGCGAGATCAATGTCCAGATCGTGGACAATGTGCGCGGCATGGATGTGTTCGTCGTTCAGCCGACGGCAAATCCGGTGAACCGCAACCTCATGGAGCTTCTGATCATGATCGACGCGCTCAAACGCGCTTCGGCCGCGCGCATTACGGCGGTGCTTCCCTATTACGGATACAGCAGGCAGGATCGCAAGGTACAACCCCGGGTCCCGATCACCTCGAAGCTCGTTGCGGATCTGATCACTACGGCAGGCGCGAACCGGGTACTTACGGTGGATCTGCACGCCGGCCAGATTCAGGGATTCTTTAACATACCGGTGGACAATCTCTTTGCCGCTCCGGTGCTGCTGGATTATCTGCGCTCGAAGAAATTCAACAACCTGACCGTCGTATCACCCGATGCAGGCGGCGTTGAGCGTGCACGGGCTTTTGCAAAACGGCTGGAAGCAGCTCTTGCGATCATCGACAAACGAAGGGAAAAGCCGAATGTAGCTCAGGTCATGCACATCATCGGCGACGTGAAGGGGCGCGACTGCCTCCTGCTCGACGACATGGTGGACACCGCGGGCACACTTACTGAAGGTGCATCCGCGCTCAAGGAGAACGGCGCGGTCCACATATACGCGGCCTGTACGCATGCCGTGCTGTCCGGCCCGGCCGTACAGCGGATCATGAAGTCACCGCTTGACGAATTGATAACGACCAACACGATCTCCCTCGACAGCAAGCTGCAGGAGTGCACAAAACTGAAGGTGCTCTCCGTTGCGCCGCTCCTTGCCGAGGCAATCACGAGAATTCACGAGGAAACATCGCTCAGTTCACTGTTCGTTTAATAAACGTACAAGCCGTTTAAACTGAATCAAGCCGTTTAAACGGTGTTGATGAAAATGGAGGGAATATGGAAAAGTTGGCATTGACAGCTCAGATCAGGGAAAAGGCAGGCAAGGGTGTCGCCAGAAGCCTCAGGCGAAACCAGCGAGTGCCGGCGGTGTTGTACAGTCACGGCGAGTCCACGCCTATTTCCATGGGCAATAAGGACATGACAAAGATCCTGAACACCGAGGGCGGCGAGCACGCGCTCATCAACCTCAAGCTCGAAGGCGGCACCGGCGAGAAGCTGGCTTTGATCAAGGATTATCAGATCGACCCTACCAGCGGCAGCCTCATACACGTCGATCTTATGGAGGTCGCCCTGGATGAGAAGGTGAAGATCCCCGTTGACGTTCACGTGTCGGGCAGCTCGATCGGTGTGAAAGAAGGTGGGATTTTCCAGTACGGGCTCAGAAGCCTCGATATTGAATGTCTCCCGAACCTCATCCCCGAGCATATCGAAGTCGACATTACCAACCTCAAGATCAACGAGTCGCTTCATGTGCGGGACATCACGGTTGCAGAAGGCATCCGTATCCTTACGGACGGCGATGCCACGGTGGCGACAATCCAGCCGCCGATTTCCGATGCCAAGCTCGAGGCAATGCTGACGGCAACGCCGGCCGCGGGACCGGAGGCTGGAGAGCCTGAACTGGTGAAGAAGCCGAAGAAAGAGGAAGAAGGTGCAGCGCCGGCCGCCGAGACCAAGGGCAAGGAAGGCGCAAAAGAGACCGCAGCAGCGCCAAAGAAAGAGGCTGCTCCGGCAGCCGCCGCCAAAAAGGAAGCCGCTCCGAAGAAATAATGCGGTACAAACTCTGAATCCCAGATGTATTCAATGCGGCGAAGTCTCCGGAAAGGCCGGCAGCGGCCTTGCCCCCGCAGTGAATAGTATCTGGGATTTGTGATTTGGGGCCTTCTTGAACGATGAAGATCATCATCGGTCTCGGGAATCCTGGTCGGAAGTATGCGAGGACACGCCATAATGCTGGGTTCCTTGTCCTCGACGAACTTGCATCGGACCTGTCCGCTGTATTTAGCCAGGAAAAGCATGATGCGCTTCTCTGCAAGGCGCGGATCGGCACGGAGCCGTTGATACTGGCTAAACCGCTGACGTTCATGAACGACAGCGGCAGGGCGGTTGCTGCATTGTTGAGGGATGCGTATTCGAGCGCAGGGGATCTCATTGTGGTGCATGACGATCTCGATCTCCCGCTCGGAGCCGTGCGGGTGAAGATTGGCGGGGGGCACGGGGGACATAACGGACTCCGCTCGTTGATCGACATTCTTGGCACGGCGGAATTCCTCCGGATCCGCATCGGGATCAACAGGCCGCCTGCCGGATGTGATGCCGCGGAGTATGTGCTGAGCCCTTTTTTACCGGAGGAGCGCAGCGCAGTGAACGATGCCGTGAAAAAGGCGGCGGAGGCAGTCAGGGCAAGTGTCAGCGACGGCCCCGTGCGGGCCATGAACCTGTTCAATAAACAGTAGCCGTTCATAGCCCGGAGCACTGATGAAAAGCTCCGGGCTTTTTGTTGGTCAAGCAGAGGTAATATGGGAACGAGGGATGAACACTGATATATGCAAAAAAAATGATTGAGCTGCGTTCGCGGGAATGACGGAATGCATAATGCATCGTAAACAACCCCATTGAAGTTGCCCTCCCCTTTTTATCTGTGTATATCTGTGTTCATCTGTAGCTCATTGGCTCTATAGTTTTCCAGGAGTATCTTATGGGTTTTAATTGTGGCATTATCGGTTTGCCGAATGTCGGAAAATCGACGATCTTCAATGCGCTTACTTCCGCGGGGGCGCAGGCTTCGAACTATCCTTTTACGACGATTGATCCGAACGTCGGTGTGGTCGACATGGCCGACGAGCGGTTGGAAAAGCTCGCTGAAATTTATCAACCAAAAAAAATCACGCATACGACCATGGAATTCGTGGACATCGCGGGGCTTGTACAAGGCGCGGCGCAGGGTGAAGGCCTGGGAAATAAATTCCTTGCGAACATCCGCGAAGTGGACGCTATCGCCCACGTGGTCCGCTGTTTTGAGGACCCCAACGTTATCCACGTAGCCGGCCGCGTCGATCCCAAGGCAGACATTGAGGTGATTGAGGCGGAACTTATGCTCGCAGACCTCGATTCCATGGAGAAACGGCTGTTCAAGGCCGAGAAGCTGGTCAAGACGGGGGATAAGAAGGCCGTCGAGGAAGTAGAGTTCATGAAACAACTCAAAGATATGCTGAGCCGGGGTGAGCCTGTGCGCCGGGCGACTCACTCCGAGGAGGAGGTGCTCTGGCTGAAAAGTTACGCCCTTCTCTCCTCCAAACCGGTGCTCTATGTTGCGAACGTTGCAGAAGACATGGTAGGAAGGCCAAACGCCTACGTCGATGCTGTCCGGGAAATAGCGGATATCGAAGATGCAAAAGTTGTTGTTATCTCGGGCCAGGTTGAAGGCGAGATTGCGCAGCTTCCCAAAGAGGAACGCAGGGAGTATCTCGGCGGCATGGGGCTGATGGAATCGGGCCTGGATCGCATGATTCGTGCCGGCTACGACCTTCTCGGGCTCATCACCTATTTCACCGCAGGCGAAAAAGAGGTGCGCGCCTGGACCATCACCAAAGGCACAAAATCGCCCCAGGCAGCGGGGAAAATCCATTCGGATTTTGAGAAGGGTTTTATTCGAGCTGAAGTTTTTCATTTTGATGATTTGATGAAGTTTAAAAACGAGCAGGCGGTGAAGTCCGCAGGATTGCTCCGGTCGGAAGGAAAGGACTACATTGTGAAGGACGGGGACATCATGCTGTTCAGATTTAATGTGTAGCTAGGCGACAGAAATCGCTTGCTGTTCACCAGAAAAGAGCGATAACATACTCAGTTATTTTGCAGCGAGGGAGTTTTTTCAGCGGGATGAAAGGCTGTCTTCTGCTCAGAATCAATGATCTGAGGTGGCCGCGTCCCTTCTCGTTTCATCGACACATAATTTTGTGCGATTTGCAAGAGTGCTGTTTAGGTGTTCTTCGTGCACTGTTGTTTCATTTCACCTAAAAACTTCGTAATTTGCTCAGAAATACCTCTCATGTCCTTAAAAATACTCTCGGCCGTCTTGACATCCCCCTGCATGTGGCTCGTGACAGCTTTTTTAGCAAGTTCGTGTATATGTGCATGCGGTTTTTCAATTGCCTGGTATGCATGAATTTGGCCGCAGTGTTTTTTGCCATCGGAATAATACCATTTGCCGAACCGACACCCATGATGGTCGGGTAACGTCGCAGGATCTACCTGGGCATGGCCGCGAAGATGAGATTGTATCTTTTCTATGAACATCAGGTGGTCTGATTTGGCGCGGTCGATAATCATCAATTCGTTTCCGCTGATCCTGAATTTATCAGCTGAACTTCGGATGTTCTCGACTATTTTTATCAGGGAAGTAACATCGTGAGAAACCTCTTGCGCCATGCCTTCTATTTTGTTTGCAATGGTCGCCGTTTGCTGCACGTTACTTACGACTTCAGAAGTAACGGATGATTGCTGTTCAACTGCCGCGGCTATTCGAGTCACCTGGTCCTGCGCCTTTTGAACGGACTGTACTATGGAATTCAGGACATCGCTGACATTTTTAATCTCTGTGTTCGCACGAACAACTTCGTTTGTCGTCGTATCCATGGATTGGACGGTCTGTCGTGATTCAACCTGCACGGAGCCGATCTTTTCTGTTATTTCATCAGTTGCCTTGATAGTTCTCTCGGCAAGCTTCCGCACCTCGTCAGCCACAACCGCAAATCCTCTTCCCTGCTCCCCCGCCCGGGCAGCCTCAATTGCCGCATTGAGCGCCAGCAGGTTCGTCTGGTCTGCAATGCCCTTAATTACGGTTACGATACTCCCGATCTCTCCAGCGCGACTGTCTAATTTTTCGACCATTGCTGCGAGCGATATTGTCGCTGCATGCACTTGTTGGACTGTCGTGCTAGAGCGAGTCGCAACTTGGTTTCCGCGTTCTGCATAAGAAAGCGCTTCCCCTGACGTTTCTGCCGATAAAGTAGCGTTTTTGGCTATATCCATAATTGTCTGATTCATCTCTTCAGCAGCTGTCGCTACTTGATTTGTCTGGTTGGCCTGGTCTTTGGCATGGGTGGACGTTGTATCGGCACGAATTATCAGAGCATCGACCGTCGTGACTATATCGTTTGCGGACTCTATGACGCTCGTCATCATCTTGTTAAGAGAATTAGTCATGGCGCCGTAGTTCTTCACTATCTGGCCAAGTTCATCATCTGCAATATAACACGCTTCAACAGTTAGATCTCCCTGGGCGACTTTTGCTGAACAATCGTACATTATTCTGAATGGACGTTCGAGATGTGTATACGTTATAATCATCAGATATGTCATAATGATAACGCCAATGATGGATGCAATAACCTGGGTAACCATGCTGCCGGGAACGAAAAAAGCCGCATAGGCATTTATTCCAGCACAAATAGCGAGAGCAGCCAGCGCTGTTCTGAAATGCGTGACGATTTTCATGAAATCGCTCCTTCGTTAAGTTGCATTTATTGAGTATTTTTAATCTTTTCGGTTCTGTGTACTAAAACTTTAATGTTTAATTATTGTATATCATGCTGAGTGTTTGCTGCTTTACGTAGATCGTCGATTATAACGTTATCACGTTTTTCATGCCGTTCCGTATGCCATGAGGGGCCGGCTTTAAGCCTGGAGACGTAAGAAGTTTCAGCAGCTCACAGAAGATCGTATCCAACTTGCGCATGGTTTGCTCCTTCCTGCCGGGATCGTGTTCTCGCAGACTCTATTGTTCAACAAGAAAGGTTCTCAGTCCGTGTTCTTTTATAAATTATTACCAGACGTTACTGAACCTTGTTGGTTCCGGGTTATCCGGGGGAAATGACTATCAATGAGTGGGCGGAAATTTGCTTCAGCAAAAAGCCGGCTTGATGAATGTCAGAAAGATAGATTTGAATATTAAGAGCCTTAAAGCTCTGTGTGCATCGGATGTTGGCTTTAGAAAGTCCGGGAGAACATTCGGTGTGCCCCTAAAACTCGGACGGAGATTGCGGGTAACACTCGCAAAAATATTTTAGGGATTCCTTTTATAGCAAGTATATAGCAAAATGCAATTATTCATAATGACGTTGTCTGGCAAAAAAAAAGCGCAAATACTTGCGCGTAAGATAGAAAACATCCAAATGAATATGGCTTGTTCAGCCCTCACGAAAAGGCCGTTCTGTGTCAGGACTTATTCTTGCCTTTGTTTCCTGTAAAAATTAAAATGGCGATTCCGAGCGCTCCGGCAACAGTGAATCCGATTGTGGCAACAACAGAAATATCCATATATTGCCTCCTGAAGAGAGATATACAAGACTTAAATTATCCAGATATTAGTTAATCAAGACCAGCATGTCAAGAATTTTTTTCAAAGATTTGAATAAAAGGGTGCTTGGGACTCGACAGGGAACAAAGCGGAAAATCTACAACAAGGCGATATAGTCAAACCGGCATTAAATTGAGATGTTGATTTCTGTAGTTTGTGGTGCGACATCAATTGGAATTCATCTGTCGGTCAGGTACTTTTTCTATTTTTGCAGTTGGCTCTTGAGCAGAGGATTTCAGTGATTCTGATCGGGGAATAGGAATTCTCTATGCGGCTGTGAATCCTGTTCATGCCAGACAGGGAGTTCAGGGAAGACAGCTGGCCGAGCATATCCTTGGAAACGGCCTTATTTCACGTGCATGTTTGACCATGCGACGAGCCTCGATATGCCTCCAATAATTAAAAGTCCGGTGATGTGTCACTGCTATTCAACGCTTATCCGCTTCTCTGATTTTCACCACGGAATCCTTGTTCACATAGTACATCTTCCCGCCGGTGTAGATACTTAAAAAGGAAGAGGGAATGTTGATGCAATCGGAGAGCCGTCCGCGGCCCGGCGGGACCTCGGCCATGAGTTGGCCGCTCAATGTGCTGTTGTCCTTGTAGTCCACCGTCACGGGCACGGTATGCATGAGTAGATGAGGGAAAAAAACCGTGCCGGGGCCGGTCGGGATAATGACTTCAACAGAGCGGATCGCCGTTCTATTGAGAAATACCGTACTTGATGCCGTCATGACCGGAAAGAACCTGGCTCCCTCAGAAAGGAATCGCAGAATTTTTTGATGGGATGACGTGCCGCTCCCGCTCGACTCCATGAAGATGTCGCCCTCGATGGAGTCACCCGTGTCGAGATGAACGACCACAGCTTGTCTGTCTTTAGGAACCGCAAGACCGGAGTCTATGTTCATAGACGGCTCCACTTATTCGATCATTCCACTAATATTAATATCGATATTCTTGGTCTTCAGCAGGGCAAGGAGACCGGATTTATCAACGGCCTTGATATATGCCTCTTCCGGAGCAACCTTTCCCTCCCCCACGAGTTTAAACAGCGCGTCGTTCAGCATAATCATGCCTTGTCCTTTTGAAGTCTGGATCACGGATGGAATCTGGAATATTTTACCCTCCCGTATGAGATTGGAAACAGCAGATGTCACGAACAGCACTTCCATGGCCGATACGCGTCCCTTCCCGTCAGCCCGCTTGCAGAGCGTCTGGGCGAGTACGCCTTTGAGTGAATTGGCCAGCATGGCCCTGATCTGCGCCTGCCGGTCTGCGGGGAACTGATCGATGATGCGGTCCACCGTCGATGCCGCGGTCGTCGTATGCAGCGTGCCGAATACAAGGTGGCCGGTTTCCGCCGTTTCTATTGCAATGGAAATCGTTTCAAGATCGCGCATTTCACCCACGAGGATGATGTCCGGGTCTTCACGCAGCGCAGCACGGAGAGCGTTCGAAAACGATTTTGTGTGGATATGGACTTCGCGCTGATTGATGAGGCAGAGCTTCCGCTGGTGGACGAATTCGATAGGATCTTCGATCGTAATGATGTGGTCTTTCCGGTGGCGGTTGATGTAGTCGATGAGCGCACACAGGGTCGTTGATTTCCCGGAACCTGTGGGGCCGGTGACCAGTACAAGCCCCTTGCTGAGATAGCACAGATCCAGAACCTCCTTGGACAAACCGAGCTTCTCGGCAGTCACGATCTCCATCGGGATCTGGCGGAACACGGAGCCCATGCCGAAACGGTCCCGGAAAACATTCACGCGGAATCGCGCAAGGCCGGAAATTTCATGGGCGAAATCAGTATCGTGCATCTCCTCAAACTGGGACTGGTTGTGCGGAGGCATGATCGGGAGGATAAGGCTTTTAATCTGTTCTGCCGAGAGGGGTTGCTGCTTCGACAATTCCTGCATATCTCCGTGGAGCCGGATCATAGGCCGGTGTCCCGCAGTCAGGTGGAGGTCGGAAGCGCCGAGTTGAAACATTTTCCGAAGAAGGGAATTGACATCAGGTTCGCCCCCTTTCGTACGAGCCGGTTCTGGTTCGGACTGAGAGGAAAGCACCTCCACATCCTCCTCGTCGCCCGCGCCCATGTCGACGGCAACGGTATCCTCGCCAGGCGTATCCTCAGCCGGGGCGTCGTGTTCGGCGGCATCGGAGAGAGAAATGACCCCGCGTACCAGCTCGCCCTGAGTTAAATAGGAAACGGTATATCGTTTGCTCCCAAGTGAATATTCGAATGACGCCGGTTTCTTCTGCAGGAAATTGGCTTTGAGGTCTGCGGGTGCAAGTTCAGCAAGCAGCGCCGTGATCTGGGCTGACGTGAGGCGCTGGTTTACCATGATTTTAAGCCCCGATGCTGACCGCATGGTGGGCTCTTTTTGCGACTCCAGAAGAAGCTCCTGCGTTGGTTGGATTCTCTCAACCAGTTTGTCGAGCTGGCCCATCTATCCTCCCTTTATATCTGATAGAAGCCTTGGGAACCATGGGAAGTCAGCTGAGAAAAGTGCTCACGAACGATTAATGATGCGGAGCTTCGAACAGGGCGGGATCAGCCGACTTCCTTTGTTTCCTTGACAATTTTGCGAATTTCATTCTTCAGGTTGTCGGCAATGACTTCGCCGTAGAAGAGGCGTGCTGTCTTATCGAGTTCATCGAGATGTTCCCAGCACGCATCGCTGTACTTTGCGTGGAGTTCATCGATTTTTTTCAGCAGTGTCGGCGCTTTTGTGCCGAGCATTTGCTGCGCCAGGGACCTGATGAGATCATGGCAGTCGCTGGCAGTGCGAATAAAATTGCCTTTGAACAGCCGCTCCAGGGCTTCGTCAAGACCTTTGAGCCCCCGGAACATGAGATGAAGGTCATCGATGGTCTTTTTCCCGTCGACCTGAATGAGGATGTGTCTGCACAACGGGCTGAGATCCGGAGGAGCGTTTTTCAGCGCCTCGCGGCCTTTCTGTGTCAGCGTGGGAATGCCTTTAACCATGGGCGACTCCTTGCGATAAAGTGCGAACTCTAGACAAACAGTGTTACAGTCGCTCCCATACCGTATTCAAGGAAGGTCGCAAGTCCTCCGAACTCGATGCCGTCGATCAAATCCTTCTTTTTCAAGCCCAGCACGTCGAGGGTCATTTGGCAGGCAACGAGTTTGACGCCCGAGTCCCGCGCCATATCAAGAAGTTCTCCGATGCTTGGCACCGCTTGCTTCTTGAACATGCCTTTCATCATCATGGATGCCATGGATGTCATGCCCGGCAACGCACCGATGATATTCGGTACGGGCATGGGCATGGCCGGATTGGCAAGAGGTGCAACTTTCAGATTTGCGTTTTTCTTCAGTATTGAGACGCCGTACAGGGTAAAGAAGACTGATGCTTCGATGCCCATGCTTCGTGCCCCTGTCGCAAGAAGCAGGGGGGGATAGGCCATGTCAAGGGTGCCCTTGGATGCAATGATCGCAGCCCTGTTCTTGCCTATTTTTGCGTCGACGTCCTGAATGCGTGTTTCAACGTTTTTAATTTTTTTATTTACTGCATCGTATACTTGGCGCGATGCTTCTATAATGCGCTGGTCGATGTAACTATTCAAATAAGCCTTGAGTTTGGGGTCGAGCTCCTTGTCCGGATCCATTGCCATATCAGCCTCCCGCTCCGGTCAGTTCCCGCATGAGGGATTTGACCGACATAATTTTATCAACCCGGTAAGCGTTGGAGCCGACAGTGTAGAGAGGTTCTTCTTCAACAGGATTGTATCCTGCAGAGCTTAGCAGGCCGTTGCAAATACAGAAATAATCTTTGTTATCTTCCTTGGCCGGGCAAATGGAGAATTTGCCCTCGGCGTCCTTCATCAGGACATATCCCTTGTCGCATTTCGGCTTTCGTCGCTGCTGCAGCGAGGAAACATACATCGGAGACTGCTTTATGACCCTGAACGGCAGCCCGCAGGGAGAACCCGGCCGATGAGCGACGACGATATCTTCCGTCGTCGACCGGACCACCGCCTGTTTATACTGTTCTGTAGCGCTGCTTTCTTCCGTTGCGAGAAAGCGGGTCCCCATCTGAACGCCATCGGCGCCCATGTTCATAAATGTAAGTATATCATGATAAGTATATATCCCGCCAGCGACAATAACGGGGAAGTCGCCGAATTTTTTCGCCATGTCTTTGACGGGGGGGAGTAGGTTTTCGAGTTTGTTGGATTCCAGGTCAATCTGATCCATGCGGAAGCCAAGATGGCCGCCTGCGAGGGGGCCTTCAAGAACGACGGCATCAGGCCGATACTTCAACTTTTCCCATTTTTTGCAGATGATTTCCAGAGCACGTGCAGACGATACAATGGGAACAAGGGCGGTGTCTTTAGGCGGCTGTATGGCCGGAAGGTTCAGTGGAAGGCCTGCACCGGATATGATGAGGTCCGCGCCGGCATCAATGGCTCCTTTGACGGATTCGCTAAAGTCGCGAGCCAACGCACCCATGATATTGATGCCCGAGAACCCGCCTTTGATTTTGGAGAGGGAAACCTCTTCGTAAACTGCTTCGTAGATCGATACTTTTTTGTTCGTTCTTTTTGATACGAGACGGTCGAGGCAGGCGCTGGATATGATACCGACGCCGCCTTCAGCGCTAACAGCCTTTGCCAGGGGATGGAGAGAAACACCGACGCCCATGCCTCCCTGGATTATCGGATATTGTACGCGTTTGCCTTTTACATGAAGTTGTTTCAAAACAGAACCGGATTCCAAATCGCCCCCTCGTGTGTACTCGATGGTAATTGAGTCTGATACATTCTGAAGTTGATTGTAAACGAAAACGTTTTACTATACCACAATATAAATCTATATACAACTATTAGTAGCCATGGCGCTTTTTCGTTCGTTTCCTGCGGAAATGTCCGTACGAGTGGCTCCGCAGGCATGCATTTGCCTGCGGGCGGCGGAAAGGAAACAGAATATTGACAATTTGCCGCGTCTGTGCGATTATCCCTGCGCATATGAGGGTCATTCGCAACTTCAGGAACCTGCACGAGCGTTTCACCAATCCCGTCTTGACGTTGGGCAATTTCGACGGTGTTCATCTCGGTCATCAGGCGATATTTAAAAAAGTTATATCCCGGGCGCGTGAAATCGGCGGGGTCAGCATCGCTTTCACCTTTGAGCCCCATCCGCTCAAGGTGGTCGCCCCGGAGCGTTCCCCGCGCCTGCTGAACACGTTCCATGCAAAAATGAAGCTGTTGGAGGCTGCCGGCATCGAAATAGTCATGATAGCGCATTTTACACGTGCTTTTGCCGATCAGCACCCGGAAGACTTTGCGCGCACCGTGCTCCATGAGTCAATCGGTGTCAGGGAAGTATATGTCGGGTATGACTATGCCTTCGGCAGAGGGCGCGAGGGGAGCATCGAGTCGCTCAAGGCAATGGGACGCACATTTGGCTTCGCGGTTGGGGTTGTCGAGGCTGTCCGCGTGGGCGATAGTGTTGTAAGCAGTTCCGTCATACGCGACTTCCTGTCAAGCGGCGCCGTCAGCGAGGCCTATGCGTTTCTCGGAAGATATTATACAATCGAAGGAGAAGTCGTCCATGGTGCGCAGCGGGGCAAGGGATTGGGGTTTCCGACGGCAAATCTCAAAACTCCGAATGAACTCATTCCCGGCATCGGTGTGTACGCCGTGCGTGTTTCCCTGGAAGGCCGTTCGCTTCGGGGGGTGGCTTCCATCGGGATTCGGCCCACCTTTGATTCCGGTCCCATGTCTGTGGAGATTTACCTCCTGGATTTTTCGGGAGATATCTATGGGAAGCAGATGGAAGTGGCTTTTATCAAACGGCTTCGCGGCGAGGAGAAATTTACCGACGCGGATGCGCTCGTGCGCCAAATCCGGAAGGATGTGCACGAGGCGGAACTGGTCCTGCGGGAAAACCAATAAGCGCTCGTTGCAGTAGGATTTATGCATGAACTGGTTCTTTATTGAATAATGTGCACGCACAGATGGATATGCTGTGCTTACAGCATGAGGCGCGGAAGGGGGTGAGACAGCATGGCTTGCGGATCACGCTGCGGAATGAAAAAAGCAGTCAAGAAAAAAGCAACGAAAAAGAAAACAGCGAAGAAGAAGTAAAAACAAAATGACGAGGCGGGATGCGATTCCCCGCCTTTTTTTCACTTTTTCCCTTCACCTGTCTTTCCGTGATTCCCACGCCATCCACACCGGTTTTTTCATGAATTAAATTGACTTTTCAGATTGCCTATGATAGATAGTTCATTCGTTCGAACGCAGAGGTTTATCAGTGAAAACCGCGGTCATTATTCTCTTTCATGGGAGCAGGGCGGATGGTTCGACGGAAACCGCCAGGACTATTGCGGAATTCGTGCGGAAACGCGGCGGCTATGACACCGTGACAACCGCGTTTCTGCAGAATGTCCGGCCGGGTTTGAGCGATGCGATCCGCGACAGCGCCGCACATAATATCGAGAAAATCGTAGTTGTCCCTTTTTTCCTGCAACTGGGGATGCACGTGACCAAGGATATCCCGGCACTCGTGAGCGAAGCGCGGCGCAGGCATCCAGGGGTTCAGATCGAATTGACTCGCGCTGTGGGTGCTCATCCGCAGATGGCGGATATTGTGCTCGACCTTATTGAGCATGGTCAGTAAAAAATCAGGAAGCGGCTCCCTTCCCGGGAGCGAATGGACACGTACCATGAAGAGCGCCAGAGAACAACTGGATGTCATAAAACGCGGAGCAGTGGAGATCATTGTCGAGGACGACCTGCTGAAGAAACTGGAACGGTCGGTTGATCAGAATAAACCGCTGCGTATAAAAGCGGGATTCGACCCGACGGCGCCGGACATCCATGTGGGTCATACGGTGCTGCTGAACAAGATGCGGCAGTTTCAGGAGCTCGGGCATGACGTCATTTTCTTGATCGGCGATTTTACCGGCATGATCGGTGATCCCACGGGGAAATCCGAGACGCGAAAACACCTTACGCGAGAAGAAGTACTTGAAAATGCCAAAACCTATCAGGCCCAAATCTTTAAAATTCTCGATCCTCTTAAAACCAGGATCGCATTCAACAGCGATTGGATGTCAAAAATGTCTGCAGCCGACCTTATTCAGCTCGCGGCAAAGCATACGGTTGCCCGCATGCTGGAGCGGGAGGACTTCAGAAAACGATTCCAATCAGAGCTTCCCATCAGCATCCACGAGTTTCTTTATCCCCTTATCCAGGGATATGATTCGGTGATGCTGAAAGCAGATGTTGAGCTCGGTGGAACGGATCAGAAATTCAACCTTCTCGTCGGCAGGGAACTCCAGAAGGAATACGCCCAGGAACCCCAGTCCATCGTCATGATGCCGCTTCTGGAAGGCCTTGACGGTGTCAATAAAATGAGCAAGAGCCTGGGAAATTACATAGGGATCAATGAGCCGTCAGGAGAGATTTTCGGCAAGGTGATGTCCGTCAGCGACAATCTCATGATCCGCTATTACGAACTCGTGAGCTCGGTAACGCTGGCCGATCTAAATGCGATGAAGAGCGACATCGCGTGCGGGGCCTTGCATCCCATGGAGGCAAAAAAAAGACTGGCAGCCGAACTGGTGGACCGTTTTTGCGGCGCGGGCGAGGGGGTGAAAGCGCGTACCGAATTCGAAAAGGTCTTCAGTAAAAAGAATCTACCCGACAATATTCCTTCCGTTGAGATTCCGTGGGAAGGTAAAAAAATAAAACTGGTAAAGCTTATGTCGACGAGCGGTGTTGCGACGAGCAATTCCGACGCTCGGCGCCTTATTCAGCAGGGTGCTGTTGAAGTAAATGAGATTCCGGTGAGCGATGTTGACATGGCATATGATCCCGGAGATTATATTCTTCGCGTTGGGAAAAAGCGGTTTGTGAAGATTGCTCCAAAAAAGTGAAAAAAATTTTCAAACGATAAAAAAACTCTTGACACTGGAAATGCTCTGTGATACATTGCGCCTTCGTTCGGCGGTAAACCTCGGGCAAAACCTCGAAGTTCAAACATACCATCCGAGCATTTCAGGCGTTAAACAAGTTCTTTCTCGATCATAAAATTACTTGACAATTAAATAGTATTTAGATATTATTTATCTTCTGCGAAGCAAACATGGTCTTTGAAAACTAAATAGGTGTATATGTTCCAAAACAGCTTTACCGAGCTTTTTGGAACGGCGGGTTTTGAGTAACAAACTGTCAAGTTACTTTGAAGTAACTTTGCTTAAGGATCAGATTTTTTTGGAGAGTTTGATCCTGGCTCAGAACGAACGCTGGCGGCGTGCCTAACACATGCAAGTCGAACGAGAAGTCTGTAGCAATACAGATTGTAAAGTGGCGCACGGGTGAGTAACACGTGGGTAATCTGCCCTCGAGTTTGGGATAACCCCGCGAAAGCGGGGCTAATACCGAATAAGACCACAGGGACCAAAGTCCCAGGGGTAAAAGGTGGCCTCTATTTATAAGCTACCACTTGAGGATGAGCCCGCGGCCCATTAGCTAGTTGGCAGGGTAACGGCCTACCAAGGCGATGATGGGTAGCTGGTCTGAGAGGACGATCAGCCACACTGGAACTGAGACACGGTCCAGACTCCTACGGGAGGCAGCAGTGGGGAATATTGCGCAATGGGCGAAAGCCTGACGCAGCAACGCCGCGTGGGGGATGAAGGTT
>DATHDE010000185.1:0-3474 GCA_035490495.1 Nitrospirota bacterium
TTTGGTGTGTGAGGGATGGACAAAGCGAATGCGCTTTGGTTCGAGATGACGTTCCCGCATGAGCGTTATGACTTCGCCTGAGCGGGCAGCGGTGAAAACGAGAAAGAATCTTCCTTTGTTCTTCAGAAGCGAACCCAGATCGATCCATGCTTTGAGCGGGGCTGACTGGTCATGCCGTGCCTGTCTGCGGGGGACGGAGGGGCTGTTTTTCCCGGTTCCTGCTTTTGTGTACGGCGGGTTCGCGACAATGGCGTCAAAAATTTCACTGTGAGGCAGGCGCCTGATGTCTTGGTTGGCTGCCGTTATATGGTGCACGAGATCGTTTGCCTCGATGTTTCTGCAGAGGAGATCGAATGCATGCGGCTCCTCTTCGATGGCGAGAAATCTGGCTGACGGATGTTTCCGGGCCAGGAGGAGCGAGATGACGCCCGTGCCTGCTCCGGGTTCGAGCACCTTGTCGCGCGGCCGGAGTCTGCAGAAGTCCGCGATCAGGAGGCTGTCCAGCGTGAACCGCACGCCTTTTGCAGGCTGCTCGATCTCCACAATACCGGCGCCGCGGATCGAAATGCTGTCGCGCGTCGTGCGGCTCATTGCATTTTTTCCACGAACTCATCAGGCAGGCGCTTGGGCCTGGCGTGCGGATCCACGGAAATCACCTTGGCGCTGCACTGCGTGAATACGCGGCCGGAAGCTTTTTCACGCATCACGTGCTCGAAAACCATGGTAACGCGGCTCACGTCCCTGACCCACGTCTCGATCTCGATCGTGTCGCCGTAGCGGGCCGGAGATTTATAATCGATCTCCACGTGAAGCACCATGAAGATCGTTCCCTCATCCATCATTTTTTTTACTGAATATCCGCGCGACGCCAGATATTCGGTGCGCGCAATTTCCATATAGCGCAGATACTTTGCATAGTACACCACACCGCCGCAGTCCGTGTCTTCATAATAGATTTGAACGTCTGACTTGAGATTCATTCCGTGTTGCCTCCTTGAACGCCTCGCGGGTCCGTACACGCAGCATGCGATCGCAGTGCGACGATAACAGATTAACAGGGTGTGCGGAGAATGTCAAACCGGCATTGGGAGTGGCAGGGTTCATTTCCCCTGTGCAAAGGGGGATTGAGGGGGATGTCCCGGAGAAACGGTTTTGACACAGATCAAATCTGATAAAAGCCGATAAAGGCGGCTTAAATCTCAAAGACCTTTTATATATGGCCTTAAAATAGAAACGATATATATAACTCTCATTCTCGAGTTTTTATCGGGAAGCCGGTGTTAAACTTGTCCTCGAATGTTGTTAGTCGGGGAACCATATCCCCGATAGAATCATTCGGGGAGGACAACTTGAAAATTGTCCGGGTAATTATGAGACCATTAATAAGCCCATGCGGAAATTTAGGTAGACGACCGAGGACGAGGGTTAAGCATTTCGGATGTCTGAGGCCGCAGGCCGAGTTTCCGAAATGTACCGAGGACGACCGAGTCTGCCGTTAAGAATTTCCGCCGGGTGCCCTTCTTTGGTCACCTTTCTTGGGCAAGCAAGAAAGGTGACATCGTGCAAAGCACAAGACAATTGCAAAGGGGAGAGGGTAACCTCAAACCTCTTCCGCTGCAATGCGCACCTTCCGGAACATCCTTGCAAGTGCAGGAAGCTGGTAGCTTGCATTCAGACCGGAGGGATTGGGCAATACCCAGATGTGCGACGTGCCGATGCGCTCTTCCTGGCGACCGAAGCCGGCTTGTGGCCGGTCAAAAGCTGCGCGGAAGGCTTGGAGCCCGAGAATCGCGACTACGCGCGGCTGATAGCGCTTGATCTTCCGCACAAGGTTCCTGCTCCCGGCTTTCAGTTCCCGGTGGTCAAGCTCTGCAGCGGCGGCCGTCGACCTGTTCACGATATTCGTGATGCCGTACCCGGACTTCAGCAGCTTCTGCTCCTCGCCGGGCGAGAGCTGCTCCTCTGTGAACTTTGCCTTGTGCAGGGCAGGCCAGAAGCGGTTTCCCGGCCGCGCGAAATGGTGGCCCACTGCGCCCGAATACAGGCCGGGATTGATGCCCACGAACAGGACCTTCAGGCGAGGTGCAATGACATCCGGCACTGTTTTTCCATATGCAGCAAGCAGGTCCGCCTTGGTAGGTTTGGTGGCGCCGCTCACAGCTGAAGCACCACGCGCACCATGTCTTCATCGTCATAGGCCTGCTTAAAGCCGAATTTCCTGCCGAGCCCGAGCATCCTGCTGTTGGTCTTCAGGATTTCCATCCAGAGCGACTTCAGGCCGATTTCCTTGGCAATGCCGGTGCTGAACTCCATCAGGATCTTGCCAAGCCCCTTGCCCTGCATTTCGTCCCGGATAAGGATTGACAGCTCCGCGCTCTCCATGTCAGGCATCTTGCTGATCCGGACGTCGCCCGTGATCTTCTGCTTGTCGGGGGTCACCGCGACGAAGGCCAGCTCGCGGTCGTAATCGATCTGGCAGTACCGCACCAGTTTTTCGTGGGGAAGATGGGTGAGGCTGTAGCCGAAACGGTAGGTGATCGTTTCGTCCGAAAGGGACTTGAACAAGGCATAAATGAGCGGCTCGTCCTCCGCCTGAATCGGCCGTATGCAGCACAGGGTTCCGTCTTCCAGCGTCCTGTCGATGACGTACTTGTACGGATACGGACAGATGCACAGATGCGGGGGGCAGAGATCGTCTTTCATGGAACCGCTTCCGACCACGGCCCCGGGTTCGAGCAGCATTTCCGCATCCAGGGCGATGACATCCTTTTTCGAAACGAGGAGCGGATTGATGTCGATTTCCTTGATTTGATGGAAGTCGACGATGAGCTGGGAGAAGCGCACGAGGATTTCCTCGATCCGGCCCAGTGCCTGCTGGTAGTCAGCCTGGCCGTGCAGATGCTGGTAGATCTTCGTGTCCTCCATCATGCGCCGTGCGAGCGTCTGATTGAGGGGGGGGAGCCCCACGGCGTAGTCATTCATTCCCTCAAGCAGATCGCCGCCGATGCCGAAGAGGATCGCGGAGCCGAAGCTGGGGTCCCGCTTTGCACCGATGGCGAGCTGGTAGCCGTGCTTGATCACCATGGGCTGAACAACGACGGATGCCATGCCGTCCCGGTGCTTCTGGGCGAGCTCATGGAGGAACACACATGCTTCCTTCACCGATTCCTGGTTTCTCAGGTTCAGCTGCACGCCGTTCTCTTCCATCTTATGAAAAATGACTTCCGAATCGATCTTGAGCACCACGGGGTAGCCGATTTTCTCGGCAATGCGGACGCAGTCGTCTTCGCACGTGGTCTTGATCGTCTCCACAACGGGAATGCCGTAGGCATCGAGGATATTCCTGACCTCGGTCAGATGGAGCACGCGTCTGCCTTCACTGATCGCCAATTCCAGGATGCCCCTTACCTTTTCCGTATCGGGAGTAAAATCACGGAGGATCGCCTCGGGCGTCTCCTGGAGCAGCTTCAGGTT
>DATHDE010000186.1:0-12681 GCA_035490495.1 Nitrospirota bacterium
CCTTCTTGATCTCAGTGCCGAGGTTCTTGTTCGACGCCGCCACCACCCGCATATCGGACTTGAGCGTCTTCGTTCCGCCCACGCGCTGGAACTCCTGGCCTTCGAGGACGCGCAGCACCTTGGCCTGTGTTGCCAGGCTCATGTCGGCAATCTCGTCGAGAAATATCGTTCCTCCGTGCGCGATTTCGAATTTTCCGCGCTTCATGCCCGTGGCGCCGGTAAACGAGCCTTTTTCATGGCCGAACAGTTCGCTCTCGATCAGCTCCTGCGGGATGGCCGCGCAGTTGATTTCCACGAAGGGGCCCGCAGCGCGCCTGCTGGCCCGGTGGACCGCGCGCGCCACGAGTTCCTTGCCCGTGCCGCTTTCCCCGTGGATCAGCACCCATCCGTTCGTAGGGCCGGCAAGGGCGATTTGCTGCCTGAGCTCGACGATTTGTTCGCTCTCCCCGACGATTTCTTCCTTCTGTTCGATGCTGCGCCTCAGGGATTCATTTTCTTCACGGAGCCGCGCTTCCTCGAGCCCGTGCCGGACAACAAGATTCAGGTGCTGCAGCTCCGGCGGTTTCTGGATGAAGTCGTAGGCGCCCATCTTCACCGTCTTGACCGCGGTTTCGATGGTGCCGTGCCCTGTTACCATGATGACCGGCATGTCGGGCCTGAGTTCCCGGAATCGTTTGAGAGTCTCGACCCCGTCCATGTCGGGCATGGCGATGTCGAGGAGGGCCAGCGACGGCTGCGTTTCATGCAGCAGCTCGATCCCGTCCCGTCCCGACGCGGCGGTCACCACGGTATAGCCTTCATCGCGCATGACGTCGGCAAGACTCTTGCGTACGCTTTCCTCGTCGTCAACTATCAGGATGGTTTCACCCGCCATACGCTACCTCTTCAACGCAGTCCGCAGCTGGGTTATGATCCGATCGATCTCTTCTTCCGTCGTTTCCCTGCCGAGGCTGAACCGGATCGCTCCGCGCGAGAGGCCGAGATCGGTCCCCATCGCCGCAAGCACATGCGAAGGATTCACGGTGTCGCCGTGGCAGGCCGCGCCGGGCGAGACGGCAACCGCGGGAAGGGCCTCCATGACATCAACGGCCGTGTATCCTTCAAAACTGATGTTCCATGTGTTCGGCAGCTTTTTCTCCGGATGGCCGTTCAAGTGCACGCTTAGCCCCGCCGTGCGAAGCCCCTCGAACAGTTTCGTTCCGAGCCCGAACTGACGCGGCCCTTCTGTTCCGAGAACTTCAGCAGCAACCATGCTCGCAGCGCCCAGCCCGACGATGAACGCGGCATTTTCGGTGCCCGGCCGCATGCCGCGCTCATGCCCCGCACCGTGCATGAGCGGTTCAAGTTTTCTGCCCGTCTTCAGGTACAGGGCGCCGATACCCTTCGGCGCGTAGAACTTGTGGCCCGCTACCGTAAGAAAATCCACGCCGAGGTCATCCACCTGCACGGGTACCTTGCCCACGCTCTGCGCCGCGTCCGTATGAAACAACACCCCGCGCCGAGCCGCAACCGCAGCCAGGGTCTTTATATCCTGGATTGTGCCGACTTCGTTGTTGGAATGCATGATCGAGACGAGCGCGGTTTCAGGCGTGATGGCCTTTTCCAGATCATCGGGATCGACCATGCCGTAGCGATCCACCGGCAGATAGGTTACGCGGTATCCGAAACGTTCGATATGGCGGCACGGCTCGAGGACGGCGGGATGCTCTATCCGTGACGTGATGAAATGCTTTCCCTTGCCCACGGCCCGCGCGATTCCCTTGATGACCATGTTATTTGCTTCCGTTGCCCCGCTCGTGAAGTAAATTTCCGAAGCCTCGCACCGAAGCAGCAGCGCAATGCGCTCCCGCGCCATCTCGATGCCCGCACGAAGCGCCGCGCCGAAGGGATGGCTGCTCGACGGGTTGCCGTATTTCTCGCGAAGATAGGGCAGCATTTCATCGAGCACCTGCGGGGCAACGGGGGTGCTGGCATTATAGTCAAGGTAGATGGGGTTCATGTTTTTAAAAAAGTACAACGTACTCAGTACTGGTTATTCAAACAATCCTGTCGTCAAATACCGTTCCCCGACATCCGGCAGAATGGTTACCACCCGCCTGCCCTTGCCGAGCCGCGCCGCCACCTCAAGGGCGGCCCAGCAGGCTGCGCCGGAGGAGATCCCCGCGAGCAGGCCTTCTTCCCGAACGAGCCTCCTCGCAGTATCCGCGGCGGCATCGTTCTCCACCCGGATGACTTCGTTATAGATTTTCGTGTTCAAAACCGCGGGCACGAAGCCGGCGCCGATCCCCTGAATGGGGTGGGGGCCGGGCTTCCCGCCGGAAAGAACCGGAGAACCCGACGGTTCGACGGCGAATATCCGTATGTCCTTGTACCTCTTCCTCAGCACTTCCCCCACGCCGGTGATCGTGCCGCCTGTCCCGACGCCGGCAACGAAGGCATGGATCTTCTTCGTCCCCATCTGATTCAGGATTTCTTTGGCCGTGGTTCTGCGATGCGCCTCCGGGTTCGCGGGATTGCTGAACTGGTCCGGCTTGAAATACTCCCGTCCCGACGCCAGCAGAATTTCGTCGGCGCGGGCAATGGCCCCGCGCATGCCCTTCTCCGCGGGCGTGAGCACGAGTTCGGCGCCATACGCCTCGAGCAGCCTGCGCCGCTCCATGCTCATGGATTCGGGCATGGTCAGCACGACACGGTACCCTTTCACTGCCGCAACCATGGCAAGACCGATGCCGGTATTGCCGCTTGTCGGCTCCACGATCTTCATCCCGGGCTTGAGCTTTTTCTTTTTCTCGGCATCTTCGATCATGTTGAGCGCGGCCCGGTCCTTGACGCTGCCGCCGGGGTTGCGGCCTTCCAGCTTCACCCATACTTCCGCGCTGTTCTCCCGGGGAAGACGGGAGAGCCTGATAAGCGGCGTATTTCCTATGAGATCAATAACCGTTTTGTTCTTCGGCATGAGGAACTCCTTCTTGCGGTTCATCCGGCAGACCTCGCCGGGCTGACTTCTCCGGGAGCGGAAAGACTGTACGGGCAGACCGCAGTTATTGACGTTTCAGTCGCACCCGGTATGGACCTCTTCGCGGGCATCGCCCCAGGCGCATTTCCTTACTGCACAGAGGATATCGTCAACAGTGAGGATCGCTCCGCCCGGCCTGCCGTAGAAGGAAACCGGCGCAGCGCCCCGCACGGCAATCCTGACATCCTCGATCATCTGTCCCAGGTTCATTTCCACAACAAGGAACCGCGGCGAGCGGCGGGCGATCTGTTCGATGACCTTCACGGGAAAAGGAAAAAGCGTAAGCGGCCGGATGAGCCCCATCTTGATGCCTTCGTGCCGGGCCGACTGCAGTACCGACTTCACGATCCGCGCAGACGATCCATAGGCTACGACAACAACCTCTGCGTCGTCGGTCTGGAGCGTTTCGCACATGACTTCGCGCTCGGCCATGAGGTCGTATTTCTTCTTTAAAATATAGTTCTGCTCCTCAAGCCTCGATTCTTCTCCGGGAAGCATGAACAGCGACCGGATGACCCTGCCCGGCCGGCCCTTGGCGCCGGTCAGTGCCCAGGGTTTGTCGGGAACAACGGGCGTGATCTCCGGCAGTTCCACCGGTTCCATCATCTGCCCCAGAATCCCGTCTCCCAAAATCATCACGGGATTGCGGTACTCGTCAGCCTTGTCAAAAGCCCGCACCGTGAGATCGACGATCTCCTGAAGCGTCGACGGTGCGTACACGAGAAGCTTGTAGTCCCCGTGTCCACCGCCCTTCACCGCCTGGAAATAGTCGGCCTGCGACGGCGCGATGTTGCCCAGGCCCGGCCCGCCGCGCTGCATATTCACAACCACGGCGGGAAGTTCCGCCGCCGCCATGTACGACAGCGTCTCCTGCATCAGGCTGATGCCGGGGCTGGACGACGAGGTCATGGCCCGCTCCCCCACCGCCACGGCGCCATAGACCATATTGATCGCCGCGAGCTCGCTCTCGGCCTGGATGAAGGTGCCGCCGATCTCGGGCATCCGGCGCGCCATGAATTCCGGGATTTCGTTCTGCGGAGTTATGGGATAGCCGAAATAGCGCTTGCAGCCGGCGCGTACGGCAGCCTCGGCCAATGCCTCGTTGCCGCTGATGAGAACCTTGGGCATGCTACTTCCTCCGGTAAGAAAATCCGACTGGCACTCCACGGATCACGAATTGTTTTCAACATCCGGCGTCAGCCGTAAAAAAGTGTCCTCGCACGACATCGTCATCTGCATACGGGAATCCCGCTCGTACGTGGGTTGATGCCGGGCCTCGCTCAGCCGTCATGATGTGCAATCGCAACGAAAATTGAACCTGGTGCTTGATGTTGAATTGTTGTCTGAAAGGCGCGCTGCGGATGCTATGATTTCCACACTTCAATCGCTACGTCCGGGCACATCTCCGCGCACAGCGCGCAGCCCGTGCATTCGCCTTGTTCGCCGCAGTACTCAACGGCGTAATAACCGCTCCTGTTGAACCGGGTTCCGATTCTCAGGAGCTTCTTCGCGCAGGCCACGGTGCACAGCTCGCATCCCTTGCAGTAGTCCACGTTAATAACGACTTTGCCCATGTTTTAACTCCAGGACCAGGTATAGAGTAGGAAGTACAGAGTAAAAACGAAAAACGCTGGGGGAGAAGCCTGCCCCTTTGTACTTTGTACTCGGTACTTATTTAGTCGTTCCGTTCCCGATCATTTCCTCCGCGTGTTTGATGGTGGCATCCGTGATCGTCTTGCCGCCGAGCATGCGTGCAATCTCATCGACCCGTTCCCGGGCGTCCAGCATGCGAACGTCGGTCACCGTGCGTTCGCCCTTGACGGCTTTCGATACACCAAAATGACTGTCCGCCATGCTCGCGATCTGAGGCAAATGGGTGATACAGAACACCTGCCGCTTCGCCGCCACGCGTTTGAGCCTCTTGCCCACCTCTTCGGCCACGGCGCCGCCGATGCCTGCATCGACTTCGTCGAAAACCACCGTGGGGATGCCGTCACCTTCGACCAGCAGTGTCTTGAGCGCGAGCATGATGCGCGACAGCTCGCCGCCGGACGCGATTTTCGCAAGCGGTTTCGGTTCTTCACCGGGATTGGGCGCGATAAGGAATTCAACACGGTCCGCACCGCGCGGCCCGAGCTTGCGGCCGTCGAGCGTGTCGCCGCCCTGCTCCTGCATGATGGCGACGGAGAATTCCGCTCGTTTCATGCCGAGATGCCCCAGCTCAGCTTCGATCTTTTTTGCGAGCTCGCGCGCCGCGGCTGTCCGCTTCTTCGTGAGCTGACTCGCCTTGTCGGTCAACCCGAATTTCACGGCCTCGATCTCCGACTTGAGGCGTCCGATCTCCTCGGTCCCGCGCTCCATCTGGTCAAGGTCGACCGCGGCCTGCAGACCAAAGGCGAGCACTTCTTCGATCGTGCCGCCGTATTTCTTCTTCATCTTCTGGATCAGGTCGAGCCGGTCGCCGATCTGCTCCAGCCTCTGCGGATCATACTCCGTCTTCGAACAGTAGGCCGATATCTCCCGTGCGGACTCTTCGAGCTGCGCACGGCCGGATTTGCAGAGTTCCACGGCGTCCGCGAGACGCTTGTCGATGGAGAGGATTTCCTCGAGCCCGTTGATCACCTTTTTCAAGCCCGCGAGCACGGATTCATCGGAGGTATAAAGCGTTTCATCCACCAGGGCGCACAGGCCCGCCAGTTTCTCCGAATTGACCAGGACTTTCTGCTCTTCCATCAGCGCGGTGTCCTCGCCCGGTTTAAGCATGGCGGCTTCAATCTCGTTCTTCTGGAACCGAAGCATGTCCTCGCGCTGTGCGCGGTTGCGCTCCCCCGCTTCGAGCCCGGCCAGCTCCTTCCGGATGGCCATCAACTGACCATAGGCGGCGGCCACTTCATCCCGCAGGCTGTCACAACCGCCGAAAGAGTCAAGCAGGTCCAGCTGACGCTCCTGGGACAGCAGCGACTGGTGTTCGTGCTGCCCGTGAATGTCCGCGAGACAGGCACCGAGTTCGTTCAGGGCCGCAAGGTTGGCCAGGTTCCCGTTGATGTAGATTTTATTCTTGCCCGCCGATGAAAGCACCCTGCGTACAATCAGGTCCTCGCCGGGCTGCATACCGATGCCCTGCTCGTCGAGCAGCGCCGAAACCTGCTTCCTGCCCCGGCTGTTCAGGTCAAAGGCGGCCTCTACGACGGCTTCCTGGCTTCCCGTGCGTATCAGTTCTGCACTCGCCCGCTCACCCAGAGCAAGGCTCAGCGCATCCACGACTATGGACTTGCCTGCACCCGTTTCTCCGGTGAACACGTTCAGTCCGGGCGTGAATTCCACACGCAGCTGGTCGATAATGGCCAGATTCTTGATATTGAGTTCTTTTAGCATGGAAGAAAAAAGAAGCAAGGGTCGAGAAGCATGCAGCAAGGAAAACCTCACAACAAGCGCATTTCCCTTGCTGCTTGACCCGTGCTACTTGCTACTTGCTTTTACGGCCTCCGCTCTTTTGAGCGCAAACTGCTCCTGGGAGGCCTTGCCCGCGCCGCCCGCCTTGCGGTAATACACGGCAGCCTGGTCTTTGTTTCCGAGCCGTTCACTCGCCCTGCCTGCCCAGTAATACGCGGTGCTGACCCACATCCCTGAAGCAGGATACAGCTGAGGTATTTTCAGAAACTCGGAGATCGCTTCTTCGTCGCGGCCCTGGGCGAAAATGCTGAAGCCGATCCAGTATTGTGTCACGGGCTGCTGGGAAACCTTTTGCTTCGGAAGCGCAGCGCGGTAGGATGTTGCCGCATTCGGGTAGTCCTGCAGCCGGAAATGACAGTCCCCGATGCGGGCATGGATATCACCAGCGGATATCCGTGCCTTGGGGTCTGCCAGCATCTTCTGATAGAGCGGCAAAGCTTCTGAACATTTGCCCTGGCTGAATAGCCGGTCCGCCTTTTTTAAATCCGAAGAAGCTGCGCGGGCAACGACAGCGACTGACAGTATTAAAAGAATACTAAGAAAAATCGTCTTCAGAGCGTTCGTTTTCATGATTCCTCCGGAAGGGAACTGTGTAAAATTTAACACAAAGTAATATGCTCTTCAAGAATAAAATCCTTTTTTGCAATTCGTGCTATGTTTGAGATGCTTTCCATATATAATATAGTAATTAGCATACCTGGTCGGTCCATACGAGACGCGTCGACAGCTGTGACAAAAATGTCGAACCAGGTAATTGATGGAAATTTAACAGGATTGATATCCCTGCCGCGCAATCCTTCGACAAAATTTTCCGCATTGACTCCCTGCTCTTTTTAGGTCCTCGCTCCTAACTGTTCAACAATGTGAAGAAATTGTATTTGGCACGAGAGTTGAAATACGGAAGTGACAGAGCTGATCAATGGATACCGTCCTCCCCTCTCCTTGTGAGATACCCTGACAGTTTCCATTGTCCGGCTCAACAACAACCAGAACAACGGCACAAGATCCAACAGGAGGACCAAATGTTCTTCCCTACTACAGGCTGCAGAAATATCAACCCGGACGAACTGAACACAAAAATAACGGCAGGAGAGGACTTCTTTCTCCTTGATGTCAGGACACCCCGGGAGAACGCAGAAGATGCAATACAAGGATCCCATCTGATACCGCTCCAGGAACTCGGCTACCGGCTCAATGAGCTGCCCCGGGAAAAAGAAATCGTCATCTACTGCCGCGTCGGAAATCGCAGCGCCTATGCCTGCGCCTTCCTCGCACAGCAGGGCTACCATGTCAGCAACCTCGAAGGCGGGATCGCATTATGGAATATGACTGGAAACACCTTACTTGCAAGGGCATAAGCGCCATGACAGCAATCAGCATGAAATGCAAAATGATGCTCTTCAGTGCGGCACTGCTCCTTCTCATGCTGCTCATGGCGGCGGTGGCAACGTACAGCTTCGCAGCCGAGCCCCTGACACTGGAACAGGCTGTTACAACGGCGCTGGCGAACAATCCGGCTCTCAAGGCAGCGGACTCCCAGATCGATGCAGCCGATGCGAACGTGCTTAAATCCGCATCCGGCTTCCTTCCGAAAGTGACGCTCTCGGAAACGTGGTCACGGACAGACAATCCCCTGATGGCCCTCGGCACGAAACTGAACCGGGAAATCGTCACGTCGGCGGACTTCAATCCCGCGGTGATCAACGATCCGGCGGCAATATCAAATTACAACACCCGGCTGGCCGTCATGCAGCCTGTCTGGAACGGCGGCAGGGAATATACGGGCCGCACGCAGGCAAAGCTCGCGAAGGACGCGAGCATCCAGGACCGCGAGCGCACACGGCAGGAAACGGTCTTCAATACGGTCAAAGCGTATTACGGCCTGCTGCTCGCACGGGAATATCACCGGGTAGCGCTCCAGTCGCTCGAGACAAGCGGAGCGAACGTGAAGCTTGCAGAAGCCCGGTACAAGGCGGGGGCCGTGCTTCAGTCGGACCTGCTGCGCGCCAAGGTGCAGCTCGCTGAAGTGAAGGAAATGCTGACCAAATCGGACAACAACATCAGGCTTGCTGCCGCGTCCCTGAATTTTTCCATGGGAGTGCCGCAGCAGACGGAATATGAAGTGTCGGGTGCACTGACCCTTCAGCAGCAGAACGCGGAGGTGCATGCGCTGATTTCCGAAGCGGCAGCCAAGCGGCCCGACCTCCTGTCCATGGAGCTGAACCGCAGGAATGCGGAGAAGTCCGTCTCGGCGGCGCGCGCGGACTATTTCCCCACGCTCAACATCATGGGCCAGATGGACTGGAACAGCGACCGCATCGCGGGCGACGAGGCGAAAAGCTGGGCAGTCATGGCCGTGCTGCAGTGGAACCTCTTCGACGGTCTCGTTACGCGTTCAAAGGTCAAGGAAGCAGTTGCGACAAGCAGCAGGATGAAATCCCTTGAAGAGCAGACCCGCTCCGCGGTGCAGCTCCAGGTGCGGCAGGCATACTACAATTTGTCCTCATCCCTCGACCGGATCGCCGCGACGGCCTCATCCGTTCAGGAGGCGGAGGAAGGGCTCCGCATCGTGCAGAAACGGTATGAGGCGGGTATGACGAATTTCGTTGATGTGCTCGGCGCCGAGAGTGCGCTGATCAGGGCCCGGACAAATGCGGTTCAGGCGCTCTACGACAACAACATTGCGCAGGCGGAATTGATGCTGGCGGTAGGAACGTTATAAATACAGTTCAACGTTCAGAGTTCACAGTACAGAGTCCGAGGAAAACAACATGTATAGGAAAATCATAAAAGACAAAATCAAATCCATGGACAGGAACGTCATTTTCGGCGTTTCGGTAGCAGCCGCCCTGGGGGTGCTGACCATGGGATATGCGCTCCTGGGGAAAGAAGACGGTCACGCGGGCGCACCAACGTCTGAAGCGCCGGTAGAGGTTTCGGCGATCACGATTGCACCGAAAACAGTGGACGCTGTCATTTCGGCCGCCGGGACGCTCAGCTCCCGGAACACCTCGGTGTTGTCGAGCAAAATCATGGGCAAAGTCGTCGAGCTGACCGTGCAGGAAGGCAGCCACGTGAGCGCCGGAAAGCTGCTCGCCCGGATCGAAAGCGGCGAGATCAGCGCGCAGCTCTACCAGGCCCAGGCAGCATATAACAATGCAAAGCTCCAGTACGACCGCATCAAAAGCCTCTTCGACGTGCAGGCTGCAACGCAGATGGAGATGGACCAGGCGACGCTCGGGTTCGAATCCGCCAAGGCGGGACTGAACGCGGCGAAAGCCATGGAGAGCTACACGCTCATCACCGCGCCCATTTCCGGCCAGATCGTGGAAAAGCGGATCAACCTCGGTGAAATGGCGCTCCCGGGACAGCCGATCCTGAAAATCGAGGACAACAACAACCTCCGGCTTGAAGCCACCGTGCGCGAGCAGGACATCGCCTTCGTGCAGCCGGGGAAAAACGTCACGGTGCAAATCGACGCGCTTCCGGGAAAGAACATCAGGGCCCGTATCGCCCAGGTCGTGCCTGCCGCGGATGTCCGGACCCATTCGTTCGTGGTCAAGATCGATATGCCGGCCGAGAAAGGGTTGATCACGGGCATGTACGGCAAGGCGCTTTTCAACACGGGAACGCGCCAGGCCATCTTCATCCCCCGCTCCGCCGTGGTCGAGATGTCGGGCCTCACGGGCGTATATGTCGTGTCCCGGGAGAGCACTGCGGTCTTCCAGATGATCCAGCCCGGTGAAACGCGCGGCGACGCAGTCGAGGCCGTGACCGGCCTCAAGGCCGGCGACCGTGTTGTCGTGGGCAAACAGGCAGTGAACATCGACGGGAAAAAGGTCGTCGTGGTGCAGAAGTAATGCAACGTACAACCACGGCCCGCACGCGCGCTGCGCACTCATAAACGCTGGCTGCAGGCGGATGAACACGGTTTAAACAATATTATTGATTTCTCTTCGTTCTGCCGAGTGTTCCGCGAAGCAGAACCCCTGGTTAAACAGGATACCACTATGAAACTCAACATCAGCGGCAAAATAACCCAGTACTTCATCAACTCCCAGCTCACCGTGCTGCTCATGGCGGCAACGGCGATCCTGGGGCTCTTCGCCCTCTGGTTCACTCCGCGCGAGGAGAACCCGCAGATCACGGTGCCGGCGGCGAACGTGATGGTCATGCTCCCCGGCGCCTCGGCAAAAGAGGTCGAGGAGCTCATCTCGAAGCCGCTCGAAGCCAAGCTCTGGGAGATTCCCGGCGTCGAGGACGTGTACTCGGTCTCCATGAACTCGATGTCCGTGGTCACGATCAAGTTCTTTGTGGGCCAGGACAAAGAGCGCTCCATGGTGAAGCTCTACGACAAGCTCATGTCGAACATGGACGTGGCGCCTCCGGGCGCGTCGCAGCCCCTGGTGAAACCCATCGACGTGGACGACGTGCCCATTGTGGCCATCACGCTCTCCGGCGCTCCGGGAACGAACTACGACGACGGCCAGCTGAGACTCGTCGCGGACCACATGCTCGACGAGCTGCGCAAGGTGCCGGGCGTGGGCAACACGACGATCATCGGCGGCAGAAGCCGCCAGGTGCGCGTGACCCTCGATCCCCTGCGCATCGCCGGCTACGGCCTGTCCCCGCTCCAGATCGCGGGGGCGATCAATGTATCGAACGCGAACCTGTTGTCAGGGGACCTCGAATCCGGCAGCAGGAAGCTGGCCCTCGAAACAGGCGGCTTCTTCTCGAATGCGTCTGATGTGAAGAATGCCGTGGTCGGAGTCGCGAACGGGAAACCGGTGTATCTCAGCGACGTGGCCGACGTGGCCGACGGTTTTGAAGAGACAGTGAAGCTCACGCGCATCGCCTTTGCCGGCCAGGAGGGAACGCACGGGGCGTCCCCGGCTGTTTCAGCCGGCAACCCGGAACGGCCCGCCGTTACCATCGCCCTTGCCAAGCGCCAGAAACTGAACGCGGTCAAGATCTCGAACGAGATCCTGGCAAAGCTCGATGGGCTCAGGAAGACCCGGATCCCCTCGGGGATCAACGTCGCCGTCACGCGCAATGACGGCAAAACCGCGAACGATGCGGTGAACGAACTGGTTTTCCATCTCGTTGTTTCCATCATCGTCGTGATCGTGCTCCTGCTCATCACCCTGGGCTGGCGCGAGGCTGCAATCGTGGCCCTGGCAATTCCGCTCACGCTGTTCATCACGCTCGCCATCGGGATGATCGCGGGCCAGACCATCAACAGAATCACGCTCTTCGCCCTGATCCTTTCGCTGGGACTCCTGGTGGATGACGCCATCGTGGTGGTTGAGAACATCCACCGGCACTACAAGCTGCAGCAGCAGTCGCGGCTCCAGGGCGCCATCGCCGCAGTGAACGAGATTGGGATGCCGACGATCCTGGCCACCTTTACCGTGGTGCTGGCCTTCATACCCATGGCATTCGTCACGGGAATGATGGGGCCCTACATGATGCCGATCCCCTTCAACGTGCCGGTTGCCATGATCACCTCGCTTCTCGTGGCCTTCGTCGTGACACCCTGGGCAAGCTACCGCCTGATGAAAACGGAACACCACGGGAATCCGCCGGCCCTGGAAGAGACGAAGATCTACCGCGTTTACAGGAAAATACTGGAGCCCCTGCTCCTGAACGCATCCAGACGGAGAATCGTGCTCAGTGCGATTATCGCCGTGTTCGTGATAACGATGAGCTTCCCCGTGTTCCAGTGGGTGAAATTCCGCATGCTGCCGAAGGCAAACAAGAACACCTTCCTCGTGAGCATCGACATGCCGCCCGGCACGGTGATCGAGAACACGGACCGTGTGGCACGGGCAGCGGGCGACTATATCCGCAGCATCCCCGAAGTCAAGGATTATGAAACCTTTGTGGGCACGGGCTCGGTCATGGACTTCAACGGCCTGCTCCGGGGCGGCGCATTCCGCGAGGCAAGCCATTTCGCGGACATACGCGTAAACCTGATCGACAAGGAAGAGCGCTCGATCTCGAGCGAAAAGATCGTCCTGAAGATCCGGCCTGACATCGAGAAGCTCGGCAGGGAATACGGCGCGAACATCAAGCTCGTGGAAGACCCGCCCGGACCGCCGGTCCGCGCCACCATCGTGGCGGAAATCTACGGCCCTGACTACGACAAGCAGCGGGAGATCGCCGGCAACATCAAGACGCTTTTCGCCAAGGTGGATCAGGTCGTGGACATC
>DATHDE010000187.1:0-2971 GCA_035490495.1 Nitrospirota bacterium
ACCGAGCCCGTACGCCTTGCAGACGGCGGCGACTTCCATGCCGCCCGATGCGCCGCCCGCAGGCTGGTTATTCGCCGCTGCTATGCTCCCGTTCATGCCCATAGATCTCCCGGTCTACATCGTCTTCAGCCACGGCGTGAACCTGCTGCCGATGAAGCGCAGCAGCGAACTCGACAGGAACCCCGCGATGCCGATGCTGATCATGCCGATCACGATCACAGGGTAGTTGCCCGCCACGTAGGCTTGCCAGGTAAGAAATCCCAGCCCTGACCGGCTGGCGATCATCTCCGCCGCGACCACTACTTCCCAGGTGATGCCCATGCCCACGGACATGCCCACGAACATGCTCGGCAGGGTCGCCGGCAGCACGATCCGGAAAAAGATGTCCCGCCGCCGCGAGCCCAGCGAATGCGCGGCCCGGATGTAGCGCACGTCGATGCTCTTCGCGCCGCCGATGATGTTGAGGACCACGGTGAAGAACGCGCCGAGGAAGGTCACGAACGTGATGCTCATCTCCGCGGTGGGCCAGAAGATGACCGCCGTGGGAACCCACGCCAGGGGCGGGATGGGCCGCATGATCTCGAGGACGGGGAACGTCAGGTCCCGGAATACGCGGTTCGTGCCCATCAACAGGCCGAGCGGGATGCCGACGATCTGCGCGACGATGAACCCCGCAAAGACGCGCTTGAAGCTGATCACCCACGATGCCCAGAAATCGGGGCTCACGATGATCTTGCGCATTGCCGCCAGGACCGAGCTGGGGGCGGGAATCTCGCCCACCACGGGAAGGTGCAGCCGGGCGCTGAGCTCCCAGCACGCGACGAAAATAATAACGGCCGCGATGCCGCGGTAGGTGGTCTTGCTGAAGACCGCCTTGCGCGCCTTCTTTACATTGAACCAGCTGCTCCCGTTCATAATCCGCTCCTGGATGCTCCCCTCGTCATGCCATCTCGCGCTCGCCCGCTTCGAATGCCTTGAGCGCCTCTTCATGGACGGCGCCGATCACTTCCATTTTCAGTTCGCGGTACCGGTCGGACGAGAGGACGCGAAAATCCCTCGGCCGCGGGATGTCCACCTTGATGACCTTCTTGATCCTGCCGGGCCGCGTCGTGGACACGACCACGGTGTCGCCCAGGAAAATGGCCTCTTCCAGGTCGTGGGTGATGAAAAAAATCGTCTTCCGGGACAGGTCGAAAATATCCAGCAGGTATTTGTGGATGACGCTCTTGGTCAGGGCGTCCATCGCGCGGAACGGCTCATCCAGCAAAAGGACTTTCGGATCGTTCATCATGGCCCGCGCGATCTCCACGCGGCGGCGCATGCCCGACGATATCTGGCCCGGATAGTTGTGCGCGATGTCGGAGAGGCCGAACTGGCACAGCAGGTCCCTGGCAACGGTCTTGGCCTCCCGCGGCTTCATCTTTCCCTGCACCACGGGGCCGCTGATCACGTTGTCCAGGACCGTGCTCCAGGGAAACAGCGCGCCGTTCTGGAACACCACGATGCGGTCCGATCCCGGCTCGGCCATTTTCTTTGCCGAGCACAGCAGCTCGTCGTCCAGATGGATCTCGCCGGACGTTATGCTGTGAAAGCCCGCGATGGCGTTCAGGAGCGTTGTCTTGCCGCAGCCCGAGGGGCCGACCACGACGCAGAACTCCCCTGCCGCGATCTCGAGCGAGCAGTCGTCCAGGGCCTTGACATTCGCTCCGTCGGGATCGTACACTTTCGTGACGTTGCGGATGCTTATTTTCCCGAAGGCGGGCTTCACGGAAGCAGGCGGCAGGGAGCAGGCCTCCGGCCGCGTATCGCCGCCCGTCGTGCGTGCATCGGACATTTCAGGCAACCTCTCTTACTTTCCATTTCATCAAAAGACTTCCGACAAACCGTATTGCGGCGCTGCTTGCCCAGCCGATGAATCCGAGCGTGATCATGGCGATGACGATCACGGGGTACTGCACGAGGATAAAGGAATTCCAGATGAGATACCCGAGCCCGTACTCGCCGGCGAGCATTTCCCCCGCCACGAGCGAGAACCAGGCCACCCCCATGCTGATCTGCAGGCCCGTGAAAATATACGGGAGCGCGCCCGGCACGACGACGCGGAAGAAGATATGGTGCGGCTTGAACCCGAGGCAGCGCGCTGCCCGGAAATAGACTTCATCGATGGACTCGACGCCGAGCAGCGTGTTCAGGGTTGTTGCGAAAAAAGCAGCCAGGAAGGTGAGGTAAATGATCGCCAGTTCCCGTCCCGGCCACATGAGAATGGCGAGCGGCACCCAGGCGAGCATGGGGATGGGCCGCAGGGTCTCCAGGATGGGGAAGGTGTAGTCCTTGAACGTCTTCTTCCATCCCATGAACAGACCGAGCGGGACCCCCAGGCAGGTGGCGAGCAGGAACGCCTGCAGCACACGGAGGACGCTCTTTCCGATATGCACGTAATACTCCGGCGTGTAAATCGAAGTGCCGTACATCGGATCGCGGGAGAGCCATTCCTTGAGCGCCGCCGCGGGCCCCGGCAGTTTTTCGAACCGGGGCAGCTTCAGGTATTCCGTAAAAAGGTACCACGCGGTGATGAAGACGAGCAGGCCCGTCAGCATCAGGTACGGCTTGGGACTGGTCAACCAGAGCTTCACCCGGTAGAAGAACAGGCCCATTGAGGATATCTGCGGGCCCTCGATATCGGCACTTTTTCTGGCATCACCGCCTGGCTGCATGAGTAGTTCTCCCGTAGGTGCGTCTCTATTCCTGGGGCGCCTTGGAAGCAGGCTGTCCGATAATGCTGCCCAGGGGCGATTTCAGGCCCGCCGCTTTCAGCACCTTTCGCGCGATCGAATCATCGATGGTCCCGGCAATGGGCTTGTCAAAGCGTATGATCTTTTCCTTGTTCAGGAACGCGTACATGTCGTTGATGTTCCTGGCCAGGTCGTCGGTAAACACGAACGTGCGCACGGCGCGCTCCTTGGTCCCTCCG
>DATHDE010000188.1:0-43343 GCA_035490495.1 Nitrospirota bacterium
TCTCTCCTGTTCCGCCCGCGAAATCAAGCTGCGCTGCTGCGAACGTCTAATACCCTCCGCGTACCGGCCATGCTTTCAAATTATCGCCTGCATCATTCGTCTTGATGTTGGTATCCTTATTGCCGACCTGCATGAAGACACCCCAGGCCCGCGCCGTATCCGAAGCGTTCGTCGTGCTTGACCAGTAGAAATTTCCCTGGACATTGCTGAATCCCTGAGTGTTCAGCCAGGCGGCGGTGTCCGCCTGACCTGCATGGATGAGGCTCATCAGCTCATTGATATTCGGGAGCCGCCAGTCCGTATAACCCAGGTAGCCTGTTGTGTTCAAGCAGGCGATGTAATTGAGCGCCCCCTGCCACGTGCCGTCCATGGAGCATACCAGGGAATTCGGCGTGTTGCCGTCCGCGGTCCAGATCAGGCCGGTCAGGTTATCCTGCATCATGGTCCCGCTTCCAAGGGAGGTAAATCTTGTCGCGGGCCAGGCAATGCCGGCTTGGACATCGCCGTCATCGCCCGTCGAGGAGCTTGTTGTCTGTCCGGTCACGGGGACAGGGGCACGGCCGTCCGATGTTCCGCGCACGGGGATGACATTCAGCAGATCGGTTTTGGAGCCGAATACTGAATTGCCCGTAACCATGTTAATGATGCGCGCCTTCGTCGCGTCGGATGGGTGTGATGTGGATGTGAAATAGAAATTGCCCTGCATGTTCGAGAACAACAACAGCGAGTTCAACCAGGATGAAACATTGGGCACGCTCGCTGTCAGCAGACTTGCAAGTTCGTTCGCATTTGGCATTCTCCAGTCCGTCATGCCGAGGTAGCTGTTGCTGTTCAAACAGGAAATGTAGTCAAGTGCGTCCTGCCATGCCATGACCCCGCCCGTGCATCCGACAGCGGTAGGCGTGCTGCCGTCGACCGGCCATGTCAGCCCCGACAGGCTGTCGCTCACCATCGAACTGTTAACCGAAAACCGCGTGCTGAGGAAGGGAACGCCCTTTTGGAGGGTTCCGTCGTCGCTCGTTGATGCCGAACAGTAGCTTGTGGCCTGGCCGGTTTTCTGAAGATTAAGCGTGCCCGACGCGATCGTCACAACAGCAGTGTATGTTTTTGTGGCTCCGGCGCCGTCCATCAGCGTGTAAATTATCGGAGAGGAAAAATCCTGCGCTGTCACGCCGCTTGTCTGCGCAGCGCCGCTGACCGTGACGGACTGTGTATTCGTGACCGTGAATGTAGATATGAGATTCGTAACATCCGTTCTTGCCGGGACGGTCACGGCAATTGCATTGGTCGAAATAGTGCCTTGTGCGGATATGGTCTCGAAGGAATACAGAGAGAATACAGCAGGAAGATAGGTGACGGTTACGGTATAATTGACCGATTCGCCGTCCGACGCGATAACCTTATATACGACAGCAGACGAGAAATCGTTCGTCGTGATGCCGCTTGCCTGAACGACAGAACCGATTTTCACGATTGCTCCGGCGGATACGGTATAGACCGCCGTGAGAGCGTCTCTGTGTTGTCCTGACGGTTCATACGGAATGACAACTGATACGGTTTTTGCGGTCTGATTGATGACCCCTGCCGCGCTCGGGCTTGAAATAGAGAATGCGCTCATGAGATTCGGAGCAGAGAGGAGTGTGACCGATACCGTATAGGTGGCAGTAGTCGTGTCGCTGGCAACAACGGTATAGATAATCGGGTCGGTGAAATTGTTCGAAGTCACGCCGCTGGTCTGCGGCGTTGCTCCGACACGGACCGTCGCGCCCGCGGAAACGGTAAAGAGCGGCGTCAATGCTGTAATGTCGGTGACATCAGGAGGAAGTACAATGGCGATCGTCTTCGCAGATTCGTTGATCGTACCATATACGCCGTTAACGACAAACGACAGAAATGATTTCGTGGAAAAAGAGTTGACGGTTACGGTGACCGTGTATGCCTGGTTGGTCCCGTCGGCTGCCGTTACCGTATAAATGACAGGATTGGTAAAATTATTGGGGGTTACCCCGTTTGTTTGCAGGGTACTGTTCACGGTAACGCGTTTTCCCGTTGTGGTGAACGTCGCAACAAGTGCTGTTACATTGGTGCCGAAGGGAACCGTCACTGCGATTGTGTGCGTTGTTTCGTCGATTGTTCCCGAGACAGACAAGCTCGCAAAGCTGAATGCGGTTATAGCTTTTGCCGAAGAGGCTGCAGTTGCGCCGGAAGAGCTCGATCCGCCCGAATTGCATCCGGCCGCCAGGATGGTCGCAAATATGAGTGCACTGATAAGTCTCATTGACTGACTTTTCATACATCGTCCTCCTTGTGCATTCGGTGTTGTTATCTCGATATAAATCAGTTGTTGAATACGGCGTGGAGCAGGATAACATTAAATGCATCCTGCTATAAATTTTCTCATACCTAGATAGTATGATGCTATAAGTGTATATTGCTCTCGGCAAATTGTCAAGAATTATTGTTTTATTCAAAAAAAAGGGGGGGCCGTGCAGGGATGCAAATGTACCCTCACTCGGGACGCTGCATCCGGGACGGTACCTTGGTATACTTAACTGTATCGGAATTCCATCAAAGGGTATGGGGAGGACACTTATGAAAAGCATGCTATTGTATTTTATCCTGCTTGTTGGAATGATTCCCCTGAGTTCGTTTGCAGCTGAACAGACGCAAGTACCTGCAACCGCCGGCTTATCGGAAAAGGAGCGATACGAAAAGAGCGCGGAAGAACGGCTCCGAAAAGTCGGGAAAGAGCTTGATGAGCTCAAGGCAAAGGCTGCAAGCAAGTCGGCGGAAGCCAGGCGGGAAATGCGCGTGCTCCTCGACGATGCAGAAAAAAAACGGGGAGCCGCTGCAGCCAAACTTGAAGAAATGCGGAAGGAGTCCGCTCAATCGTGGAAAAAAGTCACCAAGGACATGGACCGCCTGACGGACGAGTTCGAGCGGGCGTACGAAAAAGTGAAATCGCGCTTCAAGGAATAGATGCGTACGATTTCCCCGTGGTCACCTACTGCCGCGTCAGGGATGTTTTGCGTTTTATCCCGGCAGCAGGTTCGACTATAATTCAGGCAACATGCCGTGAAGGCATGTATCGCATGTTGAGCTGTTCTTTCATCCCCCCTCGACCTCTCTCACAAGGAGCCTCTCATGCTGCATGACAATCGCCAGCGCCGAAAAATCTCTTGTTCCGTGGTGTTCACCGCACTGGTCATTTTCTGCATCGCCGTCGGCCTTTTCGTCTGGTTCACAGCCGGACGCGTGCCCGGCCGCGTGATCCTCGAGGTCGATTTCGACAAGGGGGTAACCGAGTATGTGCCGGACGATTCGCTCGCGCGGATAGTGATGAAGCAGAGAACGCGGCTGCGCGACGTGGTTGATGCCCTGCAGAGAGCGGCTTCGGACGACCGGGTCAAAGGACTCATAGCGCGCGTGGGCGGGCCGTCGATCAAGCTTGCCCGAGCGCAGGAGCTGCGCGACGCGGTCATTGCTTTCCGAAGTACGGGGAAGCCCGCCCTCTGTTACGCGGAAACATTCGGCGAGTTCGGGCCGGGAAATGTGTCGTATTATCTCGCCACGGCTTTTGATGAAATATACCTCCAGCCTTCGGGGGATGTGGGGCTGACCGGGCTCATGTACGAGCAGCCGTTTTTCCGCGGAACGCTTGACAAACTGGGCGTGATCCCGCGCTTCGACGGACGGAAGGAATACAAGAGCTTCAGATATATGTTCACGGAAACGAAGTACAACGCCCCGCATCGAGAAGAGATTACCGCCGTGATGAATTCCCAGTTCAGCGGGATCATCCGGGGGATCGCCGAACGCAGAAAAAAAGACGAGCCCGGGCTTCGGGCCCTTATCAACAAGGGGCCGTTCCTGGGACACGAGGCGGTGAGCGCCAAACTCGTCGACGGGCTCGCGTACCGGGATGAGGTGTACGAAAAAATGAAGGCCAGGGTGGGCGCGAAGGCGGAACTGATCGATCTTGCGGAATACTACAGGCGCGCGGGCGGACCATATGAAAAAGGCACGACAATAGCCCTGGTCTATGCAGTGGGCGGGATCGAGCGGGGAAAAAGCGGGTACAATGCCGTGACGGGCGAGCTCGTCATGGGGTCGGACACGATCGCGGAGGCACTGCGGAAGGCTGCGGACGACAAGGACGTCAAAGCCGTGCTGCTCAGGATCGACAGCCCCGGAGGATCGTATGTTGCCTCGGACACGATCTGGCGCGAGACAGTCAGGATCAGGAAAGCGGGGAAGCCACTCATCGCATCCATGGGAACCGTGGCAGCCTCGGGCGGGTATTTTATTGCAGTGGCTGCAGACCGGATCGTTGCCCAGCCGGCAACGATCACGGGTTCCATCGGCGTACTGGGAGGCAAGATGGTCACAACTGCCCTCTGGAACAAGCTCGGCGTGACGTGGGACGAAGTGCACACGAGCACGAATGCGGATGCCTGGACTATGACTAAGGACCTGTCACCGGAGCAGAAGAGGCGTTTTTCAGAATGGCTCGACCGCGTGTACGACGATTTTACGCTCAAGGTGAGCGAGGGCAGGGGGATGTCGCGGGAGGATGTGGAAAAGATCGCAAAAGGCAGAATCTGGACCGGCGAGGATGCGAAGAAAATCGGCCTGGTGGACGAGCTTGGAGGTTATCCCGCTGCGCTCGGGGCCGTACGAAAAGCACTTAAACTGGCGGACAACGCTTCCCTGAAAATCAAAGTCTATCCCGAGCAGAAAACCCTGCTCAAGCTCGTATCGGAGCTGAAAGCGGCTGTGGGCGAGGACGGAAGTGCCGCCGTTCTTGCGCAGACGATCGAGGAACTGCAGCCGGTTGCGCGGGCGATAAAATTGCTTGAACTCGATCCGGCGACCCAGGTGTTGAAGCTGAACTGGCCTGAGGTGAATTAAACCAGGGGGAAGATCATGAAATCCACGGTGCGCATTCTGTTTCTCGCAGCTCTCGCCGCGGCGATTGCCGGCTGCATCAATGTCAAAGTAAATCTGCTGCCCGGCGCAGAGCCGCTGGCAGAGCAGCTGATTTCAGGAGAGGGCAATGACAAGGTCGTGCTCATCGATCTCTCCGGCGTCATCTCCAGTGCGGACGACGGTTCGCTCCTGGGGGGCGCAAAAAGCCCCGGCATGCTGTCACGCGTGCGCGAGGAGCTTGACAAGGCTCGTGCGGACAAGGATGTGAAGGCCGTGGTGCTCAGGGTCAACAGCCCGGGGGGCGGGGTGACCGCCTCGGACACCCTGTATCATGAAATAAAGAGATTCAAGAAGGAAACAGGCGTGAAGGTCGTTGCCCATGTCCTCGATGTGGGAGCGTCCGGCGCCTACTATGCTTCGCTCGCTGCGGATCACATAAACGCCCAGCCCACAAGCATCGTGGGCAGCATCGGCGTGACCATGCTGCGCATCGACGCGACCGGCCTGATGCAGAAGGTCGGGGTGCAGGCCCATCAGATCTCATCAGGAGAATGGAAAAGCATGGGTTCGCCCTTCCGCCCTCTTTCCCCGGAGGAGAGGGATATTTTTCAGAATATGATAGACAACCTTTTCCGGCAGTTTGCGCGCGTCGTCGCTGATGAACGGAACATGCCCCTGGAGCGAGTGCGGCAGGTTGGAGACGGGCGAGTCTTTTCAAGCGCGGAGGCGAAAAACAACGGATTGATCGATGACATCGGCTATCTCGAGGACTCCATTCAGAAGGCAATGAGCCTCGCGAACATCTCCCAGGCCCGGGTCGTGGATTATGCCCGCCCCGGCGAATACCGCCCGAACATCTACTCCACGAGCCTCATCAATATTAATCTCGGCGAACTGGCAAGGCCGGGCGTGAGCTTCGCGTATGTATGGATGCCGTAGTTCAGAGGGAAAATGATTTTTCAACAGGAGAGAATAACTCAGGAACGCAGATAAGATATACTGCTTGATTGTGAACTATAAGCTACCATCAGCGTCGTCATGCCCGAGATCATTAATCGGGAATTCAGAAAAAATGTAATTTGCCTGCGTGGTTCACATATGCTGGCTAAACCGAATTATAACTAATCCGCGTCGCTCTGGCTTTAGCTGAGGCCGGAGCTTTTTCATTTCCTTCATCCTATTCCTTGACAAAAAGTCAGCCTCCCGTATAATCATCGCAGCAATTATTGCGGCGTCGCGACGAACAGGAGGCCTACCCATGTTTTATTTTTTTTTCAACATCTACACCATCACCCTTGCCGTGGTTGCCTTTCTTTTTCTCATCGTTGTCCCATCCATCAGGATCATCGGGCCGACGGAGATTGGACTTGTTACAAAAAGGTTTTCCTTGCGAAGGCTCTCCGAGGACAACCCTATCGCCCTGATCGGCGAAGCAGGCTTTCAGGCGGACCTATTGATGCCGGGGTGGCGATTCAAGCTCTGGCTGGTGTACAGTGTGGAGAAGCATCCCTGGGTGCAAGTGCCTGCAGGTGAGATCGGGGTCGTGATCGCGCAGGTCGGCAAGCCCCTTCCCATCGGTGCCAAGTCCGCGGTGTACAGGAACGAGTTTGCCAACTTCTCAAACCTGCGCTCGTTCCTGGAGAAGGGCGGACAAAAAGGCGTACAGAGGCCCGTGCTCCCTCCGGGTACGCTCGTACCGATCCATCCCGTAGGCTTTCTTGTGATAACACGGCGCATGGTCTACGGGTTTCCGATTTCACCGGAGTTCCAGGATTCGGCAAGAAAACTCGGCAGGCTCTCCGCAGAAAGCTTCGGCCTCACTCCCAAACAGCTCGAGGTGGTGCGCGTCTCCCCGGTCACCCAGGACAACCGGCAGGTGGACATCATAGGCATTGTGACGACCTTTGAAGGCGACCCGCTTCATGCGGGTGATATCGCGAACAGGATCGGCGGATATGAAGACATCGCGGAACTCGAAAAAAAGAACGCCGAGGACTCCTCGCTGATGGAAACAATCCTGTCGAGCAAGAACAGTATCCACAACAACTACCAGGATTTCCAGCGGTTTCTGGACAGCGGCGGCAAGATTGGTCTGCAGCATGATCCGCTTTTATATGGCGCATATAACCTTAATCCGTTCCTCGTGAGTGTTGAGGTCGTTCCGATGCTCGTCGTGGAACAGGGGCAGGCGGCGGTTATCAAATCCTATGTGGGGCTGGCATCACAGGATACGTCGGGCGTGGACTTCAAGTTCGGCTCCCTCGTCCGTCCCGGTCATCGCGGCATCTGGCGCGAGCCGATCAGGACAGGCAAATATCCGCTGAATCCCCATTGCTATAAGGCCGAGGTCGTGCCCACCGCGATCTTGAACCTGAATTGGGCTGAAGCAAGCTCGGAAGCTCATAATCTCGACAAAAACCTGCAGCAGATCATTGCAAAATCGCGCGAAGGCTTCGTGTTCAAGATCGATCTGCAGGTCCAGATTCACATCCCCGACACTCAGGCCCCGAAAGTCATCAGCATGGTCGGCACGGTTAAGAACCTTGTCGAGGAAGTGCTCCAGGCAGCCGTAGGCAACCACTTCCGCGACACGATGCAAACGCTTCCTGCTATCAAGTTCATCGAAACACGCAACGACATCCAGCGCCAGGCCATGACATATATCGAGAACAAACTGCGCGAGTACAATGTGGAGACACGCGGCGTCTACATCCAGGATGTCGTACTGCCCGAGGACCTTGTCAAGGTGCTTACCCAGCGTGAAATCGCGAATCAGGAGATCGAGACCTTCAAAAAGCAAAAACAGTCTCAGGACCAGCGCATCGAAACCGAGAAGGCGCGTGGAACCGCAGACATGCAGAAAGACCTCGCACAGTCAGAAGTGAACGTGACGATCGAGGGGAACAAGGCAGCAGCCATCAAGATCAGCGCTGACGCGTACCAGTACAAGAAAGAGGCCGAAGGCCGCGGCGACTCGTTCTACACACAGCAGACGGGTGCCGCAAAAGGCGCCGAGGTCGAGGCTGTGGGCGTGGCCCGCGCAAAAGCAGCGGAGCAGCTCAAACTCGCCGTGGGCGAGCAGTCCACGACCCTTGTCAACGTGATCGACGCCGTCATGAAAGGCGAAAAAAAGATCATGCCCGAGATCCTCGTCCTGGGCGGGAACATGGGCTCGCTGGACGGCCTGGCCGCGACCTTGACGAGGATGTTCAAGGAGAAGCTGCCGGGTGGGAGCGCTGCCGGTGAAGGGGAGATTGAGGTGAAGTAGGAGCTGATGCTGCTTAACCAATGAACGCTTCGATCAGGCTGATTGAAGCATTTTGATATGTATCATGGATCTGCCTGCAAGGGTCAGTGTGCAAGGGAGGAGATGCATTGCCGTCATAGTAAGATTGGGTAAGATCGGTCGAGGGTCTCTTCCCTAGTATTATGCATATCGCTTTCCGTCGTCCGGCTGCCCGCTCGGCATGGTCAGGGACGGATCATAGCCCGTGACGCGGTTCTTGCCAGTTGTTTTCGACCGGTACATCGCGACATCCGACTCGTGGATGAGCTGCGTGACGGTTTTGTTCTCGCCCGGACGCATGGATGAAACGCCGAGGCTCACGGTGAGGACCTCGGAGGGATGGGCCGACTTGAGGCTGAAAGGATACTCTTCGATGGCACCCCGCAGCCGTTCGGCGACCTGCAAGGCCCGGTCGAAAGCAGTCTCCCCCAGCACGATCGAGAACTCCTCGCCGCCGTAACGAAAACAGGTGTCCGTGCTCGTTGAACGCAGCTCGTCCCGCAGGAGTGCCCCGATCTGTGCGATGACCCTGCTGCCCTCCAGATGTCCGTAGCGGTCATTGACGCGTTTGAAGTTGTCGATGTCGATCATGATGAACGAGAAATCCCGTCCGGTGCGGACCTGCCTTGCAACTTCCTCCTGCAGCTTTTCCATCAACACCCGGTAGTTGAACATGCCGGTTAATTCGTCCCGACGGGCGAACTCGAGTGTTTTACTGAAGAGTTCGGCCTTCTCGATGCCGGCCGCGATGGTATACGACAGCATCCGCAGAAGATCAAGTTCTTCAACGCGAAACGAAACAGGCATGGTCCGGCTGAATCCCATTATTCCGATCACCGTGTCTGCGTTCTGGAGCGGTATGCCGATGTAGCTTCCCTGTTTCCGCTCTTCATCGGGATGATGAAGGAAACCGTCAAAGAGTTCGGCTTTATCGATCAGCAGCGGGTCACCTCTGGCCGCGATAAAACCGGGCGCTCCGTTGTCGAAATACATTTCCCCGGACAGCTTGTCCTGCAGCGAAGGATTTGAGAAATATATCGGGATCAGGCCGGAGAGGTCTTTCTTGACAATATAAACCGATGCTTCATCGAATCCGACGGTATTCCGGATGATGGCGATGACCTTCTGGATCAGCTCCGCTGGCTGCAGTTCTGAAGCGATGATCCTTCCGACCTCACAAAACAGATGGGTTTCTGTAAGCCTGCTGTAAAGGAACTGCTTGAGATCTCGAGCAGGAACTGCAGGTGTTTTTCGGTCATTCTTGGCAGCGGTTGCATCAATGTTTTTTGTCATAAACATATCGTCCGGATAGTCTTTTTATAATATACCATAAATAAAAGTATAGAACAAAAAAATTAGCATAACCGTGCTCGATTATTTGTGATATTAAATGTTACTTTCTGGTCTTTTGAAAAGCGGCTGAATGATAGGGACGATTCGAGGAGTGCGAACCGCTGGCGCGGGGCCGTCGCCGGAAGAGGCTGGAGGGGCGATGCGCGAAGCGGAGGAGAAGCTGATCAGTGCTTTCCCTCTTTTTCTTTGTCCTTGTCCGTTGAAAACAGCGGCGAAACGAGATCAACGGGCGCCTTGATGATGTTCTCGAACATCTTTAAAATGCGCGAACCGACTGCGGTGGGTGAAAGCGGCACGACATCGGGATTCGTGAGATCGCCGGACACGCGCGTGGGGATGGAGATGAGCGTCCCGCCCATGATCTTGCCGAGGACCGGCGTGTGGCGGATGAGCCAGTTGATGCCCGAGAAGGGGGCGACGAGCACGACCACCTCTATTTTGCGATTCACCAGATCGACCTCTCCCTCGGCAATGATGTCGATGGATTTGGTGCCGATGTAGGCCTTCTCAATGGTAAAGATGCCCTGATGGATGTCGCCGCGAAGTGCCATGGAATTGTAGGGAAGGCCGCTTCCGCCCAGTTCCGGCATCCTGCCGCGGAAGACTTCGAACACACTCAGAACGGACAGTATTTTTGCCAGCAGCGGATACTGGTAGATTTTTCCGTTTTTTGATTTGAAATCCACCCGGCCTTCCATTGCGGGGATCAGGCCGGTCATCGTACCGTGGGATTGTATGCGCGCGCTGAAATCATAGTCGCCGGTAATATTCAGCTCCCTGCCTGAAAAGCAATCAATGGTCGGACCGAGCGGTTCGTTTTTTGTTGACGGCGTAAAAATAAAAGAGATGCTCTCGCGTGAAATGAGAACTGCTCCGGAAAGAGAAATGCCGCAGGTTTTTGCCCTCGTAAGTTCTACGTTCACGCTGCCGGGTGCCACGGTTATGATCGATTGGGTCTGAGCGAACAGAAAGCGTCCTAATTTTATATAAGCGGAGTCCGCTGTGAGATCGCCGCGAATGGGCGGCAGGGGAAACGATCGGATATTTTCTTCTTTGGCTTCCTGCACAGGGGGCGCCGATCCCTTTTTTTCCAAGGCCTGCTGGATCGCCTGAATGTCGATGCCGTCCGCCTTGAGCACCATGCTGAAGGCGAGCCCCTCGTCCGACGTTGTCATGGCGCCGTTTAACGAGTAATGATTGCTGCCCCACGTCACGTCCGCAGAGTCAACAGTCAGCACATCTTCTTCTGCGTGCAGAACGATTTTGTCGATGGTCGTAGGAATGGGCATCCCCCACGGGATGAAGATATCGCGGCCGTCGAGCGCGCCCTTGATGCGAGAGCGAAGGGGCTGGTCGGTGTGAATGACGGCGCGCAGGTGCCCTTGGAGCGAGCCATGCCCGAATTCGCCGTGTTCGAAGATTCTGCCGAGCGAACTCTGCGCAAGGTTGCCGGAGAAAATAAGGTCCGCTGCCTGCTTCCGCCATGTCAGGGCCAGGGTTGCGTTCGTTTCCTGGTCCTTGATCAGGAGTTTCCGCACGATCAGATCAGGGCCGTGCTGCGAGAGATTCACGTAAAAGGACGGTCCCTGTGCCACGGATGCCGTGCCGCTGAACGATGCGCCCTCGGTCTTGTCCCAGACAAAGTGCGATCCCGTCAGAGCGAGCGGGGTTTTGGTCATAAGCTCGCGGGAAAGCCGAAGCTTTTCGAACACCCAGTCGAGTGTCTGCCTGCCGGAACTTCCTTCCAGGGTTACGTCAATCCTCTGCAGAGACCCGGGGATTTCCGTGACAATTGCTGAGCCGGTGATGGTTGAGTCGAGCACGGTTGCATGCTGAAGAGCGAAGGCCAACGTCCCCGGCGAATAGCGGAAATCCCCTTTGAGCAGGCCGACGGGACCGGGAAAGATGGGCGCGAGGACGATGATGTGATCGAGGGCTCCTGATGCATGGATCTTCCACGCCTCCGGTTTTTCGAGCGGACCGGCAAGAGTGAGTGACGTGAGGGTAAATCTGCCGCCTACATCATCGACGTCTTTGAGAACGTTTTCGAGCGCCGGGTGCCAGGAGCGCCACGCGAATATCTGCGTCATGTCGATTGAGGCGGTGCCGCGCTGGACTTCCAGTTCGGGATGCGTTCTTCCGACGAGGCGCGCGGTCACGTGCGTAATCGTCGATGCCCCGAAGCGGGCGGAAAAGTCGGTGACTTCCGCGAGGTTGTCCTCAACAGCAAAACGGGAATTCACCGTAACGGGAACAGGCAGGCGAGGGGATTCCATGTGGATTTCCTGAAATTCGCCCGTCATCCGCATCCGCCACTTTTCCGGTTCAAAGGGCGGACCTTCGCCGCGCATGGATGCGATGACGAGCCTGCCGCGGATGGACGACAGTTCCTTGAGAAAAGGCGTCAAGCTTTCCGACGAAGCGAGCCAGCGGTAAATCTCGTTCAGCTCATACAGGGCGCTGCCGGAAAGAACAGCGAGGCGCGGCTGCGCACCCCAGGTCAGCGTGGCGGAAAAATTCGCTATGCGGGAATGCCCCAGCGCCACGGTCAGATCCCTGATCTCCGTCCGCTCCTCACTGAACGCATACACTGCACGCAGATAAAAATCCCCCCATTTTTCCGTGCCTGCCTTCACCAGGATATGCATATCGCCGGGCGGTGCGTTGAAATGCACGGACACATTCTTCAGAGCAAGAAAGTCGCGGTGGCTTCGTCTGAAAAGGAATTTGCCGTCGTCCATTTCTGCGACGAGGCCGGGGCCGACGAGCGCCAGGTAGCCGAGCAGGGAGCGGATATTGTTCTTCATCTCCTCCAGCGACGGGGCTTCTTCAGACGATTTCGCCGCGGCAGCGGGAAGGATGATCCTGAAATCAGGCTGCTGTATCTGGATTCTGGCCAGGCGCAGTTTTCCCGTGAAAAGAGGCAACAGCTGCGGATACACCGTCAGACGCTCAAGCGTTCCGCGAAACGTGTGCGGATACTGGATGTGCAGCTGCGTAATTGCAGCACGGGGCCGGGGCAGGAGTGAAAGCTCGATCCGGTCATAGGTCATCGGTGCGCCCAGTTTTTCCGACACCGCCGCCTGGATGCGGAATTTCACGGATGAGGAATTCAGATAGACGAGAACGAGCTCTGCCGCAACGACAACGAGCAGTACGACGCTCAGTGCGGACCCCAGCAGTATTTTCCTTCTCCTGGTCATGAATGTCCTATATCCCCGGTTGTCCGGCAACGTGCTCTTTATTATCTGTTATACGCTCTCGATGCAGCTGGCTGAGGGGTCAATTCCCGAACTGAAAAGGACAAGAAAAGTCAGTGGAGCCGACGAGGCACACGGCGGCGTCCGTCGTTAGAGCCATTTTTTACGCTTGAAGTACACCACCATGAGCCCGGCAATCCCGAGCATGACAAGAAGAGATGCGGGATATCCGTATTTCCATTCGAGTTCAGGCATGTATTTGAAGTTCATGCCGTAGATGCCGGCAAGGAACGTGAGGGGCATGAAAACGAGAGAAATGACGGTCAGGACCTTCATCACTTCGTTCAGGCGGTTGCTGACGCTCGACAAGTACATATCGAGCATGCCGGAAATCATCTCACGGTAGATGTCCACGCTGTCTATGACATGGATGACGTGGTCGTACACATCGCGGAAAAAGGGAACAGTCGCCTCCCGGATGAGGGGGGATTCGTGCTTGCCAAGGCTGCTTATCGCTTCTCGCAGCGGCCAGACAGCATTGTGAAGAAAGATCAGCTCGCGCTTGAACTGATAGATGCGCTGGACGGTCTTTTGCGTGGGATTCTCGATTAACTCCGTTTCGAGCTGTTCGATTGTCTCGCCGAATTTTTCGAGGATCACGAAGTAGTTGTCCACGATCGCGTCGATCAGCGCATAGGCGAGATAGTCGGCGCCCATTTTTCGGGCGCGGCCTTTGGCGGACCGGATGCGCTCGCGGATTGGATCGAATACATCGCCTGCAAGGCCCTCCTGGAAGGAGAGCACAAAATTTTCGCCCACGACGATGCTGATCTGCTCGGTTTTTATGCCGTGATTTTTTTCACTCGTCATCATCTTGAGGACAACGTAGAGGTAGTCGCCGTAATCCTCGGCCTTCGGTCGCTGATCCGTGTTCAGGATGTCCTCGAGCACGAGGCGGTGCAGACCGAAACACTCGCCGAGCTTTTCCAGGACTTCTATGTTATGAACGGCGTCGAGATTGATCCAGGTGACGGTGGGTTTGTTTTTGTAGGGGATGCACGCATCCAGCGAGGCTGCGGTCTGTTCCGTGAACGATGTTTCGCCGTAATCTATTATATCGATGTCAACGGTTCCGCCCTTTTTATCGCCGGTATATACGAGGGTTTCGGACGGCAGTCCGGCTTTCTTTGCACGTCGTTTCAGCGAGTTCGGCATGGAGGTTCCCGGCTGGATCAGCGCGTTTCAATCTGGTTCTTGCCCGCGCGTTTGGCAATGTAGAGCGCCATGTCGGCGCGCTGGAGGACCGTTTCAAGGGTGTCGCCGTCGATATACTCCGTCAGCCCCGCACTGATGGTAATGGCCTCGGACACGGAGAATGTGTGCTGGGCTACGGTCTGGCGGAGGCGTTCAGCCTGCATGCGGCCCTGTTCCTTGTTCGTATGCGGCAGCAGGATAATGAATTCATCCCCGCCGCGGCGGTACACACTGTCGTTGTCGCGGATGAAATGAGTGACGACGTTTTCCAGTTCCGCCAGCACATCGTCGGCTTTCGCATTGCCGTAAGTTTCGTTGATGCGCTTCAGGAAATCGACATTGAACACGACAAGGGAGTAGCTGACCTTGTAGCGTTTTGCGCGGTACAATTCCTCGTTGAATCCTTTTTCCAGCTTGTCGCGGTTGTAGACGACACGCGACGTTCTGTCTCCCGCAGACAGCCGCTTCAATTGCACGGTGACGTGCTCCAGGCGTTCAGAGCACTCCTGCAGCTTCGTTTCCGCCTGTTTGCGGTCGGATATGTTCCGCGTGGATCCGACAAAGGCGACCAGGGAGCCGTTGTCGATCACGGGATTGATCATGATCTCGGTCCAGATAATGCGACCGTTCTTGCAGATCTGCTGCACGTCCTGCAGCACGACCGATCCAAACCCACCCTGCTGGCCTTCTTTTGCGTATTCCGTCGTGGCCTTCAGCACGTATTTCTGCGACGCGTCGGTCAGAAAAGTGAACAGATGCTGGCCGATGACCTCAAGGGAATCATAGCCGCGAAGGTCCTTGTCACGCGGACTGACATACGTGAATACAAGGCGCGGGTCCAGTTCCCAAAGAACATCCTTGATATTGCCGATGATAAGGGATGCCCGCTGCTGCTGCCATTTGAGATCCTTTTCCGTATACATGGCTCAGTACAATCTCCCCTCCGGCCGTGGCCAAATCGGTCCCTATTCTAGCATGAAATCCGGAAAAAGAACGCAAAAAAATGCAGCGTGTCGGCGGGAGTAAATAAGTTCAGGAGCGGCAAAGATCACCGTGCACCGTTACCGCACATCTGCAAGATCGATTATTCCTGCTTCGATAAGCCCGCGAAGGAGCACGAATCCGCCGCAGGGGCGTGCGGCATGATTCTGCGCGAAATCGCAATCGTCTTGCCGGAAATCGCAGGCGCTGCAAAGATGCAGGATGAGTTCCTCCTGCTGTCCGCTGTTGTCGCTTGCCTGTGGCGGGTGTCTGCCGGGAACGAGCTTTTTTTCATCCCAGAGGCGCTGCACAACTACAGCGCCGCGGCAAAGCAATTCTTCATTTTTACCCGGTTTGTAGTATGCGCAATAAGAAGCACAAAGTTCACGAACGAGCACCTTGTTTTTTCCCATATAGAGCTGATTATAACAAAAGCGCGGGACCGGTGCTATAATAACTCCATGCGTTATTATCTTGCGCGCCGTGCGGTTCTGAAATTGCTGGAAATTCCCTCGATCTACCAGCTGAGCAATGACGAATTGTACGAACTCGATGCAGACTCGTTCGGCTTCCTCAAGGAATGCTGCAGCGAATCAGGCGGTGAAGCAAAAAACAGCGCTTTCATCGACTACTGCATGGAAGAGGGCCTGCTGACGGCTGAAAAGACAGTTCTCTCCCGTCCGCCTTTGGAACAAGCGCCGCAACCGTCGTTGCGCTATCTTGAACTGCAACTCACCGATGCGTGCAACCTTGCGTGCAAACACTGTTATATTGCGGAGGAGCCGCGAAACGAACTTGAACCGTCCCGGGTCCGGGCGCTCCTGGGTGAATTTGAGCGCATGCAGGGGCTGCGCGTACTGATCACCGGTGGCGAGCCGCTGCTGTACAGCAAGTTTGACGAGATCAATGAGATGCTCCCGGATTTTTTCCTCCGCAAAGTGCTTTTCACAAACGGCACGCTCCTGGACAAGACCGTAATCAAGGGGCTCAAGGTTGATGAAATTCAGGTCAGCATCGACGGCCTCGAAGAGTCTCATGATTTTATTCGCGGACAGGGTACCTTCAGACAATCCATCGGAGCCGTCAGGAACGCGCTCGACGCGGGTTTTGCCGTTTCTGTTTCGACGATGGTGCACCGATGCAATCTCGCAGATTTCGAAGGCATGGAGCGCACCTTCAGAGAGCTTGGCATCAAGGACTGGACCGTCGACATTCCTGCGCCGGCGGGAAGGTTGCGGGAAAACCGTGACCTCATGGTGGATCCCGGGGAAGGCGGCAAATACCTGGGCTTCGGTTACGGGGGGGGATTGCATTCCTTCGGGCAGGGATACGGGTGCGGACTGCATCTGTTGTCGGTCCTGGCGGACGGCAGGATAGCGAAGTGCACGTTTTACCGCGATAACGCCATCGGATCCGCGGATGAAGGGCTGCGGGCGGGATGGAAGAAAAACCGGCCGGTGCGGTTGAAAGAACTTGAGTGTAAATGCGAATATCTGGAGGTCTGCCGCGGCGGCTGCAGGTACCGGGCAGAATTAATGATGGGAAAAGGAGCCAAAGACCCGTACCGGTGCACACTTTATGGTATACTATAAAAAAACGAGCTGCTACACCATCTGCAAAGGAGGGACTCGAATGACGATCAGAAAAGTGACGAAGAAGACCGCCATGACATGTAAATGCAAAAGCTCCTGCTGATGACCGGTTTCCAGTTTAGAAAAAAGGATGAGCTCGGCATTCGGTGTGCCGAGCTCTTCTTTTTTTCTGCACCTGTGTTTGCTCTCTGCTTCAAATCGCCACGCTGCCGCTTCCCCGGTTGAGGCACGCCCCCTGCGGATGTTACCTTGCAACTGTTGTGCTGCCGGACTTCAGAAGGCGATGGTTAGTCCTTTCTTGTAGTGTTAACGAATACTGGCGGCATACAGCGGCCATTAACCTTCTACAATGCCGCGCTCTTCCCACATGAACCAGTTGCCGGTGTCGGACAGGTACTGGTAGGTATTGGCGAACATGGCATAATGCTGCTTTTCCTCCTCCACCAGACGGTTGAGCAGGGATTTTTCCTTGTCGCTTTTCGCGCCGGCCGCGGCCTTTTCGTAAAATTCTTTTCCTTCCTGCTCCATGCGCATGGCGATCTTGAAGGCTTCGAGTTCGTCGTCTGTTGCTTCGACCTTCTGCATCATCTCGTTTTTCATTGCATTAAAAATGGTTGTAACTTCCTTGAAAGGGCTGACATCCTTGTGGGATATGTTCATGCCTTTAATAATCTGTGAAATCATTTCCAGATGACGTTTTTCGTCTTCTACGATGGATTGAAACATTTTCTTGCCTGCGGGGTAGTGAGTCTTCCGGGCTGCCTCTGTATAAAAGGCGATAGCATCGCGTTCCATTTTTAATGCAATATCGAGAGTGTCCATGGGCATTTCCTCCTAAGCTGGGTTGGGTTGTGATCGGAGACTTTCTCCTAGTATATCATAGTGAACTATCATGGGTTTTGCAGCGTTCAGCGGTGACCTGAGCAGACCGTGCGAACAAACAGGCTCAGGGCTTGGGCTTGTCGGTAAAGGCTTCGCGCACTTTGTCCAGGAAGCTTTTTACGATGGGCGTCGATCCGTCGCTGCTCAGGCGGTCGAATTCCTGAAGCAGTTCCTTTTGCTTTGAAGAAAGCTTGGTTGGCACTTCAATGATAATTCTGCAGAGCTGATCGCCGGATCCGGAACCGCGGAGGTTCGGAAAGCCCTTCCCCTTGAGACGAAAGGTATGTCCCGGCTGGGTACCGGCAGGTATTTTCAATTTTGCATTGCCCACAAGTGTCGGGACATCGATTTCAGTGCCGAGGGCAGCTTGCGTGAAGCTGACGGGAACTTCGCAGATGATATCCTGGGCTTCCCGTTTGAACAGGGCGTGCTCTTCCACGGTTAAAAAGACATAGAGATCGCCCGGCGGACCCCCGTAGGCGCCGAGTTCCCCCTCGCCGGTCAGACGGATCGTGTTTCCCGTTTCAACGCCAGCGGGAATCTTGACGGACAAGGTGCGTTCACGCTCGATTCGCTTCCTTCCGTTGCAGCGGGAACAGGGATCAGTAATGGAGCGGCCTTCCCCTCCACAGCGCGAACAGGTCCGGCTGATGCTGAAGAAGCCCTGCTGCATACGAACCTGTCCGGACCCTTGACATGTCGCGCAGACCTTGATGCCGTCCTTGGATTTCGCACCCAGGCCGTCACACTCGGGGCATCGTTCCATCCGGGGGACGCGGATCTTCGCGGAGGTGCCGAAGGCCGCCTCCTCGAAGGTGATCTTGAGGTTATAACGTACATCATCGCCTGCAGAAGCCCGAGCGCGGCCGCGGCCGCCGCCGAAAAACTCTTCAAAGATGTCGCCGAAAACGTCGCCCATGCCGCCGAAACCGCCGAATCCCGGACCGGCGCCCTGCGCGCCCGGCGCAACACCGTACTGATCATAATACGCGCGTTTTTGCGGATCAGACAGGACCTCGTAGGCCTCGTTGATTTCCTTGAATTTGTCCTCTGCAGATTTGTCCGGGTTTTTGTCCGGATGATATTCGAGGGCAAGTCTCCGGAAAGCACGCTTGAGTTCAGCGTCTGTCGCATTGCGATGAACGCCGAGCACGGCATAGTAATCCTTTGCCATAATCCCTTTCGTGGTTCACTGATTAAAAAAAAGGATAGCAGACGGTTTTCTGAGACCGATTCTGCTATCCGTGATGTGACCTCTGTTATTTCTTGTCCTTGTCTACTTCTTCGAATTCCGCATCCACGACTTTTTCTCCCGTCTTGCCGCCGTCGCCGGACGCTCCTGCAGCTGAGGATGCTCCGGAGCGCGCCTGTTCGGCGTTCATCTTGGAATATACTTCTTCGGCAAGTTTGTGCGACGCGCGAGAAAGATCGGCCACCGCGCTCTTGATTGCGTCAACATCCCCGCCGTCTTTTACACTCCGTGCGTGTTCGAGCGCCTTCTGGATGTCGGCGCGTTCCGATTCCGTGAGTTTGGAGCCGTACTCGGCGACCGATTTTTCCACAGAATAGACAAGCGTATCCGCTTCGTTGCGCGCTTCGGCCACTTCCTTCTTCTTCTTGTCCTCGGCCGCATGCGCCTCTGCGTCCTTTACCGCTTTGTCGATCTCCTCTTTGCTCATGCCGGAGGAGGCGGTGATCTTGATGGACTGCTCCCTGCCCGTACCGAGGTCCTTGGCCGTCACATGCACGATGCCGTTCGCATCGATGTCAAAGGTGACCTCGATTTGCGGAATGCCGCGCGGCGCGGGTGGAATGCCCACAAGTTCGAACCGGCCCAGGGTCTTGTTGTCGCCGGCCATTTCCCGTTCGCCCTGGAGTACATGGATCGAAACCGCGGTCTGGTTATCCGACGCCGTGGAAAAAATCTGGCTCTTTTTTGTCGGAATGGTCGTATTGCGCTCAATGAGGCGGGTTGTAACGCTGCCCAGTGTCTCAATGCCGAGCGAGAGGGGCGTCACATCGAGCAGCAGGACGTCCTTCACCTGGCCGGTGAGCACGGCGCCCTGGATGGCCGCTCCGATGGCCACGACCTCATCAGGATTCACGCCGCGGTGGGGCTCCTTCTTGAAAAACTCCTTCACCGTGGAGATCACCTTCGGCATGCGCGTCATGCCGCCCACGAGCACGGCCTCGTTAATCCGGTCGACACTCTTGCCTGCATCATCCAGCGCCTTTTTCACGGGGCCGATGCTTTTCTCTACGAGGTCGTCGACGACCTGTTCGAATTTCGCTCGCGACAGCTTGTACAGAAGGTGCTTGGGGCCGCTCGCGTCCGCAGTGATGAAGGGCAGATTGATTTCCGTTTCCATGACCGTGGACAATTCGATCTTCGCCTTCTCCGCGGCCTCCTTCAGGCGCTGGAGCGCCATTTTGTCCTTCTTGAGATCGATGCCCTGGTCCTTCAGAAAGGACTCGGCGAGCCATTTGATGATGCGGTCGTCGAAATCGTCGCCGCCGAGGAACGTGTCGCCGTTCGTGGATTTTACCTCGAAGACGCCTTCGCCCAGCTCCAGGATCGAGATATCGAACGTTCCACCGCCGAGGTCGTAGACAGCAATGGTCTCATCCTTCTTCTTGTCGAGCCCGTAGGCAAGCGACGCCGCAGTGGGTTCATTGATGATGCGAAGCACGTTCAGGCCGGCGATTTTTCCGGCATCCTTCGTGGCTTGACGCTGGCTGTCGTTGAAGTACGCCGGAACGGTAACCACAGCATCGGTGATTTTCTCGCCGAGGTAGTCTTCCGCGGTCTGCTTCATTTTCTGCAGGATCATGGCAGATATTTCCGCGGGGCTGTAAACTTTGCCGCGCACTTCGACATGCGCGTCGCCGTTTGCGGCCTTGACGATCTTGTAGGGAAGATGCTTTCTCGCCTCTTGGACTTCGGTCGACTCGTATTTACGGCCGATAAGCCGTTTGATGGAGAATATCGTGTTGTCGGGGTTCGTGATGGATTGCCGTTTGGCGATCTGGCCCACGAGGCGTTCGCCGTTTTCGGTGATCGCAACGACCGACGGTGTGGTCCTGCTGCCTTCCGAATTTGCAATAACCACCGGCTCCCCGCCTTCCATAACCGAAACGCAGGAATTGGTGGTGCCTAAATCAATACCGATTACCTTTGCCATACCATCCTCCTTGTAAATATCTTAATTCCCTGACATCCTTCTAAAGTCTTTCGGGCAGAGCGCCCGGTGCATGCGGCTGTTCGCCGAGCCGTGGCGCCGTGCCGGCTTCATTCGCTGTCTTCGGTGGTTTGTTCAACGGGCGGATTTTTTGCCACCCCTACTTTTGCATGACGGAGTATCTTGTCGTAATACCGGTAGCCTTCCTGGAAAACCTGCACGACCGTGTTTGACGGCGCCTCGGACGTCATTACCTGCATGACCGCGTCGTGCATTGCAGGATTGAAAACTTCCCCTTCCGCCTTGAAAGGAGTGACGCCGAATTTTTCCAGGATGTCACGGAGCTGCTTGTAAACCAGCTCCACTCCCTGCCGAAGCCCTTCCGTGGTTTCCGTCGCCTCCGAAGCATGCTTGATTGCAAGGCCGAGGTGATCGACGACGCTCAGCAATTCCTGCGCCATCTGCTCGTTTGCATATCTGCGGAAGTCGGCGAGATCCCGCTGCATGCGTTTGCGGTAATTCTCGAAGTCGGCGTAGGTGCGCAGATATTTCTCGTTCAGCTCGGCTGCTTCCTTCTTCTTCTGTTCGAGCTCCTGCACAAGCTTATCCTGATTGCGGGGAGGAGATATCGGGGGTGAAGTTTCACACTCCTCCTTCTCAGGCGGGATCACCTCGATGTCTTCTTCCCGTATATCGTCGAATTCTCCGTTCATCGCCCTATGCCCCTTTGATACCGCTCCTCCAGCAGTTTTGTCAGAAGCTTCGCTGTATAATCCACAACATGGATGACTTGTTTGTACTGCATCCGCGTAGGTCCTATCACGCCGAGTGTGCCTACGATATTCCCGCCAGCTTTGTAGCTGCCCACGACAAGGCTGCAGACCTGCATTTCATAGTACGGATTTTCCGATCCGACAAACACCTTGATGCCCTGTGCTACGGCACTCCGATCCAGCAGCTTAAGCAGTTTGTATTTGTCTTCAAAAGCGCGGAAGAGCTCCCGCATTTTTTCGACGCTTGCGAATTCAGGGGAATCGAGAATCTGAGATGCACCCCCGATGTAAACTTTTTCGCTTTCTCGCTCCTGGACCTCGCGGCTGGCGCGATATGTTTCCTCCATCACCTGGGCAAGAAGCAGTTTTTCCCGGCGCATTTTTTCAAGCAACATTTCACGAATCTCGCGCAAGGTCAGGTGCTCCAGCTCCTCATCCAGATAGGCGCTGAATTTGTTCAGTTCAGACTGCTTGATGCCCTCATCGACATCAATCAGCTTGTTTTGAACGATGCCGCCCTCGGTAACGAAGATGATGAGGACCTGCCTTCCCCGGAGTCTGATGAATTCGATATGACGATAGCGCGTATCGGGTTCACTCGGAGAAACGACAACACCTGCACATTTCGACAGTGTCGCCAGCAATCGGCTTGCTTCCTCCATGAGTTCATCCAGGTCATCCCCGCGCAGTGGGGGATTCTTATCCAGCTGGCTGCCAAGCTCGCTGGCTTCTCTCTCCACACTGATCAGACTATCAATGTAATACCGGTACCCCTGATCCGTGGGTATTCTTCCGGCAGATGTGTGCGGATGCGTTAAAAAACCGAGTTCTTCAAGTTCGGCCATTATGTTTCGCAAGGTAGCCGCACTCAGACCAAAACCATACTGCTTGACGAGGACATTAGATCCAATGGGCGCACCGCTTGCTATGTAACTGTCGATGACCGCCTGAAGAACGCGTCTATTTCTTTCATCCAAATCCATGAAGAATGCCTTGTATCTATGTACCTGCCAGCGTTAGCACTCCCTGCTATAGAGTGCTAATAATTTAGCACATGCGATAATGATGTGTCAAGCAGTTATTATTTTTTTGCCGGTCATAATCGGTTAACAACATGCTTTTTTTCGCCTTATTCACAAAAAAGCCACTACGCACGTTCAGCGCGTAATGGCTTTGGATTGAATGTCTTTGCCATGTTACGCCGCTTTCTTTGCTTTCTCTCCTTCAATCGCGACTGCTGGTTCTTTCGGTGCTTCGATCTCGATCTTCTTTGCTTTTGTTGTTACTGGAGCAGGCACCGTAATTTCCAGAATCCCATTTACGAATTTTGCCTTCAGCTCGTCGGTCTTGGTGCCTTCCGGCAGAAGGAAACGCCTCTCAAAGGAGCCGTACACGATCTCACGGTGGACGTAATTTTTTTCCTTCGTATCTTCTTCGTGTTTGCGCTCGCCCTTGACCACGAGTTCACGATCTGTAATGCTCACATCAAGATTCTTTGGATCGACACCCGGGAGTTCGGCCCGGAAATAGATCGTGCCGTCCTTTACGTAACTTTCAATCGACGGCATCCAGACACGCTCTGCCTCTCGGGCCGGATCTCCGCTCAGGACACGATTGAAGAGATTATCCATTTCTCGCTGCATAGACCGGAACTCTTCAAAGGCATCCCCTAACCTCATAATGCTGAACGGGTCCCAACGAGTCAGGCTTTTCATAGGTCATCCCTCCTTTCGAGTCGATTATTCATCATGCATCTTTCTCATTTATTAATATATCGCATAATTAGCACTCTGTCAATTAGAGTGCTAATTAATAAGATGTTGATTTTATACTATATTTATAGAATTTACGTCAGTCTTTCTTCCGGAATGAGAGTGCGGCAAGTGAAAGGATCGAAATGGAAAGGATAGAGACAATAGCAATGTCTCTGCTCAGGGGAAACTCCGGGCCGAGCGGCGGTGTGCTTTGGCGGAGCAAGACATGCTTGAAAGCGTCAATTCCGTAGGTAAGGGGATTTATGACCGTCAGGTGTCGGAGGGCAGCGGGCATCGAATTCACGGGATACATGGCCCCTGAGAGGAAAAGCATGGGCATCACGAGGAAATTCATGATGATGTTGAAGCCGTCAAAGGATGTCAATCGGGCGGCAATGAGAATTCCCAGCGAGGTAATGCAAAAGGACACGAGCACGGAGACCACGACGACTTCCAGGAACTGAACAATGGTCATCTGGAGCCCTAAAAAAGGAATGAACAGCATGATGATAATAGCCTGGGCTACGGAAATCAGCGTTCCCGAGATCGCCTTGCCGATGACAATTGAGAGCCGGGAAATCGGCGCAACCAGCATTTCCTTCATGAAGCCGAATTCCCGGTCCCAGACAATTGAGATGGATGAAAAAATGGATGAAAACAGGATGGTCATGCCGATCATGCCGGGAAAAATGAATTGAAGATAGGAAAAACCGGTCTGCGGCCTGATAAGGGACGCCATACCGTTGCCGACGACAAAGAGCCACAACAAAGGACGTGCGATCGTGCCCAAGAGCCTGCTTTTCTCGCGGAAGAACTTGACGAACTCCCGGTAGCAGATGACATACACAGGCCGCCATTGGATCATCGTTGAGCCCTCCGGTGGCTTCGCACGAACTCCCGCGTCACTTCCTTCGCATTCTGAAGCGCATCGTCGCGGATCGTTCTTCCGGTCAATTTTAGGAAAACGTCGTTGAGCGTCGGTTTCGTGATGCTGACAGACAGGGTCGGCACGGAAAGGCCGCGGATCAGGCGGGGGATGAACTCGTCGCCCTTTTCCGCTTCAACAGCCAGCATGCCGCTTTCTTCGCGGGCTGTCAAATGAAAGCGCTCCCGGATCTCCTTCAGTGCTATCTGGTTGTCGTCGGTAACGAGATGAATCATGTCGCCGCGGACGAGCTGCTTTAATTTTGAGGGCGTTCCTTCAGCAATGATTCTGCCGTGGTCGATGATGGCGATACGGTCGCAGTTCTCCGCCTCCTCCATATAATGCGTCGTCATGAAAACCGTTATTTTTTCGCGCCGCCGCAATGCATGGATGAAATCCCAGATCGTGGATCTCGTCTGCGGATCAAGTCCCAGGGTGGGTTCATCGAGGAAAAGCACCCGTGGATAGTGCAGCAACCCCCGGGCTATTTCGAGCCTCCGCTTCATTCCGCCGGAAAAGTTCTTAACCAGCTCGTATTTGCGGCCCTGCAGTTCGACAACACCCAGCATTTCATCGATGCGCTTTTCCGTCAGCGCCTTGTCCAGATTGTAAAGGTATGCGTGAAACTTCAGATTTTCATATGCTGTGAGACCCATGTCGAGGGTTGTGTCCTGGAAGAGCAGTCCGATAGACGCCCGAACAGCATCCGGTCTCGTTGTGCAGTCAAAACCGGAAATTTCAGCTTTGCCGCCGGACGGAGAGAGCAGGGTACACAGGATATTGATGGTCGTGGTCTTCCCCGCCCCATTGGGCCCCAGAAAGCCGAAGGTCTCTCCTTCTTCCACGGAAAAAGAAATGCCGTCAACGGCTTTCAGTGCCTTGAACTGCTTTGTGAGATTTTGCGCAAAGATGACGGACATATGTCTGCAAAAAAAGATCAACGTTCAGTAGAACAGTTCACCGTAAAATACAGAATGCAAGTTCTTCAGGCGGAACGCGGAGCGCGGTCCCCTGAACGGTCGCCTCTTACCACTCCATCCTGTTCTTCGGCACGTACCAACGCGTGAAGTTGTACAGAATGCCGAGCGGCTCGACCTTGACACCCTTGAAGCGCTTGTGCAAAATGGGTGTTGCGTCCGGTACATAAAGAAATGCATACGGCTGTTCTTCAGCAAGAATTTCGTGAATGCGGAAGTAGATCTGCTGCCTTTTTTTCAGATCAAACGTGCGCCGTCCTTCGACAAGAAGGCGGTCAACTGCCGCATTCTTATACCCGATGAAATTATATTCGCCTTTTTTCGTTTTGCTCGAGTGCCAGATATCGTATAAGTCGGGGTCGCGGCTCATGCTCCACCCGAGGATGATCGCATCGAACGACCGTTTGTCGATCTGTTCGAGAAACGCCTGCCATTCCATCACTCTGATGTTGATGTCGATTCCGACGGCCTTCAGATTCTGCTGGATGATCTCTGCGGTCTTGATGCGTTCGTTGTTGCCCTGGTTCGTCATGATCGTGAACCGAAACTGCGCGCCGTTCTTGCGCAGAATGCCGTCCTTTCCCGGCAGCCATCCGGATTCAGACAGCAGGGCGCGCGCTCGTTCAGGATCATAGGGGTAGCTTCTTGCATGCGGGTTGTACGCCCAGGAAACATACGAGAACGGTCCGGTGCAAGGCCTGCCGATGCCCAGGAGAATACCGTCGATGATCGCCTGACGGTTGATCGCGTATGAGAGCGCCTGGCGCACCCTGATCTCGCTGAACAGCGGGTTTTGCAGGTTGTAACCCATATAGGTATAGGCATTTGCGGGATAGCGGAACTTGACATAATTGTCGCGGATGCGGCGCGTTTCGCTCTTTCGCAGATACTGGATCGGATTCAATCCCATCATGTCGATGCCGCCGGAGAGCAATTCCTGAAACATGGTCGAGCTGTCGGGGATGATCCGGTAGATAAACTGGTCAATGTTCGGCCTTCCCTCGAAATACTGGTCGTTTGCGTCCAGGACGATTTTCTGACCGGCAATCCACTCTCTGAACCGGTACGGCCCGGTTCCCACGGGTTTGCGGTTGAAAGCATCGGTATTGATATCTTTTCCCTGGAGGATATGCCTCGGCAGAATTCCCATGCTCCAGCTTTCGAGGGCAGGGGAAAAGGGTTCTTTATAGGTTACGCGAAACGTGAGGGGATTTACGACTTCCGCCCGTGCGATATCCATATACGAGCTGCTGTAGGGTGTTGCGACGTTGGGATCCATCAGTCGTTGATAGGTAAAGAGACAGTCGTCGGCCGTAAAGGGCGCGCCGTCGTGCCAGAGAACACCTTTGCGAAGGTGGAACGTGATCGTTTTGCCCCCGTTGGTAATCTCCCAGGACTCTGCCAGGTCGCCTATGAGCTTGATGTCCTTGTCGTATTTCACGAGTCCGTTAAAAACCTGGTCGTTGATGGTTGCGGAAGCGCTGTCATTCGCGAGTACGGGATTCAGACGCCGTGCATCACCGATGGAAGCTTCTACGAAGGAGTTGGGATGTCGTTCCGCCTGCCGGCCGCATGAGGCGAGAATCGTCAGACAAAGTGATACGATGATAATCGGATGCGGCCTGCGCTCTGTGCTGTTCATAACGGTCCTGATAAAAAAAGGGTAGGCAAGGCCTACCCTGGGGTGGTTCACGCTGGAGCGTTCGAGCGTGATTTACTTCGACGGCGCTGGAGTCGGCGCGGGCAAAGTCGGTACAGGAGGCGCCAGTGGGGAGACCGGAGCACTCTGGACCGGGGCAGGAACGCCCTCCATGACCGAACTTTTCTTGGCTGTCGTCAATGCCAGGCCAAGGGAGGTGAACATGAATACGATGGCTGCGCCCGTGGTAAGCTTCGCAAGGAAGCTCTGCGCGCCGCGGGGGCCGAACACGGTCTGTGAAGCGCCGCCAAAGGCAGCTCCGATATCGGCGCCCTTTCCTTTTTGCAACAGGACCATCCCGATGAGAATGGCCGACACGATGACATGAATGGTAACCAAGAAAATCCGCAGCATTACTGCCTCCTTCAACGGGTGTTCGCCTTTTTGAAGCGGCGAGGAACCGAACTATTTGTAATTCACCAATGACGAAAACGAATCAGGTTTCAGGCTTGCACCGCCCACAAGTGCTCCGTCGATGTCGGGCCTCGCCATGAGCGCCGACACATTGTCCGGTGTGACGCTGCCGCCGTACTGGATGCGGAGTCCGTCAGCGACATCGGCAGAGTACAGGGATTGAATCTTGCGGCGAATGAAGGCATGTATTTCATTTGCCTGGTCAGGCGTTGCCGTTTTGCCGGTGCCGATGGCCCAAACCGGCTCGTAGGCGATAACAATCTTCGTCATTTCACCAGCCGCGACTCCCTTCAGGGCCCCCGTAACCTGCCGGTCGATCACATCGTTTGCCGTGCCTGCTTCACGCTCGCTCAGCAGCTCTCCGACGCAGACAATGGGAAACAACCCCTTGTTCAGGGCCTGACGTACGCGCTTGTTGACCGTTTCGTCGGTTTCGCCGAAGTACTGCCTTCGTTCGCTGTGCCCTATGATAACATACTTGCACCCCAAATCCAACAGCATTTCCGCGGATATTTCACCGGTAAATGCACCTTTATCCTCCCAGAACAAATTCTGCGCCGCCAGTGAGATGTTCGTTCCTTTGATCGCTTCCCCCACGGCTTGCAGCGCTGTGAACGTCGGGGCGAGTACAATTTCCCGATCCGTTACGCCAGCGACGAGAGGGATTAATTTTTTTGCCAGATCGCGCGCTTCGCCGGTTGTTTTGTTCATTTTCCAATTGCCGGCTATGATGGGTCGACGATTTTTGGTCATGCGTTGACTCCTGTGGATGTTCGTATTGAATGCCTTCGTGCTGAGGGAAGACGGTCCTCATGCTGCCGTGATGCAGAAGGAACCGTTTCAGTCCTTGTCGTCCGTCAGTGCCGCGAGCCCCGGCAGTTCTTTTCCTTCCAGCAGCTCCAGTGAAGCGCCGCCGCCCGTTGATATGAACGTAATGTTGTCGGAAACCCCCGCCCGGTGCACGGCGACGTCGGTGTCGCCGCCGCCCACGATCGTGGTTGCATACGCTTCAGATACGGAGCGCGCAATGGCGAAGGTCCCGCGCGAGTAGGCGTCCTTTTCGAAAAGGCCCATGGGACCGTTCCAAATGATTGTCTTTGCGTCCTGGATAGCCTCTGCAAAAAGACGCGTTGTGGCGGGGCCGATATCAAGCCCTGTCCAGCCTTTTGGAATTTCCTGGGCGGTAACGATCTTCGCTTCTGCGCCGTCATTTGCGTTTTCAGCGGCGACGAAATCTACGGGGAGATAGAACTTGACTCCTTTGTCACGTGCACTTTTCCTGAGCCTGTCCGCCATATCAAGCATTTCTGGTTCAACCAGCGAATTTCCTACTTCATAGCCGCGGGCCTTGAGGAAGGTGAACGCCATAGCACCGCCGACGATGATCTTGTCAACTTTGTTCTCGAGGTTCTCGATCACGCCGATCTTCCCCGAGACCTTGGCTCCGCCCAGAATCGCCACGAAGGGCCGTATCGGGCTGGCAACGGTCTTCTGCAGATACGTGATTTCTTTTTTCATCAGAAAACCGGCCACCGACTGCTTTACATGCTTCGTGATGCCGTACGTCGATGCGTGGGCGCGGTGCGCCGTGCCAAAGGCGTCATTGACATAAATGTCGGCGAGTGCGGCAAGCGATTTCGAAAAAGCTTCGTCGTTCTTCTCTTCTTCTGCATGAAAGCGGAGATTTTCGAGAAGCACTACATCACCCGGACGCATGCCTTGAACAAGGTGCTCCACGTCGGGACCGACACAGTCTTTTGCGAACTGTACCGTTTTGTTTAACAGCCGCGAAAGCCGTGTCGCCACGGGCGCGAGACTGAACTTCGGATTGGGCTTTCCCTTGGGCCTGCCGAGATGCGAGGCAAGGATGATCCGGGCGCCGTGGTCCAAAGCGTAATTAATCGTGGGCAGCGTGGACCGGATGCGCGTATCGTCGGTGATATTGCCGTTTTCATCGAGCGGCACGTTGAAATCCGCACGTATGAATACACGCTTGTTCTGCAGATCGACTTTCTCGATAGTCTTTTTATCCATAGATCACCTCACAGGTCAGCCATGAGTCCCGAAGGATGGAAGTGCGATACGTTATCGTATGCTCCGAGATGCTCCGAGCAGCCCTTCCGGTTTTTTTCGCACTTCAATTACAATTTTTTTGCAACCATGATGGCAAGGTCGCGAAGCCGGTTCGAGTAGCCCCATTCGTTGTCATACCAGGAGATTACCTTCACCATTGTGCCCTCCATGACGCTCGTAAGCGCGGCGTCGATGATGGACGAGTGCGAATTTCCCTTGAAGTCGATGGAAACGAGCGGCGCCTCTTCGAACTGGAGGATGCCTTTCAATTTCCCATCCGCAGCGGTTTTGAGGGCTGCGTTGACCTCTTCTTTCGTGGTCTTCTTTGAAACCTCGAACACGACATCCACAACGGATACGTCCGGCGTCGGAACACGGAGCGACATACCGTCGAGCTTGCCCTTAAGCTCGGGCAGAACAAGCGAGACCGCCTTGGCCGCGCCGGTCGAAGTCGGAATGATGGACACGCAGGCCGCACGCGCCCTGCGCAGGTCTTTGTGTGGGAGATCGAGAAGCCGCTGGTCATTGGTATAGGAGTGAATCGTGTTCATCAGGCCGTGCACAATGCCGAAGTTTTCATGCACGACCTTGGTAAAAGGCGCAAGGCAGTTCGTCGTGCATGATGCATTTGAAATGATGTGGTGCTTCGACGGATCATAGGTATGCTCGTTTACGCCGATGACGAAGGTTGCATCCGGCTCCTTGGCCGGGGCGGAGATCAGCACTTTTTTCGCGCCGGCGGCAAGGTGCTTGCCCGCGTTCGCCTTGTCCAGGAACAGGCCGGTGCACTCCAGCGCTATATCCACCTTCATGTCCTTCCAGGGAAGTTCGGCAGGGTCTTTCTTCGCCGTGACCACGATGTCTTTCCCGTTTACGACGAGCTTCCCGTCTCCTGCCTTGATGTCGTGCGGAAATTCTCCGAATGTGGAGTCCCACTTGAGCAGGTGCGCAAGTGTCTTGGTGTCGGTGAGGTCGTTGAGCGCCACGATTTCGATGTCCTTGCTGTCCAGTGAAGCGCGGAAAACGTTCCTCCCGATGCGTCCGAATCCGTTGATTGCGACTTTCACAGCCATGGTAGCCTCCTTGGAATAGAGTTCAGAGTTCAAAGTACACAGTACAAAGTTATGCCTCCCCCTCTGTACTCTGTACTTAGTACTTCATTCGATTTTATGCATCACGAGCCCCGTCAGGAGCTTGGGATAGAAATAGGTCGCCTTCTGGGGCATGCGTTCGCCGGCAGCGGCGACGTTCTTCACTTCCTGCACCTTGGTCGGGTTCATGAAAAAGACAATTTGTGCGGCGCCGTTGTGAACACTCCTGTCCGCTTCCTCTGCCTCTTTCAAGTATTCGATATTCAGGCCGAGCTTGTGCGTATCCATGCGGACACCGAGAAGCTTATCGATGATGAGGTGATGAAGAATGGACACGTCAAGCCTGCGGTATGCCGGCGATTTATCCGGCAGCAGGACATCCATGTCCGCTTCGCTGCGCAGCGTCAGGAGATAGTAGCTGTGCTCGCCGCGGACCCGCATGCCGAATATATGTGCATGGTCGGCCCGGTGCACCATAGTATCCAGGACCGTGCGCAGGTCTTTTGGCTCGGAACGATCAGAAAAATCGATGCGCTCGATATTGAAAAACCTGTTTAGGTCGTTTTCGAACGCACGAGGATTAAAATCCTGCAAGTTGAACAGTGTCCGGTGGGCTGGCAGAATGGTAAGTCCCGGGTCCTCCATGCACGCCAGGAACATCGCCGTATAATTGCACCCATCCTCCTCAGAGAGTGCCTGAGAGGAATTCCTGCGTTCATTGCGATAATTGATCGCCGTATCATAGCGGTGATGACCGTCCGCAATGAAGAGCTGCTTGTCCGACAGTTCCCGGGAGATGAAATCTTGCGCCTCTTTGTCTGTCAAGGTCCAGATCCGGTGCGTAACCCCGTCGTTGCTCCGGACTTCCATGGATGGGGCACCCTTTGCCCGGTTGAGAATGTCGAGAACGGCTCCCCGCGGATCCGAAAAAAGGGCAAAAATCTGGCTGAATGTAGCGCGGCACGCTCGCAGCAGGTTCAGCCGGTCTGTCTTCGGACCGGAGAGCGTTGTCTCATGCGGCCTGACGACCCCCGAATCATAATCCTCGATTCGGACGAGACCGACCAGCCCGCGCAGTTTCTTCGCGAGCGGGGCGGAATATTCCATTTCATAAATATAGAAGGACGGTTCCCCATCCTGCTGAAGGATCCCCTTTGCCAGCCAGTCGTTCAGGATTGCAGCAGAGCGGGTATAACGGTTGTCCGTGTCCGTATCCGCAGGGCTTTCCAGGCCAAATTCAAGCCGAACAACATTGAATTCGTTTTCCCGATAGAGTGCCTGCTGCGACTGAGGAGTGATGATGTCATAGGGCGGACAGACAAGCCCGGAGAGCCTGCCGGCTTTCTTCTGATTATAAAGGACCCCCCGGAAGGGGATGATTTTTGCCATCTCTTGTATTCCTCGAACGATTATCCGGGACGTGAAAAGAACTATTTTATATCACATGGCTTGTTTTCCTGTCAATATATATCATATTTCCCATGGTTTTTCCGGAATGAATATAGCCAATAATGCCTTGACCATGCAGTGTATTGCCGGTATAATCATAGAACTGAACTGTTCATGGGTTTTTCGGGGGAAGGCGAAGTGAACTCCCGTGGGGCAGTAAGCCTGCAAAAAACGATTTTATTTTCTGGATGGCGGTGTCATACGCTTGAACCACACTCATAAGACCGACAAGAGGATAATTTTGGGAAGAAGCAAAGGATATCTCCACGCAACAGGGCCGCAGTTCCGTTTCATTCTCTTTCTGCTCATTCTTCTGATTTGCTATACTATTCTGCTGCGGGTGTTCCAGAAACTTGCTGAAATCGTTCAGCTCCCCGTTTTCTTACCCGTCTCACTGGTCGTTCTCCTTATATTCATCGGCATTGGAGGTCTCCTCTATTCGCACACGTTCGTGGGCCCCATCACCCGCATTCGCAAAGCGCTCGAACACATGTCGCAGGGCGATATGAGCGTTGTACTGCGGTTGCGCGATTCCGACGATCCGATGCTCAAGGATCTCGTGAGCGCCATCATGACGGTGTGTGACCGGAGCAGGACGACGCATACGTTGATCAGGGAGACATCGAGGGATCTGTTCAACGAGCTCGCGGCGCTGCAGGACAGCATTCACCGTGGAGCGGATACGGCGGAGCTGCGAAAGATTCTGGACAGAATACAGCAGAAGCGCGACCTTCTTGACAAGGCGGTCAAATCCGCGGGAAAGTCCTAGGAGAAGCGCATGGGGGAAAGCGGATTCAAGGGCAAAAGCATGAAGATGGTGGCCTTTGACGTCAGCGAAGGCTATATCACCGTGAACCCTCTTTTTCTGAAGAAATTCGACGTTGACATGATCAAAGAGCTGTTTGAGGCCATGAACAAGGCACTCACGACGATCAGGAATGAAAAAATAAACTACACGGATAGCTTTGCGCTGAGAATGAGAAACATGAAGCTGCAGCGTCTGCACAACGCCACGATCATTCTAAGGAACATTGCCCGTGAGAAGCGAATTCCGTTGTAGCGCGTGCTGATGCCGCGCATCGCGGATTTTCTGAGCATAAAAAAAATGACGGCGGAATCGGCCGTCATTTTTTGTCCCTACGGGTTTTCTCAGCTCAGAGCGCACGTATACCGTTTTTTGAAATCATCCGGGGAAAGTTTTGTTGTAGCAGCGATTTTTTTCAGTGTTTCTTCTTCCATATCCTCGTTCTCGAGCCTGATCATATAGCGCCGGGCCATGTGGTAGTCATCGGATTCAATGTCCACGGTACGGATTTTTGTCTTGCCGGTTTTGGGATCGAGCAGGTCGGAGAATTTGATGGGCCTGTTCACGCCGTCCTTCAACATCATCATCGACCCGGTGCCGCCGGACACAAGAAATTTCACAGCGCTGTAACCCAGGTAGCGCGTATATTCGCGGTCGTAAGAAATGGGCGGATGGCAGCGGAGTTCGTATCCGATGTCTTTCGCTATGATCGTCATCTTGACGCCGATGCTTTCGAGGCCAGCACTTACCCGCTGCTTGAGCATGTCGCCCAGGGGGATTTCGGCAAGACGAATATTGCCGTGATCGTCGCGCGGAACATCCTTCAGAAACGTCAGTTCATCGGGATCGAATCGCGTGGCCACGCCTTCCGCGATCACTGCGACGCCGTGATTCCTACCGTTGGCGAGGCGCTTGATGATCGCACCTTCCAGGATGGCGAGCACCTTGTTGAGGGATATCTTGTTGCCGAGCTCCTCCGGGATGAGGGTAAGCGTTGCGCCCGCACCCATACCCATGCTGAGTGCGAGATGACCGGCGGAGCGGCCCATGGCGATGACGAAGTACCACCGGCTGGCCGTGCGCGCGTCTTCCATCAGGTTTTCCACGAGCTGCGTGCCGAGCGAGCGCGCCGTTTCGAAACCGAAGGTTGGCACTCCATGCGGCAGGGGAAGATCGTTGTCTATTGTTTTCGGGACATGGCATACGGAAATCTTGCCGCCCGCCTCCTGCTCCACGCGTGTGGCCGTATACGCGGTGTCGTCGCCACCGATGGTCACGAGATAACGCACGCCGAGGCTCGACAACGCCTTGATGACATTCGCCATCTTCTCGGGACTCTTGGTCGGGTTGTCTCGGGAAGTGCCGATGATCGAGCCACCCCGCAGCTGGATGCGCGAGATCTCGCCGTCGCCAAGGTTCAATGTATGGGATGCATCGCCTTTGGAGAGCCATTTGAAACCATCATAGATGCCGATTACTTCGAGCCCCTGTTTGATTGCTTCGAAGGTCACTGCGCTGATCACGCCGTTGATTCCCGGCGCCGGGCCGCCGCCGACGACAACTGCAAGCTTCTCTGCCATACCCGCCTCCTTGATTCCGATAATTGCTCGGCCCGCAGCTTCCGAGCGGTTTGTGCACGCGCAACTGTAGCAAAAACCAGGTATACTTGTCAATATCAAAGGAAAATTCCGTTGACACCTCGCGGGGAACACGTTATTATTTGCCGATTCAAAGCAGCTGTCAAGTAGAGGAATTTATCACAGCACATCAGGGGGGAAGGGCGGCATGGGAAAATATTCGATTGATGAAATACTGGAGATGGCGGTACAGACGGAAATCCTCGGCTATAAGTTTTATTCGGGGATGGCTGAAAAATTCAGGAAAGACGGCAAGCTTGTCGAGCTCTTTGCTACGCTGGCGGACAAGGAAAAAACGCACGAAAAGATATTTCGCGGACTGAAGGATACCATAGCAAAGACGGGCACCGAACCAGTGCAGTGGGAAGATGTGAGCAATTATATGCGGGCGTTCGTGGAATCGGAATTTTTTCTCGGGAAATCGAAAGCGCTTCCTTCCATGGACCGCGTTAAGACTGTCCTCGATGCCGTGAAGTTCGCTATCGGCTTCGAAAAAGAGACGCTGTTGTACTTCATTGAACTGCGCTCCATCATCAAGGAAAAAACCATTCTCGATGAAGTGATCAACGAGGAGAAAAGCCATATTGTCTGGCTGGATTCTTATCGACGAAGCCTGTAAAAAACCTTCTTAAACGGCCCGGCTAGCCCGAATGACAGTACTCAGGCGCACGTTTATCGAGAGTAAGGACGTTGCTCGCGTATGTTGTTCGGGTTAATTATCCGGGCTGTTCCCGCTTCTTTTTTGTCCCCCCTCCTGTTTAAATAGGCAAAAAGCATTACATCATAATAATTTACCTGTGTTCCTCTGATTATTCTCATCTTCTCTCTTGATGTTGTCAACTCATTGTAATCACGTAAAAAAACGTGTAATCCCCTGTAATAAAAAAAGCTGTTCTTTTTCTTTCAGGATCGTTTCTTACGGGCGTCACTACCCTGAATATCGATTAAAGATTAAAGATTTCTGAAAAAGGGTCGATATGTTAAGCGTAATCCTGAAGTGTTGAAGCAGCCCTGATAAGTGAACCACGTCAAGGGGATATGAAGAGGGGAAACTTCCACCCTCTTTCTTCGCTGCAGTGCCCTGCATGGAATAAGGGGTTCTGGCGGCAGTACGATTACGCTTGCAAATCCGCATTATTATGGAGGTGGAATGATGTATATAATCTTTCTCATTACGGTGACGGTCGGACTCATTGCTACGGCGGCCTATTTTTCCGTGTTCGGCATCGCCAGCATGTTCGCCTACAATTACATCCCGGCTATGATCATGGGTATTACGCTGGAGGCGAGTAAGATCGGCGTGGCGGTGTATCTGTTTCGCTACTGGAAGCCGATGACGCGGCTGTTCAAGGCGATATTGCTCTGCTTCCTCGCAGCTCTGATGTTCATAACGTCCGTCGGTATCTTCGGTTTCCTGAGCCAGGGGTACCAGAAAACATCCGAAGAATTCAATCTTATCGCCATGGAGCTGAAAACGCTGGAAGAGGAGAGCGCTGCAAAGAAAGCCAGGCTTGAGGAAATTAACAGCCAGATAGGGTACCTGCCGTCCGCGTCGGTGACGAATAAGATCAGGCTGTCCCGCGAATTCAGCGACGAACAGGCTGAGATCCGCGACCGGCTTGCCGGGATCGAACCGCGTATTCATGCTCTGAAGGTAAAACGGCTCGCTTTCGAGACCCATATCGGCCCCATTGCTTATGTGGCGCGCATCATCAGTGTGCCGCAGGACAATGTTGTTTTCTTCGCCATCCTTATCCTTGTGTTTGTTGCAGACCCCCTCGCCATCACGCTTACGATCGCGAGCAATATGGTCCTGATCCGCTACTGGGACCATGCGCGTGCACGTACGGCTGGTTCCAGCGGCGCATCTGCCATGAGTTTCGATGATTACCTGGGCAAGGTGTGGACTTCTGCGGTCGATGCTTTCAGGTCAGCATCGAAAAAAAGGCACGTACGGGTTGCTGCACGAAAAAGCCATGCATCTGTTGCTTTAAAAAACAGGGAGCAGTCGAAACTGCCTGTCGACAAGGGGCCTCGGAATAGAAAGTGAGAACCGATGAGAAAGCTGATCCTCCTCCTTGCAGTGGCTGCGGCCGGATGTGCAACAGTAGCAACAAGCCCGCCCGTCGTTCCCGAGCCCAGTCTGCTGACAAAAGACCGGACGTCTCTTTTACTTGCATCTCCCGCGGAACCGGGCGAAGCGCCGGCTGTCGAACCTGAAAAAGCCGATTCGCGTGCAACGGTTACTGCCGCTCAACGCGAATCCACTCCGCCCCGGCGGGCGGTCGCATTGCCGCCCTCACAGCCGGAGCGCCGATCCAGCCCTCAAACGCGAGCGAACGAAGAACCTGAGCTTCAGAACGCCCGCCCGCTGAGCGAGCATACCGCCCACACCCTTTCTGAACTGGCGGCACGCAATGACGAACGAATCGTGCAGGTGTATGTGGGAATGTACCAGAAGACAGTCAAGTCGATCATGGGAGATCGGCGCAATCCGTATAAGAAAATGACCATCACCGGAACTGATAGCCAGGTGTATGAAGTATCGTTTTATCTGACAAGGGAGCCGAGGCCGGGGAAGCCGATTTCCGACCGCATGCTTACCCCGGTAATTTTTCGAAAAGGAAAAGTTGTCGGCATCGGAGCATACCAGTATAAAAAGCTTCTGCGTCAAAAGAATCTTGACCGTGAAAAACCCGCATCAGCAGCCATACAATCCGCTTCGTAGCGCCGGCGCGTTTGTTATTCGTTCGGCATACGTTTTTCAGGCTGATGCACGTTAGTCCTTCAGCAGTTCACCAACCGTCACGAGTGAAAAGCCCTTGTCACGCAAACCCTTGACGATCCGCGGAAGAACCTCCGCAGTATGCACGCCATTGCCGTTCATATGGAACACGATGATGCTTCCGCCTTTGGCCTGCTGAAGTACGCTCCGGACGATCCTTTCCGCAGAAAGATTCGGATCCGGGTCGCCTGATGCAATATCAAACTGAACCGTGATCAGGCCGGCTTGCTGTGCAAGCCGTGCCACGCGCTCATCCACCTCGCCGAAGGGCGGTCGAAAATACTGCGGCGTCCTGCCGGTCGTTTTTCTGATGATATCCTGCGTCCGCTTCATTTCCCGGAGAACGCGCGCATCGTCCTTTGCCAGAAGATGGGGATGGTAGTAACTGTGCGCGCCTATCTCGAACTGCTGGAGGCTGGCAAGGTGCTTTGCTTTGTCCGGATTTTTTTCGACCCACCGGCCGCTGAGGAAGAGAGTCGCATGCACGTTTTCACGCCGTAAAACCTCGATCACCTTCTCATCATACTCGTCCAGTCTGTTCGTGGGGCAGGCATCGAAGGTGAGCGCAATGCCGTGGTCCCGTTTGCCGTGCTCGATGATCAGTTCTTCGGAAATTGCGTTGGAGCCGGAGCACAGGAACAACAGGAGGGATCCGAGCAAGACAGCGGTCTGCAGAGGGAGCCGCGCCCGCAAGAAATCCCCCGTTTCACTTGTAACCCGCCGTTTCTTACGCCTGAACATGAACCGAGTCCTTCCTCATCGTGGTCTTGCGAATCTGCCGGCGCACGTTTGCCGTAAGTCCCTCATGCTGAAACTGCGGCGATCGAAATACCATCACGCGCTCAAGCGCCGCAGAGAAATTGCTGATCTCAATGTTCATTGCATTGAAGGAGTGAACGAGAGCTTCTTCCGAGTTCAGCGAAGATTCATCGGAACGGAAGGAAGGGCCGTCCTGTCCGAGACGCATCATGCCGCCGCGATGCGCTGCAGATCGTTTGACAACATAGCGTCTGATGCTGTAACAAGGGATCGCGGCGAGGAGGGGAAGAAAAGCAAACAGCATCTTACGATCGCTGAAGCGGGAGGTCAGAAAGAGCTGCACACCGAAAAAAACAAATAAACTTCCGAGGACAAGCATCAGAAGCTTTGCGTTTGGCCATAAACGGAACATGCTGGACAATACTATACTTATCAGCAGCGGAGGTCAATGAGAAATGCCTGATGAATATCGGTTCGCGGCTGAATCACGGACCGTCAGTGCTAATAAGAACTTGCTTTGGTTCACTATTTATGGAATAATTCTTCCGTTGTAAACAGGTATTCTCCAATCTCCGGAGGCATCATGGTTCAGAAACAGGGTGGTCTTCTTATCGCGAAGGCGAAAGAGGAGATAACAATCCTTCCCCGCATGGCGAACAGGCACGGTCTGATCGCGGGCGCGACGGGAACGGGCAAGACCGTGACGCTTCGCGTCATGGCCGAGCAGTTCAGCAGGATCGGGGTGCCGGTGTTCATGGCGGATGTGAAGGGAGACCTTACGGGCATGGCCAAGCCCGGAGGGGACAAGCCTGATTTTGCCGAGCGGGCAAAGAAGCTGGGCGTGGCCGACTTCGGATTCGAAGGATTTCCCGTGGAGTTCTGGGACGTGTTCGGCCAGCTGGGGAACCCGGTGCGCGCCACGGTTTCCGAGATGGGACCGCTCCTGCTCTCCCGTGTTTTGAACCTGAACGAGATCCAGAGCGCCGTGCTCACGATCGTGTTCAGGATCGCGGATGACAACGGAATGCTGCTGCTCGACCTCAAGGACCTGCGCGCCATGACGCAGTTCGTGGGCGACAACGCAGATCAGTTCAAGACGCAGTACGGCAATATTTCCACGGCGAGCATCGGCGCGATCCAGCGCGGGCTTCTTACGGTCGAGGAGCAGGGCGGCGATATATTTTTCGGCGAGCCTGCTCTGAACCTCGATGACCTGATGCAGACGGACGCCAAGGGAAGGGGTGCGGTCAATATTCTCTCTGCTGACAGGCTCATGCAGTCGCCCAAGCTGTATGCCACCTTCCTGCTCTGGATGCTGTCGGAGCTGTTCGAGACCCTGCCGGAAGTGGGCGATCCGGAGAAACCGAAGCTTGTGTTCTTTTTTGATGAAGCCCATCTCCTGTTCGATGACGTGCCGAAAGCACTGGAGGATAAAATCGAGCAGGTCGTGAGGCTCATCCGGTCAAAAGGCGTGGGCATCTACTTCGTGACCCAGAATCCGCTCGATATCCCCGAGACCGTGCTGGGGCAGCTCGGCAATCGTGTACAGCATGCGCTCCGGGCCTTTACGCCCAAGGACCAGAAAGCGGTCAAGACCGCAGCCGACACGTTCCGCGCCAATCCCGCGCTCGACACGGCCAAGGTGATCACCGAACTCGCCGTGGGCGAGGCACTCGTATCCCTCCTTGATGCCAAGGGCGCGCCCACGATCGTGGAAAGGGCTTTTATCTGTCCGCCGCGAAGCCGGCTTACGCCGCTCGCACAGGAAGAGCGTTCGGCTGTCATCAAAGCGTCGGGCCTGTTCGGGCATTATGAAAAGCCTGTTGACCGCGAATCAGCGTACGAGAAGCTTAAAAGCCGGGCAGCCTCGGAACAGACGCAGGCTCCGGATGCGCCGGCGGGGAAGGGGCGGGCAGCAGAACCGCAATCGGAGGCAGTGAAACTCATGGGCGCCATGGCCAAGAGCGCGGCTCACGCGATCGGAAGCCAGATCGGGCGCCAGATTATCCGCGGCGTGCTCGGATCGATTTTTGGAGGCGGGACAGGCAGAAGCCGGTGACGCTTGACATCGGTGTTTACATCCGATATAGTTCGGTCATCTTTACATTTTATCCCCCAAGGAGGCTTATCGTGAAAAAGATCCTGATTCTGGCTATCGTGGTGCTCATGGTCATGGCAACAGCTGCATTTGCGGGCAAGACATATCAGTTTACGGGCAAGGTTCTGGAAGTGAGGGATGACGCCATCGTGGTGGAAAAGAAGGGCGAGGGCAAATTCGAGATGGCCAAGGATGCCAACACGAAGATAAAGGGCGACGTCAAGGTCGGCGCAAAGGTGACGGTGAAGTATGAATCGCGCGCGGTGGATATAGAAGCAAAAGAAGAAGGGAAGGCAAAAAAAGGCAAATAGGTTCCGAACATGATACAGAGACGGCCCGGGAGTATTCCCCCGGGCCGTTTTTTGTTGAGTGGGACTCAGTACGATTACAGCCGGACCGCCACTCCGCGTTCCTTCAAATACTCCTTGGACTGCCTTATCGTATATTCCTTGAAATGAAAAATTGAAGCAGCGAGAGCGGCATCAGCCTTGCCTTTGGTGAACCCTTCATAAATATGCTCGAGGTTCCCCACACCGCCCGAGGCAATGACCGGGATCGTGACCGCCTCGGCGACCGCACGCGTCAGCTCCAGGTCGTAGCCCGTCTTCTGTCCGTCCTGGTTCATGCTGGTGAGCAGGATCTCTCCCGCGCCGTACTCCTCCATCTTCCTCGCCCAGGCCACGGCGTCGATGCCCATGGGCCTCCGGCCGCCGTGGGTATAGACCTCCCACTTCAGCTCTGAGGGGCCTCCGAGTTCGGTGGCAGACAGAAAAAGCGACTTGTACTGCGGATCGTCTGCCCAGGTAAGCGGGGGCTTGAATCCGGGGTCGTGGGCGACAACTCGTTTGGCGTCGATGGCAACCACGATGCACTGGCTCCCGAACCGGAGGCTTGCTGCCTTGATGAATTCCGGATCATGAACGGCAGTGGTATTGATCGAAACTTTATCCGCGCCCGCGAGGAGAAGGTTGCGGATATCGTCGAGCACCTTGATGCCGCCGCCCACGGTGAGGGGCATGAAGACCTGCTCCGCGGTTCTGCGCACGACGTCGAGGATAATGCTTCGCTCCTCATGCGATGCCGTAATGTCGAGAAAGGTGAGTTCGTCCGCGCCTTGTTCGTCATAAGCCTTGGCGATCTCGACGGGGTCGCCAGCGTCGCGCAGATTTACGAAGCTCACGCCCTTGACTACACGGCCTGCTTTCACATCGAGACAGGGAATAATGCGTTTGGTCAGCATAAGTTTGAATTCCTGAACCACGCCTCACCCTGCCCCCTCCCGCGAAGAGGAGAGGATGAAGAAACGCAGGATCAGCGCGCGCAACGGTTATCGTTCATCTTCACGAACAGGATCGCGTCCTTGAGATTCAGCGATCCGCTGTAAATGGCTTTTCCCGTAATCACACCTGATACGCCCGCATGCCGCACCGTCAGCAGGTTCTCGATGTCCTTTATCGTGTGAACACCGCCCGATGCGATCACCGGAATATGAAGCGCTTTCGCCAGCGCTTTCGTTGCTTCGATGTTCGGGCCCGAAAGCATGCCGTCGCGCTTGATGTCCGTATAAATAATTGCAATTGCCCCGTAATCCTGCATCTCGAGCGCAAGATCGACTGCCTTCACGTTCGTGACCTCAGCCCAGCCCTTGATCGCCACCATGCCTTCCTTCGCGTCGATGCCTACGATGATCCTGCCGGGGAATTTTTCACAGGCCTCGCGCACAAAAGCAGGATTCTCAATCGCAGCTGTACCGAGGATGATACGGTCGATGCCGATGGACACAAGCGTTTCGATGGTCGCAATGTCCCTGATCCCGCCGCCCACTTCGATCGGTATCTTGATTGCGCCCCGGATCGCCTTGATGGCATCCAGATTTTTCGGTTTGCCTGCAAAAGCGCCGTTCAGGTCCACGACGTGCAGAAGCTCCGCACCCTGGGACTCCCAATGCTTCGCCGTGGTCGCGGGATCGTCGGAATAAACGGTGGCCTTGTCCATGAGCCCCTGCTCGAGGCGCACGCATTTGCCTTCTTTGAGATCGATGGCGGGAATGATAATCATAGCAGCCGGCAGCCAGGGTCCGGTAGCCAGGAAAGCATTAAATGTTGAATCCCGGCTACTTGCTACTGGACCCTGGACCCTTTCTTCTTCCTATCCTTTTTGCTCCCCGAACCGCTTCAATATCGACAGCCCGATCGTCTGGCTCTTCTCGGGGTGAAACTGGGTCGCGACGATGTTGTCTCTCCAGATGCTCGACACGAATTCCATGCCGTAGTCCGTCGTGGTGCCGATCACGCCTGTGTCCTCGGGAACGACATGGAAAGAGTGTACGAAGTAGACGAACCCATTCTCCGGCACATCGGCCAGCGCGGGAGCTTTGCGTTTGAACGATACCGAGTTCCAGCCCATGTGAGGCACTTTCAGATTGCCGGCTGCGGACTGCGCAGAGTCGAATGCCTGGCCCTTAAAGCGGATCACGCGGCCTTTGATGATGTCCAGGCCTTTCGACAGGCCGAACTCTTCGCTCTCCGTGAACAGCAACTGCAGCCCCAGGCAAATGCCGAGGAAGGGTTTGCCACTGGCGATTGTCCTGTACACCGCATCGATGAGGCCGTATTCCTCAAGATTCCGCATGCAGTCAGGAAAGGCGCCCACGCCCGGAAGCACGACGTGCCGTGCGTTCAGGATCGTTTTCGCGTCGCGCGTGACCGCGGCTTCAAGCCCCACGCGTTCAAAGCCCTTCTGCACGCTCCGCAGATTTCCCATTCCGTAGTCTATGATGGCAATCATGAGAAAAAACCTTCGACACAGATTGACACTGATGACGGCCATGATGAATCCGGTTCCTTCATGGCGTTTACCGGTGTCCTTCGGTGCCTGCTATCTTATATCTTACCTTTAGTCGAAAGCACGCCCTTGATCCGGGGATCGAGGCTGGTGGCCTGGTCCAGGGCGCGGCCGAAGGCTTTGAACACGCCCTCGAGCATGTGGTGGACGTCGCGGCCGTAGGGGATGCGGATGTGGAGGTTCATGCCGGCGTGGTTCGCGACGGACTGGAAAAAATCCTGCGCGAGGCCCGGATCAAATTCCTTCAGTTTATATTTCCTCGGCAGCTCGACCTGATACACAAGGTAGGGTCTGCCTGACAGGTCCATGACAACCTGCGCCAGGGTCTCGTCCATGGGAACCGTGGCATCTCCGTAGCGGCGGATACCCTTGCTGTCGCCGAGTGCTTTTTTGAGGGCCTGGCCGAATGCGATGCCGAGGTCCTCCACCGTGTGGTGATCGTCGATCTCCGTGTCGCCCGTTGCCTTGAGCGTGAGGTCAAGGAAACCATGCTTGGCAATATGCGAAAACATGTGGTCCATGAACGGCACGCCGCACTTGATGCTGTACACGCCCGTGCCGTCCAGGTTCAGGGTTATCTTGATGTCAGTTTCCTTGGTCTTGC
>DATHDE010000189.1:0-2558 GCA_035490495.1 Nitrospirota bacterium
ATCCCTGTGCGACGCGGGCCGCGCGTTCTGAATGAGCTTCGGCGCGTTCGTACTGCAGGGAAAACTCACGGCTCAGCCCCTCGGAGTAGGCCAGCATAAGATCCCCTGATGGTTGTTCGACAAGATAGATTCCACCGCAATCCAGTTGCGATGTGTTCAAAGCCGTATTCGTGCAAAGAGACAGAATGCGCAACAAGTCGTTCGTCGAACTGAGATGTACTGCGAGACTATGAATGTGGTCTTGCACCCCCTCAGCCATTTTCCGTGCACTCACATCGGCAAAGGACACCAGGATTGAGAGCGGCCTGTCCATGTCATCCCGTGACAATACACTTGTATTCATCTCAAGCCACAGCAGCGGCTGACTCGACCTTCGGACCCCGACGATACGGTTTTGTTGTTCTTTCCCGGTGATGAACGTCTGCGTGATGGGCCGCGCTTCCCGATCGAGGACGTCTCCGTTTTCTGCAACCATTTCCCCACCAAGGGAAAACCACTGGGAACCGATCAGCCTTTCCCCTGTCAAGCCCAGTATTCTTTCTGCGGAGGGATTGCAAGATTCGATACTGCCGTTCCTGTCACATACCAGGATACCCTCGAACAACGACCGGATCATGGTACGGTTGTATTCTTCGGAGCGCACCAGGTTTTTCGTTGCCTGCACCTGTTCCGTGATGTCGCGAACCGCCGCAAAGCCGTACTGTTTACCGTTTATATCGAACCGGGTGACCGTGACGCCCACATCGAAAGGCTCTCCGCTTTTCCTGATATTTTTGAATTCGGCCGTAAAGAAACTCTTCTGGATGAGCTGGGAAGCGAGAGAAGTCATGCCTGCGTGCAGGTCAGGTCGTATGAGATCGTAGGGGGAGAGCGAGAGCAGTTCTTCCCGCGAATAACCGAACATGCTGCAGCCTGCCTGGTTAACGTCAATAAACGACATCGGCAGGCCGTCCGGCAGCAGTCGATATACAAAAAAAGCATCGCTGCTCGATTCGAAGAGTTTACGATACCGTACTTCACTTTCCAGAAGGGCGCGTGTCCGCTCCCGCACCTTGTCCTCGAGTGATTTGCTTATGCTGTCCAATTCGCTCAAAGAATTTTGCAGCGCCGAGGTCATGGTGCGCATGTTTTGCGCCAGGTCATTGATCTCGATGAATTTGCCTGCCGGCCAGGCAGGGTCCTCCTGGTGCTTTAATTTGTTCGGGATATCCGACGATATCCTGCCGAGTGTCATAATTGAGGAGGTCACGCGCCTGCTGATGAGTTCCGCGGCAATTATCGCGGCAACGCATACTATGACAACATACAGAAGTTGACGGCTGTATCGCGAGAATACTGTTTTTTCGAACGGCGCCAAGGGCTGGTCGAGCACCAGTTTCCATCCGGCGGGTGCGTTGATCGGAAACGCTGTTGTGTATATGGCATGCTGCCACTGGTCCGAAACGGAGATATTTTTTCGTCCCTTCGGCATCCATTGCGATACCTTTCCATCAACCGGCGTGAGATCGCCGGGTTCCCGCACAAACGCTTCTCCCATGCCCCTGCGGGGATCGCTGTCAAGAACGATCCGGCCCTCCCGGTCGAGCAGGTGAAACTGCATCCCCTGCAAAAGCCAGCCGGGACCACTCACCGCGATCACTCTTTTCATCGCATTGATATTGACGACTCCGCTCACGAAACCGTTGAAGGTCCTGTGTTGTGACAGAATAGGCGTCAGCATTGCCACAAAGAACTCCCCGGGTGCAACCCGAGACGGGATCACATCGGAAAGCATGGGCTTGAGGTCCTGCTTCAGCCGGGACAAATAGGGGCGGTCGGACAGATCGAGGCCAATGGTGCTTTTCCCCTTTTCCGTTCGTGCAGGCACGTATGCAATGGTGATTGCGTTCTTATTCATGATTCCGAGGCGGACGAAATCATGGTGCGTTGCCGCGACATCTTCCAGCCGCTCCTGCAGCGAAGCCCGCGGCAGGCTGCCGGATTTCCGCGCGAGCCAGTCAATCTGTTCGACATTATCGGTAAGCCAGACGCCCAAATTATAGTCAATGCGCTCGCGAGCCTGCATAAACGCGTTCAGCACGTTGTCCTGCATATCCTGCACAGCAGCCCGGGACTGGACCGCCAGAACTGCCAGCGAGGCAAAGAGCGCAACCGCAGTGACGAGGTTGAATACAACCTCCCGGAGCGAGAGGAACGGCCTGCTGTGAACAGGCACGGCAACCACGAACAACAGGCGGGCGATGATCGCATTGGAAAGCCCGTTCATCGACTGCTTCATGATCGTAACGCCGACTGTGTTCAAAGGCAGGCCCATGGCAAGGTGGTAGAACAAGAATACAAAGGGAGCTCCAATGCAGCCCCAGTAGATCGCGTCAGCCATGATCAGGCTTATTTTATTCGAGCGGATAAGAAAGCCGACGATGACGACCTCACAGGTCATAATTACAATTGCATAAGGATGATTCCAAATAAAATAAGTTGCGAAACTGATAATGAGACCGGCTGCTGCGCCCGGAACGATCCCGAACATCTGGAGCGCGAGCAGGGAAAAGATGCTG
>DATHDE010000190.1:0-14624 GCA_035490495.1 Nitrospirota bacterium
GGTTTTGGGATTTGAAGCCGGCGACACCTCCGGTCAGCTCTGGGGATTGGCTGTAGACATCGGCACCACCACTGTGGTGGGCTATCTGTGCGACCTCGTCAACGGCCAGTTCCGCGCCGTGGACGCGTCCCTCAATGAACAGCAGATCCATGGCGCCGACGTCATCACGCGCATTGACTACGCCATGAACGAGCCGCAGGGGCTTGATCGCCTGCGGGAACTGGTGCTATCGACCATCAATGGTATCATTGAACGCATCTGCAAACGGGAGGGCCTCTCCCCCCATTCTATCTATAGTCTGGTGACCGTCGGCAATACAACTATGAACCAGCTCTTTTGGGGTATCTCCTCCCAACTGCTCTGCCGGGCCCCCTACAACCCAATCTCTCTCGAGGCGCTCAGTACCTCGGCGAAAGGACTTGGCCTTCAGATCAACCCGTTGGGCATGGTTTTTTCCCTGCCCCTGGTCGCCGGCTTCCTTGGCTCGGACACGGTAGGAGTGGTGCTCTCCACGGGCCTGCACAAAAGCAAAAGCCCCAGGATCGCCATGGATATCGGCACCAACGGCGAGATCGTTGTCAACGACGGGAAGCGAATGGTGGCTTGTTCCTGTGCTGCCGGACCTGCCTTCGAGGGAGCCCATATCCAGTGCGGCATGCGTGGCTGCAGCGGGGCAATAGACCGGGTTGATTTTAAGGACGGGCAGGTCACTTACCATGTAATCGATCAGGTTCCTCCGCAGGGCATCTGCGGGTCCGGGCTGGTGGACGCCGTCGCCGCGCTGCTGGACGCCGGGCTCATCACCAAGGACGGACGGCTGCTGACGCGGCAGGAAGCCGGCGGCTCGCCTTATGCCGAGCGCCTGAGCGAGGATCCCTATAATCAATTCCTTCTGACTGAAAAAGACCCGCTTCCGGGGAGCCGTCCGGTGGCGGTCACCCAAAAAGATATCAGGGAGGTGCAACTGGCCAAGGGCGCCATGCTGGCGGGGGTCTGGATACTTCTCGAAATCCTGGGCCTCGGGACGGAGGACGTGCGGGAGGTCTATCTGGCGGGGGCCTTCGGCAACTATGTGCGTGCCCAGAGCGTCATGAGAATAGGATTGCTGCCGACCTTTCCCCGTGCGATTATCCGGCAAGTGGGCAATGCGGCCGGCAGCGGGGCAAAAATGGCCCTGCTGTCCCAGAGCGCCTTTAAGGAGGCTAAGCGTATTGCCGACCATATCGAGTACATAGATCTGGCGCGGGCTGCCGACTTTCAGCAGCAGTTTGTGAAGGGAATGGTATTTCCCCGATGAGCTGGCGAGACCTTCTACCAAAAACCACAATTTCGCCGGAAACGATGGAGGCGCTCAACCCCGTGGTGGAGGGCCAGGCGCTGTTTAACCGTGGCCAGTACCATGAGGCCGCGGCCATATACGGCCAGGCTCTGGAGCGATTCCCCGCGAAAAGCGCGGGACGTGTTTTAATCTACAACAAGCTGGGGATACTTTACGAAAAAGTCGGCGACTCCCGCCAGGCCCTTGAGAGTTACGAGAAAGGCGTGAAAGAGGGGGCACTCACCCCCTTCACGTACCAGCGACTGTGCTGCCTGCATCTGGAAGCCGGCCGCCTGCCCCAGGCATTGGACCATGCCCAACAAGGTCTCAAGATATTGAAAAAGGCACATACTACTGTTCCCCAGGAGATCTACTTCTGGTTTGTCTTTCAGAGGCTGAAACGGCGGATCATGCGACGCATGCCGCCTTCTTACAACCAGAAGCATTGAAAATACGAATTACCGTTGCTTTTGGAATGGGGTGCGGGAAAGTTTTACGAGAAGTGACGCCGGCTGGTTTATCGACATGACCGGCGAATGCAGCGCTTTCTAATCAGCACAGAGGAAAAGATGCGTATGGCCGAATGCGTAACATCCGCTTGTCTGCCACCCACCTATGTGACCCGTTTCTCCCCAGCCGAGCTTGCACCCAGCCCGGAACAAGTTTCCCGTTATGCCGGCGGCTCCCGTTACCGGCTTGAGAAAAAGCACCACGAGTTGGTAACTCAGGTTCTGGAACAGGCCCGGTGCATCTGCCGGCCAGTGATAGCCTACGCCCTGCATCCTTTGCTCGCCCGGCCCTTGGCGGAGGGAGAAGTGGCGCTGGCTAGCGGAATCAAGTTGGAACTGCCTGTCACGCTGGTCGGCTTCCGCGCCCAATTTCTGGCCGCCGTGGTAGTGACCCTGGGAGAGGAGTTGGAACAGACCTGCCGGCGGCTTTGGAATAAGGGCGATCCCCTGCGGTCGATTTTTTTAAACGCAGCTGGCCTGGCCATGCTGGAACTCTTAACCAAAGCAGCCTTCGGGATCATCTCCGGCCTGGCCCGGGAGCGCGGTCTTTACACCGGCCGCCGCATGACCCCCGGATGTTGTGATGAACTGAACATGTCTCTGCAGCAGACCCTTTTTCATCTGGTAGACGCGGCTGCTGCTGGCGTTGTTCTGAATGCCGGCTTGGTGATGACCCCATTGAAGTCCCAGTCGTTCCTCGTTGGCCTGACCCCTGACCCCGCCCAAGCAACGCCTGTCCCTAAATGCTTGTCCTGCTCAAGACGCGATTGCCTGTATAGACATACGGAGCTGATTTAGCAGCCTTTTCCGCATTCCTTGCCGCTCTTACCGGGAATAGACGTTACTCCTTTCAGTGGAATCATGAAAAGAAGAATCGGGCAATGCCGAATGAAGATCAAGAGTTCTTCTGCATTCTTGCCTGATTGACGGTTTTGTTTCTGTTTCGCTATAATTAGAATGCCGGTTCCGAAAAAACACGGTTGGATATGGCGAAAGGGAGGGTATGACAAAATAATATGCCAACACCAATCTATGTTATTTCAGGATTTCTGGGGGCAGGGAAGACGACGTTGTTAAACAGCCTTCTCCAATCAGCTCCTCCCAATGCCAGGATAATGGTGCTGGTCAATGAATTCGGCAAGATTTCAATTGATAAGAAAATAATAGAGGCTGATCCCCGTAACATTGTCGATTTGTCCGGTGGCTGCATATGCTGCGGCATGTTTACAGAACTTATTGCTTCTCTCAGGTTCGCCCTGGACGAGCTCAAAGCCGATGTGATATTGATAGAATCAACAGGGCTCGCTCTTCCTCAGGAGATTGCCCGGCAGACGCTCTCACCGTTTTTTGAGGGGAGACTGGAATGCAGGGGGATTATAACTGTTGTCGATGCCGGGAGCCTGCTTGCCATGGATTATCCGATCATACAGGAACAGCTTAAAGAGGCGAATGTTGTTGTTCTTAACAAGATTGATCTCGTTGACCCGAGCTCGCTTGCGGAGATTCGTGACAGGATCAAAATGATGACACCTTCGGGCTGCAGTCTGCTTGAAACCAGTTTCGGCAGAATCTCTTACCATGACATCATGAATCGACACTATAGCGGTCCACACGTGACATATACAAAAACCCGACCGGGAGAATTGAACACCACAGCGGGATTCGCCACCATTTGCCTTGTGCGATACGGGCCCATTGATGCAGATAAGCTTATTGAGTTTTATAAAAAGAACCGCACTAAGATCGTCAGGTCAAAAGGTTTCGTTATGACGGAGAAGGGTGGAGTCGTGGTGCAGTTGTCAAAAAGCAGCATCGATGTAAATGAATTGCAGAAGCCGGTCGAAAGAACGGAACTCGTGCTGATTGTGAAAGAAGAGGATAAAGATTTTATCGACAGTGAGATTAGGAACGTTCTTGGCTGAAATAGTGCGCGCCCCTTCCAGCCGACGAGGGCTGGAAAACTCAGACTCCCGAAAAAATGCCGGGGTCAGACAGGGGTCTTCGTTCTTGCCGGCGGGAAGACGTAATGTATAAACGGGGCATGAGCTCTTTGGATCCCGCGACTTGCAATCTCCCGGCTCCTGCCGGAGGGGGGGCACTTCTGGGATTCTCACATGGCACTAAATTGATAAGATGAACCCAGGGGCTTGAAAAAAACCTGGGGATACGCAGAAGAGAGGTACCTCTTGTCACTCGACGTCATGGTGGTCGTGTTGTTTGCCGCCATTCTCCATGCCGGTTGGAATGCGCTCGTTCGTGCGTCTTCTTATAAATTCCTGGATGCCGTCTTGATCGTTGCCGGTGCGGGCGTATGGATGGCTTTTTTATTGCCGGTAGTTCCCCGCCCCGCCGTCGAAAGCTGGCCCTATTTGGCGGCATCTGTAATGATCCATGTCGCCTATTTTACCCTCGTCGCATTTTCGTACCGAAGCGGCGAACTGAGTTTCGTGTATCCACTGATGCGCGGCGCCGCGCCTGCATTGACCGCAGTTGCCGGAGCACTGTTCATCAATGACTCGCTATCACCGGGCGGATGGGCTGGCGTTCTCCTCGTTTCCTGCGGGGTGCTTGTCCTGGTGGGCGACGCCTGGCGTTCCGGGACTTTCCGCGCCTCGGCCGCCTTGTTCGCCCTGGCGAACGCCGGCGTTATTGTTCTTTATACTCTCGTAGACGGTCAAGGGGCGAGACTTTCCGGGCATGCACTCAGTTACACGGGCTGGATGTTCTTACTGACTGCGCCGCTGTTACTTGCAATCGCGGCAGCGGGTCAGGGGCGGGTGGTATTCGAACGCATCCGGCTGGGTTGGCGCAGAGGCTTGCTCGGCGGCGCCTGTACCCTGGCATCTTACGGACTGGCGCTTTGGGCTATGACACGCGCGCCTATCGCTCTTGTCGCTGCACTCAGAGAAACGTCGGTGGTTTTCGCCGCTATCATGGCGGCCGCTTTCCTGAAGGAACCGATTACCCGCCTCAGGTATGCGTCGATAGTAACGGTATGTGCGGGTGCTGTCGCAATGAAGGTCTTCTAGGTACTGGTTGAGTCACAGGGCATAAGTGATCCATTGATGTATTTATACACAACGGAGGCGTCATCAGTTGAAGTCAACATAAGAGATAAATTGTAATGTTCAATGAAGAAGACGGCGGTGAAGGGCACTCAATTCCTGCCGCGAATAAAAGTCTGCAAGCCTCCCTCCGTTGTATGTTTCACAGGCAGAGAGAATTCCTTATGACCGCATGCAGCAGTGCGTTTCAGTGCTTACGGCAGATTGAGACTGCAAAAGCACACATATGAACTCTGCGCCTGCTCCTCTCTTTTAACATCTTAAGACATTTTAAAATCAATTAAGTCTGGTGAACATGCCGCTCGATCCGTATAACTATGAGTTTATGAGCTGAATCATAACTCCGTTGCAGTACAGCGAGTAGAGTACCCACCACACATATCATGGCATATCTCATTCGAGGGAGGTGCAGCATGTCGAAAAAAGCGGCATTCTGGATTTTTTTGCTCGGCACGGTCTCTTCTGCGATCCTGTTCCTCTGGCTTACCTGGGACACTCATCGTCAGGTGGAGACGCTTTCCCATGCCGACAAACTTTCGGACAAGGTTGTTGAGGGAAAACGGGTCTTTGAAAAGCATAACTGCAATGACTGTCATACGATCCTCGGTTTTGGCGCTTACTATGCCCCCGATTTGACCAAAGTAGTACAACGCGTGGGGGAAGACGGTATTCGCTATCGACTGAAGTCGCCTGAGAAGGCCTTTGCCGCGTCGTGGCGCAAGATGCCGAACCAGCATCTGTCGGACGGGGAAATCGACAGCCTCGTCGCATTCTTTACATGGGTCGGAAATGTCGACAACGGCGACTGGCCGCCGCAGGACAGCAAAAAGCGCCTCTCCCGCGGCGAAGAGCGTTTGATCGCAGGTGCGGCGCTCTCGCCCGGTGCGGCGGTCTTTCAGAGCGGTGGATGCATGAACTGTCACTCCCTGCACGGCGTGGGTGGTTCCTTCGGTCCCGCACTCGATGTCATCGGCAGAAAGCTGAGCGCCGAGCAGATCGTCCGCTATATAAGAAATCCGAAGGCCGTGAACACAGCTGCAAAGATGCCTGCACAGACACTGTCCGATAAAGAATTCGAAGAAGTCGCCGTGTTCCTGGCGAACTTAAAATAGGAGGATACTATGGAATACCGCTCCCAGAAGATCGCATACTGGTATTTCGCCGTCGCCCTGCTCCTGTTCGCCCTTCAGGTCGTCATGGGGCTCTGGCTCGCTTACAATTACAGCTTCACGGTACCTCAAACAATCGTTGACGTTTTTCCCTTTGCCACGGCCCGTGCGATGCACACGAATCTCCTCGTGCTCTGGATGCTCCTCGGGTTCATGGGCGGGGCATACTATATCGTTCCCGAGGAAACGAAGAGTGAGATCTATTCTCCCGGTCTTGCATGGTTTCAGCTCATAGCTCTGGTGGCGACCGGTGTGACAGCGCTCGTCGGTTTCCTCTTTGGCTGGACACAGGGAAGGCCGCTTCTTGAAATCCCCACAACACTCGATATCGTGGTGGTTGTCGGCGCTCTCGTCTTCCTCTTCAACGTCGGCATGACGATGCTCAAGGCGAACCGATGGACCGCGATCCAGGGTACACTTCTGGGGGGCCTCGTGTTTCTAGCGCTACTGTACCTGTTCGGTATTCCGTTCTACAAGAACGAAGTGATCGATTGGTACTACTGGTGGTGGGTCATTCATCTCTGGGTGGAGGGCGCGTGGGAACTGGTTACCGCGGCCATCTTCGCCTTCGTTCTGATGAAACTCACGGGTGTGGACCGTGAGGTCGTGGAGAAGTGGCTGTATGTCGAGATTGGCTTGTTCCTGTTCACCGGAATAACGGGCACCGGCCATCACTATTACTGGATCGGAGCACCCAAGTACTGGCTCTGGTTCGGCGGCATTTTCTCCGCCCTGGAACCGCTGCCGATTCTGCTCATGCTCATAGACACCATGAACCACGTCAAACACCGCGAGGCGAAGATCGTTAATCCGCTCACGTGGACCCTCGCTATTGCGTGCGCGATAATGCACATGGTCGGCGCCGGCATCTGGGGCTTCATGCACACGCTGCCGCAGATCAATTACTATACTCACGGATCACAAGTAACGGTTTCCCACGGGCATCTTGCGTTCTTCGGCGCCTATGCACTGCTGAACATTATGGTCTTCTATTATGCTATGCCCAGGATCAAGGGAATCGATGTCTACGATCCGTCGCGCGGGAAAATAGCATTCTGGACGATGACCACGGCCATGATGTTGATGGGTCTTTCTTTTGGCATCGCTGGCGTGGTGCAGTCCTATCTTGAACGCGTGCTCGGCATGGGATATATGGCAGCACAGTCCTACATGCGGCTTTGGATGGGAGTCACGTTCTTCCTGGGTATCTGCTTCTTCATTGGCGTGGTAATTCTCGTGACGGACCTCCTGACTTTGCGTCCGGCGAAAAAAGCTGCTGCATAAAAATTACCATTTCGAACATACAGGGCTATCCTGAGAAAGCATCCGCACATAGTATCTGCTTTCTTACGGATAGCCATTTCATTTTGTAGCAAAAGAGTTCGGACATCAGACTTAGGATTTCCAAAAGAAAGACTATGAGAAATCAAAAAATCATTAAATTCAAATAAGCCGTAGTACAATTGAAATATGGGATGAAGATAATGACGGTGCAAAACTGCTATCAGGGAATGAGCCGGGTATGGGGCAGAGATTGAGCACGGGAGGATGCTTCCAGGTGTTTCTCTCTGCGGTGAAGGGCGTGAAGTACACTTGAGTTCAAGAAGGGAGATTGCTATGGCTGTTGCGAATTATCTTGAACATGCGGCAAAGAAAGTTGGGCTCGATCTTGATGGATATCTTTTGAACTACAGTGATTGGGATGACACAACTGCAGATTTGCTGGCACAACGCGAAGGTATCGCCCACCTCAGCAAAGACCAGCGCGATGCACTCCGGTTCATCCACGAATATTACGGCAAATACCGCTTTTTCCCGATCCTGAACGCGGTGTGCAAGAACATACATCGTCCCAAGGACTGCTTGCGGGAGGAGTTTATCAACCCGCTTGTTGCCTGGAAACTGGCCGGCCTGCCGCATCCTGAGGAGCCGATCGTTAGCCTTCTTGAAGCAGGACAATCTCCGGGGTAAGGGGAGAAAAGGCCCGGCAACAGCAACGCTGCGGGAGCTGTTCCGGGAAGCGCAACAGGAAGAGGGGATGATCCATGATCCACTTCACCGTGTGCGTATCTTTTTTTATATTTCGAAATAACCCGGGCTGGCTCCGAGACGCGCTTGCCGTACTATACTAGAACCAGTAAAGGAGAAAGGTGGATCATGATGGTTGTTCTTATCATACTGGCGGCAATTGCAGCAATCTATATCTATGCCGCGATCGCCTACTACTATGCATTCAAGAACTGGATTCCTTTCTGCGGCTGCAAGGGCGCGGAATGCAGTCTTCGAACGACTCCAGACTGAAACAGCCGCGTGCAACCCGCCCCTGTGTGATGATCCTCATGCATTGCATGCGTGTACGTGAAGGATCATGGCGGACGAAAAAGACGCAGACCCGGAGGGCGTGAACCCTCCGGCCGCGCGTGAGCTTGCAGTGCTAGCAACCTGATGCCTTCGCATAAACGCCGGCCTTCTCCTCGTTGAGGAAGTACACGTCCGGCTTGTCGATCACTCCAGCCTTTGTCATTGCATCCCGCAGGTCCGAGGATGTGGGGAAATTTATGGCCTTGACGATATCCTTGACCTTGAACAGTATAATCACCTCGTTCGGATTTTCGACCCCGCGCAATAAGAGTTTCTCGGATTTCAGCCGGACCATTGCTTCTTTTGTCCACTAGTACGAAGAAATTCCCTCCAAGATTTTCATGGCCGAACATCGACTATTTTTCATCATCGTTGTTTTAATTATTTTTAATTATAGGGTGGAGCATATTCACGCATGAGCAGGCTGTATACTTAGTGCAGGAGCAGAAAAATGCCGTTGCGGAATGCGGAACAATCGGACAGAGTGCCGTCCCCGGTGGACGTCGAGCAGAGGACCCGCGAGATCGCGGAAGCGCTCTACCCGGTCCTGCAGCACGAAAAGCCGTCTTTCTTCGCTTCGAGCGGCTGGAAAAAGAGCGTGCTTGACTGGTCTCTCAGGGACGAGCAGTTCCGCGCGCAGCTGCTCCGTTTCATCGATGTACTGCCCGCCCTGAATAATAATGCACTCTGCATTCGTGTGTTTCAGGAATATCTGAACGAAGCGAAGCACACGACATCACTCCTGCTCCGGAGCGCCGAGATCTTTTCCCGGAACTTTCCCGCAGCCGTTGCAGCCCCGCTGATACGCAGTTCGGTCCGGTCCCTGAGCAAGGAGTTCATCACCGGCTCGGAGCCCGCTGAGGCGCTCCCGGCAATCCAGGCGTTCCTGAAGCAGGGTACACTGGTGAGCATCGATCTGTTGGGCGAGGCGGCGGTTTCGGAGATCGAAGCAGGGGCATACGTGCAGCGCTATCTCGGCCTTCTCGACATTCTTGACATCCGGACCCCGGAAAAGCCGCATGCCGAGGGCAGCCGCAGCCCGTTCGATGTCTCGTTCAAAATATCCTCGTTCTTTTCGCGGATCGATCCGCTCAATTTCGATGGCTCGGTGGAGAACATCACCCGTGCGCTCCGGCCGATAGTGGAGAAGGCTGCACGTCTTGGCGTTTCATTCACATTCGATATGGAACAGTATTATTACAAAAATCTCGTGATCGCAGCATTCAAGCGGATTCTGTCCGAATACGGGGGAAGGGTTGAGGGCAGTATCGCCCTGCAGACATATCTCAAAGATACACGGGACGATCTGCTCCACCTCATTACGTGGGCGGAGCAGCAACGCCTGCGGATCGGAATCAGGCTCGTCAAAGGAGCGTACTGGGATTATGAGGTCGTGACCGCAAAGCAGAAAGGCTGGCCGGTCCCGGTTCTCCTGTCAAAGTCGGAGACGGACGCGAATTACGAGGATCTTACAGCAGTGCTGCTGGAGCATGCGGATGCGGTCCGGCCTGCCATAGCCACCCACAATATCCGGAGCGTTGCGCATGCCCTGGCGTATGCGAACAGCAGAAGCCTCGATCCCGAAGCGCTCGAGTTCCAGTTTCTTTTCGGAATGGGAGGGCCGCTGGCGGGCGTGATCAGACAGGCAGGCTTCGCAAATCCCATCAGGATCTACTGCCCTGTCGGCGAGCTTCTCCCGGGAATCGCCTATCTTGTCAGGCGCGTCCTCGAGAACACGTCGAACGAGTCGTTCCTCCGGAAAACATTCAGCGAAGACAGCCCGCTGGAAGCGCTGATCCGGCGGCCGATCGCGGCAAATCCCCCCGAAGCGAAGCATTCCGACGAATTCACGAACGAACCGCCGACCGATTTTTCGAAGGAGGAGAATCGGGGCGCAGTGAAGCGGGCGCTCGATCGCGTGCGGGGAACATTTGGGAAACGTTATCCACTTGTTCTCGACGGGAGCGAGATAGCGACCGCACATGAATCCCTTTCCACAAATCCCGCGAACCCCGCCGAGACCATCGGAAGGATTTCGCAGGCAACACCGGAAGATGCTGACAAGGCCGTCGAGGCGGCGAAAACAGCAGGCCGTTTCTGGCGCAGGATATCACCCGAACAGCGGGCGGAATATCTTCTCCGGGCGGCTGCAGAAATGCGGAACCGACGGTTCGATCTTATCGCTCTGGAAGCGTACGAAGTCGGGAAGACGATCTCCGAGGCGGATGCCGACGTTGCCGAGGCTGTCGATCACTGTGCATACAATGCGCGCAGAATGAAGGAGCTCGCGGGGCCGCGGCGCCTCGGACGCGTGCCCGGCGAGATCAACGAATACTCCTACGAACCCAAAGGCACGGCCGTCATCATCCCGCCGTGGAACTTTCCTCTGGCTATCCCCGCGGGGATGACATCGGCAGCGCTCGTTGCCGGCAACTGCGCGATCCTCAAACCGTCGGGTCTTTCACCGGTGATCGCCTGGCAGCTTGTCGACATCTTTCGTGCAGCAGGGCTTCCCCGCGGCGTGCTCCAGTATCTGCCGGGGCCGGGGAGCGGCGTGGGTGAATATCTCGTACAACATCCTGGGGTTGATCTGATCGCATTCACGGGCTCGAAGGATGTGGGGCTCAGAATCGTGCAGCTGGCAGGAGTGACCCGTCCGGGACAGAGGGGCGTCAAGCGTGTCGTAGCGGAGATGGGCGGTAAGAACGCGGTGATCGTGGACCAGACCGCCGACCTGGACGAGGCAGTACGCGGGGTGCTTGAATCCGCCTTCGGATACCAGGGTCAGAAATGCTCAGCGTGTTCGCGCGTGATCGTGCTGGCTGAAGTGTTCGAACTGTTCTCGAGGAGACTGGCCGAGGCAGCAGAGAGTATCGAGATCGGACCTCCGGAAAAGCCCGGTACGTTCCTTGGGCCCCTGATCGACCGGAGTGCCTTTGAGAAGGTGCGACGTTCTGTCGAACTGGGGAAACAAGAAGCCACCCCTGTCCTCATTCGCGACGTGCCGCAGAAAGCGGGATACTTCACCGGTCCCGCGATATTCGACGTGTCGCCTGGCGCGGTTATAGCCACTGAGGAGATCTTCGGACCTGTGCTGTCGCTCATCCGCGCAAAGGACTTTGCCGAAGCGATCGCCATCGCGAACGAAAGCGAATATGCACTGACCGGGGGCCTTTATTCCCGGAGCCCGTCGAACATCAGGCAGGCAAAACAGGAGTTTCTCGTCGGCAACCTTTATATCAACCGGAAGATCACCGGCGCGCTCGTGGGACGACAGCCTTTCGGCGGGTTCGGCATGTCGGGCATCGGTTCGCAGGCGGGCGGGCCGGATTATCTTCTGCAGTTTATGAATCCCCGCACGGTGAGCGAACATACGATGCGTAAGGGATCGGCGTCGGGTGAAGAAAAGATGTGACGTCCCGTACGGCGATGACCTGAATGTTCGTGCTGCTGCGGATCACAGCGTGGTCTGCGCTGTCAGGCATATCGGAGGCTTCTGTTGAGCGAACCCGGAACACTATGATTGCTTCCTTTTCTCCAAGAGTACGATTACCTCGCCGCGCTGTCCAGACGCAAGTACGAAGAACAGAATCGCCCGGGTTCCGGCACGTCTACGGCATAGTTGCGGAAATCGGGTATCTTCCGAAAAGCTCCTCCGGCTTGTAGCTCTTCATCCATTGTTCCAGGAGTTGCACATGAGCCGGTTTTGCGTCCATTTCCGTCAACGGAACCTGATGAGACCGCCAGAAGCCCTCCGTTTTTTTCCCGTTCACTTCCTTCGGACCGGTCCAGCCTTTCGGCGTCCGCACGATGATCATGGGCCACCGGGGACGCTTCGATGCCTTTCCTCTGTGGAACTCGCTCTGGATGAGAATCAGGATCGACGTAAAAACCAGAACACTGCTGCACCTGTGCTCGGACAATCAGCTTAGCATACTGCTCCCCCAAGACTGTCCGTTGTTCGATCCCCGTTATATCAAGAGCAAAAGGGTTGACCTTTCGGTCAACCCTCTTTTTGTTTTTGGTGGAGCTGAAGGGGAATCTCGCGAGCTTCACGAGGGGACCGGTACCCTCGTGGGCTCACTGAGCAGAGGCGGATCAAACATTTAACCTCGAGACTGCCCGGGGACCTGATTAAGAGGTGTGTATAAGCTTTTTGCGGATTTTTAACGGCGTAGGTTCCGTTTTTTTGGGAATTTGCAGGTACTAAAGCTGCAAAGTATTTGCGCGACTCTCTCGGCACTACGTTCTTCGTCCGGCAGACTGTAAAAAATAATTTTCCTAAATTTATTATTTTGTGTAGCAGCTCAACTTTATAATTCAACTAAACCAGTCTGTCGGTGTCACATTAATATCGATATACAAATAAGTGAAAGGAGAAATTGAAATGAACAAGATGACAGTGGGCGTCATGATGGGTTTATTGCTTATGGTCACAACGTCGCAATTTTCGTATGCGGAGCAGAGCGGATATGGCGACGGAGGTCCGCAGTGGGGACCGCACATGATGCATCAAAAGTTAAGTGACAGGGACGGGCTCCGCAGATTACTCTGGAAAAGACTGATGAGTCTCGACCTTAGTGATAAACAGAGGGACGCTTTGCGTGCGATACGAAGCAGGGTGCAAAAAGACACGATCCAAAAGAAAGCGGACCTTGGTATAACAAGGGTCGAACTGAGAGACCTGCTTCGGAGGGAGCAGGTGGATATGAACGCCGTTGAAGCAAACCTGAAGAAGGCCGAATCGATCCGGACCGACCTTCGATTCTCGCATATAAAAGCGAGGGAAGAGGTCAAAGCGGTGCTTACTCCCGAGCAGCGCAAGAAATTGAAAGAGGATATGAAGGCTTCTCGTATGAGAGGGGATAGGGAAGGAGGAAGGATGATGGCTCCGCAGCACGGGCGCTTGGATGATAACCGGGAAGGAATTGAAAGAAGCACGCTGTCGTCGATCAAAGAGGATGGACGCTCATACTGAATCCCGCGACTTGCAATCCCCCAGCTCCGGCCGGAGGGGGCTCCACTGGAATAGTGGAGGATCTTACGTATTTTAGAAGAAGGGGTAGATGCCATGAAAAAAATGCTATTTCTCCTGGTGGTATTTATCATCCTGCTTTCTGCCGGTGTAATGCCTGCCCACGCGTATTGGCGGGGCCATATCTGGATCGGGCCGATATGGGGCCCTTGGTGGGGTTACCCCGGATATCCCTATCCTTACTATGAATCACCGCCTGTGGTGATTCAGCAGCAGCCACCGGTATATGAAGAGCGGGCGCCGCAGCAAGAGCAGCAGTCGTACTGGTATTACTGCCGGGAATCCAAGGCCTACTATCCCTACGTGAAGCAATGCCCCGGCGGCTGGCTTAAGGTTGTTCCTACTCCGGCCCCGCCGAAATAGGAAGCAGAGGGAAGGGAGTTTTACGATGATACTAGATGCACACAAAATCTTCGCATCATTAGCGTTTTTCATGATCGGGGCCTGTGCAACAGTGCCGACCGGACCAAGCGTGATGGTATTGCCGCCTGCAGGCAAACCTTTTGATGTGTTTCAGGCGGAAGATGCAACATGCAGGCAGTGGGCCAGGCAGTCGATCGGTCTGAACCCGCAGGAAGCGGTTAATCAGAACACCATGACGGGAGCTGCTGCCGGGACGGCAATAGGTGCGGGCCTCGGCGCGGCCATCGGTGCGGCATCGGGACGTGCAGGCGCAGGCGCCGCGATCGGCGCTGGAACGGGGCTGCTTTTCGGGACAGCACAAGGTGCTGAGTCGGGCCGGTATTACGGATATGAGGCGCAGCGCCGCTATGACATCGCCTATCAGCAATGTATGTACGCAAACGGGAATATCATTCCGGGCGTAAGAACTCGTCGCGTAATGAGGACGCCTCCTCCTCCGCCTCCTCCGCAGGAGGGAGAGAATCAAGGACCAGAACCGTCACAGCCGCCCGCAATGATGATGCCACCGCCACCACCGCCCGCGCCGTAGCTTATTCAAAGGCGGTAAGGGGTCTCATGCAGACGGATGACGAGCATAAAAATGTAATGGTTGTTGAAGATGACCCTGATGATCAACTCTGTGGTTGGCGTACTCTGAAAAGAATCGGATTCCGTGTCGGATCGCATGACAACATGGACAATGCCCTGCCGACGAAAAGACTGGTGAACTCGACAGAGGGGATCGATATTACGATGATAGCGCTG
>DATHDE010000191.1:0-43760 GCA_035490495.1 Nitrospirota bacterium
CTCTGGCTCGCAGTCGCCGGAGTCCTGTTTTCCGCCATCAGCGCATACTTCTACCTTCGCGTCATCATGATCATGTACATGAAGGATCCGGCCGGGACCATTGAGCTCTCAACATCTCCGGCGCTCGCGCTGGCGCTCGCCATCTCGGTCGTCGCCGTGGTCGTGATCGGCGTCTATCCTGCGGATCTTCTCAATTTTGCGCGTGCATCGATCGCCGGGATTATGTAGCAGCAGCTGCGGCTGCTTGTCCCGCCGGAAGCACGGCACGGGAAAGGCCTCACCATGCTCCGTGCCGATGCCGCATCAATTGCGCTCGCCTGTCCATCCCCGGGTATGATCCGCATCATGCCCGCATCCATACGTCCGTGATATACTGAATGCATGAAAACGGACTATTTGCAGAAAGAATACGGTTCCTGGAGCGTTCTCGTCGTCGCCTGGGCCATCGGGACGGGGGTGAGCAGGAACTTCCACTGGACAGCGCTGCTGCTCCTTGTTGCACTGGGGCTGCTTGTAAATTCCAAGACAGCGGTCACGAAGTGGCTCCGGTCAACATCGGATGTCAAACCGCTCCTCATATTTTTCCTCCATGTCGTTTTCGCCGGCATTCTGCTCGTCCTCATGATGAAGGACGGCGTGATCATGCTTCTTCCGCTCCTCGTTTTTCCGGCCGCGTATCTTCTGTCGAGCAAACTGGCGGGCGAACACGCGCTGATCACTGAATCGATCGGCTTCATTCTGCTGAGCCTTGCTGCAGTGGTCGCGAAATATCTGTTAACGGGCGTGCTGGATGTCAGGCTCCTGCTCGGCGTAGCCTCGTTCTTTACCGCAGGCGTATTCAAGGTAAAAGCCCTTTTGCATCGCACCATGAAGTACCGGGTCCTCATCATCGTGCACGTGCTCTGCGCGCTGTATATCTATTATCGGATGCATATTCCGTTTATCATTCTTCTTCCCCTCATTGACAATATTATTGTCGCCGTTTCCCCCTACCGCGTACGGCTCAAGACTGCCGGATGGATCGAGGTCGCGAAGAGCCTCGTCGCACTTGCCCTGTTCATCCGCTACTACTAAGGTCCCCTGTTTTTTCATTGCCGCTGCGTCTCAGCTCATTCCTGATTGCTGCAGGTGGTAAAATTAATTGAGAGGAATGCGGCATGATGATCGACTCAGCTACATCCGGACTGACGCAAAACGCCCTCACGGTGCTTGCCCGGCGCTATCTGATGAAGGACGATGACGGGCGCATCGTCGAAACTCCGGCGGACATGTTCCGTAGAGTAGCGGCGAATGTCGCGGCCGCAGACTACCACTACAATGGCCATCGCGATGTGCAGAAAACGGAAGAGGAATTCCGAAGGATTCTGTCAAACCTCGAGTTCCTGCCGAACTCGCCCACGCTGATGAATGCAGGCCGCCCCCTGCAGCAGCTTGCAGCGTGCTTTGTGCTGCCGGTGGAAGATTCGCTCGAATCGATCTTTACCGCTGTCAAGAATACGGCCCTGATCCACCAGAGCGGAGGCGGCACGGGATTTTCCTTCAGCCGGCTGCGGCCGAAGGATGATGCCGTACGCACCACGAGCGGTGTGGCGAGCGGTCCGGTTTCGTTCATGCGCGTTTTCAACGTGGCCACGGAGGTAATCAAGCAGGGCGGCACGCGCCGAGGCGCAAACATGGGGATCCTGCGCGTGGACCATCCGGACATCTTGGAGTTTATCGCTGCCAAAAAGGATAACCAGGAACTTTCAAATTTCAACATCTCCGTGGGGCTGACGGAGGAGTTCATGGCCTCCGTGGAGCGGGACGGCGACCTGGCCCTCGTGAATCCCCATACGCACACGACCGTCCGGACGGTCAAGGCGCGCGAGGTATTCGACCGGATCGTCGAGATGGCGTGGCGCACGGGAGATCCGGGTGTGGTTTTTCTGGACCGTATCAACCGTGACAATCCCACGCCCCAGCTCGGAGAGATGGAAAGCACCAACCCCTGCGGCGAGCAGCCGCTCCTGCCGTACGAACCGTGCAATCTGGGTTCGATCAATCTCGGGCTCATGCTTCTGAAGAAGGGAAACTCGCTCGAAGTAGACTGGACGAAGCTGGAGCAGACGGTTCGGATCGCCGTGCATTTTTTGGACAACGTAATCGATATGAGCCGGTACCCGCTTGCCGAGATCGACAGAATGGCGAAAGGCAACAGAAAAATCGGGCTTGGCGTTATGGGCTTTGCGGACCTGCTGATGCGTCTCGGCATTCCCTATGACTCCGAGGACGCACTCCGGACCGGCGGGGAGATCATGCAGTTCGTTCAGATGAAGGGCTGGGACCGCTCCGCCGAGCTTGCCGCGGAGCGCGGCGTGTTTCCGAACTACGGCGGAAGCGCGCTCGAACGCATGAAGGGACCGCGCCTTAGAAATGCAACCGTGACGACCGTGGCCCCCACGGGCACGCTCTCGATCATTGCCGGCTGTTCGAGCGGCATTGAGCCGCTGTTTGCACTCGCATTTTCACGGCGTGTACTCGGGGATGTGGAACTGCCGGAAGTGAACGAATATTTTCTCGAGGCGATGGGAGAGCGCAGGCTCGCGAGTGATTCCCTTTTACTGCGTGTCATGTCAGGTGAATCGATCCAGCGGATGCCAGAAATTCCTCCCGGGCTGAAACGCATTTTCGTTACCGCGCACGACATAGCGCCGGAGTGGCATGTCCGCATGCAGGCTGTGTTCCAGCGCTACACGGACAACGCCGTGTCCAAGACCATCAATTTCCCGGCGCAGGCCACGACGGACGATGTGCGCAACGCTTTTTTGCTCGCTTTCCGCGAAGGGGTCAAGGGGATCACCGTGTTCCGGAGCGGGAGCAAAACCGAACAGGTGTTGACGTGCGCCGATCCGCTGTACTGTTGAATCCCGCGACTTGCGATCCCCGGCGCCTGCCGGGTGTTAGCTCCGTAGGCCGCGGGAGGTCGCGTTATGAAAGGGAGCTTCCGGCTCCTGACCGAGGGGGCTCCCCTGGCAGCAGCGGGGGGAGGCGTCATGCAGGTTGTCATTGGTGCCGACCATGGCGGCTATGAGCTGAAAAAAAAGATCGTCGATTATCTGTCTTCACAGGGCCATGGGATCATCGACGTGGGCACGCACACAAGCGAGGCGGTCGATTATCCCGATTATGCGCGCGCCGTGGCGAACGCGATCATCGATCTCAGAGCAGAGCGGGGGATCCTCATCTGCGGCAGCGGCGTGGGTGCCTGCGTGGCCGCCGACAAGTTCCCCGGTATCCGTGCCGCCGTGTGCCACGATGCCTTTTCCGCACACCAGGGCGTGGAAGACGATGATATGAACGTGCTCTGCCTGGGTGCACGCGTTGTGGGGCCGGAGCTTGCGAAGGAACTGGTGCGGGTGTTTCTTGTCGCGGTTTTCTCAGCACAGGAGCGGCACGTGCGGCGACTGAATAAAGTGAAGGAAATAGAAAGGGAGCTTGCTGCGGGATGAATCCTGCGACTTGCCATCCCCGGGCTCCTGACGGGGATTCGCGCCGTAGGCCGCAGGAGGTCGAGTTATGAGAGGGAGCCTCCGGCTCCTGCCGGGAGGGGGGCTTCACTAAAGCCTTTTGTTCATGCAAGAGAGGCGGATGGACATCGGATGCTTGTGAACCGAGAAAGAGAAACGCGAAGCAGGAAACCGATGCATCTGAAAGGACGGCTATGAAGCTGGGTTATGTGGGTCTGGGGAAGATGGGTTTCAATATGGTCGAGCGGATGCTGGAAAAGGGCCACCAGGTCTTGGCCTTCGACACGAGCAGGGAGGCTATTGATGCGCTCGCCAAAAAAGGCGCCCAAGGCGCAGATTCCCTCCGGGCGCTTGTTCGTGCACTGCCGGTACCCCGTCTTATCTGGATCATGGTGCCGCAGGGGGCTGTGGATACGGTGCTTGGGGAATTGATCCCCTCCCTCGAAAAAGGCGATGCCGTGATTGACGGCGGGAATTCACCCTACAAGGAATCCATGCGCCGCGCCCGGGAACTTCAGGCGCGGGAAATCGATTTTCTCGATGCCGGCGTGAGCGGCGGACCTGCCGGTGCAAGAACGGGCGCCTGCATCATGGTCGGCGGCGAGCAGGACGTGTATAAAAAGTTCGAGCCCCTTTTTCGCGACTTGTCCGCTGACAAAGGATACGGGTATGTCGGACGAAGCGGTGCAGGACATTTTGTGAAGATGGTCCACAACGGAATCGAGTACGGCATGATGCAGGCGCTTGCAGAAGGTTTTTCCGTCATGAAAGCGTCTGGGTTCGGACTCGACCTCGCAGCGGTTGCGGGGCTCTACAATCACCGAAGCGTGATTGAGTCACGGCTTGTCGGGTGGCTGAAGGAGGCATTTGACCGCTTTGGGGAGGAGCTGTCCGCAATATCCGGCTCCGTCGCACAGAGCGGAGAAGGGTTGTGGACCGTGGATGCTGCAAAGGAGCTCGGTGTTCCCGTGCCGGTGATCAGCGGGGCGCTTGATTTCCGGATGCAGTCGAAGGAGCTGCCGAGCTATACGGGAAAGATCGTATCTGCGCTGAGAAACCGGTTCGGCGGGCATACGGTGACGAACTCGTAGACAGGTTCGCAGCGGGAAGTGAGGAGGTGCATTTGTATGAAACCGGAAAAACTCAAAACCAGAATTTTTCTTGATGGTGGGGATGCAAACGAAACGAGGGCAATACTCAAGCTGTTAGGGTTTCTCGACGGCCAGACGACCAATCCGACGCTCGTCGCAAAAAATCCCGCGGTACGCAAGCGGCTTGAACAAGGAGAGCTGTTCAGCGCTGCCGAGCTTCTCGATTTTTACCGAGAAATCGTCGAGGAGGTGGCAAGTTTGATTCCGCGCGGCTCCGTATCGGTGGAAGTATACGCCGACTCCGCATCGCAGGCCGAGACAATGTATCGACAGGGCAAGGAAATGTACTCCTGGATCGCAAACGCACAGATAAAATTTCCGACATCGCGCGAGGGTGTGAGAGCGGCGGCACAGGCGGTGCGAAGCGGCATGCGCGTCAATATGACGCTCTGTTTCTCGCAGGAGCAGGCGGCTGCCGTGCATGCGGCCACCATCGGGGCAGGCACCGGGCAGGTCTTCGTATCGCCGTTTGTGGGGCGCCTTGACGACAGAGGGGAGCGTGGCATGGATCTTGTCGCAAACATCCTGAAGATGTATGGGAATGGCGACGAACACGTTGACGTGCTCACGGCAAGCGTACGCAGCCTTGATCACCTGATGAGCGCCCTTCAATTGGAGTCGGATATTATTACAGCCCCCTTCGATGTTCTCAGGGCATGGGGCGAACAGGGGATGCCTGTGCCCGATCCCGACTATGTCGCCCCTCATTCGTCGCTGAAGCCGGTCCCGTACCGTGTTATACGCCTGGACCGGAGATGGGAGGACTACGACATCCGGCATGACCTGACGGACGCAGGGATGAAGCAGTTCTCGGCAGACTGGAATGCCCTGATCAGTGCGCCGCGGCGGAAAGCGTATGGCTCTCGTGGATGATAAAAAACAGGCGGTTTCCCGCATCTTTCCGGAGGAGGGAAGCGAATTGAAGGAAGTGGAGTTTGAGGGCGCCTGCGCCGTCGAGGCGCCTCCTCCGTCGGGAATCGTCATCTTCGGCGCGTCAGGAGATCTCGCGAACAGGAAACTGCTTCCTTCACTCTTCCGGCTTTTTAAAAGCGGTCTGCTGGCCGGCAGGTTCTTCATTCTCGGCCTCAGCCGTGCCGCGATGACCACCGAGAAGTTCCGTTCCTCCCTTGAAGAGTCACTGAAAGCAACGTTGACAGCTTCCTTTGATCAGCAGGCATGGGATTCGTTTGCGCCCCACCTCTCCTATGCTGCGTTCGATTACGGGGACGTGCCGTCCTACTCCGCGCTGCAGACCCGCTTGACCGATCTGGAGCGCAGCCATGGCGTCGCAGGTAACCGTATGTACTACCTCGCCGTACCGCCGACAGTGTTCGAAACCGTTGTCCGCAATCTGGGGGCTTCGGGACTGGCGTCAGAGGAGGAAGGCAAAAGCCGCATTGTCATTGAAAAGCCCTTCGGCAGCGATCTGGAATCGGCACGAAGATTAAACACCCTGGTCCATATGCAATTCCGCGAGGAGCAGATATTTCGCATTGATCACTATCTGGCCAAGGAATCGGTGCAGAACATTCTCATGTTTCGCTTTGCCAATTCCCTGTTCGAACCGCTCTGGAACAGGCGCTATATCGATCATGTGCAGATCACTTCGTCCGAAACGCTCGGTATCGAACATCGTGCCGGCTATTATGAATCCGCAGGCGTGATCCGCGACATGTTTCAGAACCATATGTCGGAGCTGCTTGCGCTCACGGCCATGGAGCCGCCCGCGGGGTTCGATGCGGGGCTGGTTCAGGACGAAAAGGTGAAGGTCTTCCGTGCAATCAGACCGTTCCCGCTGGATGCCCTGGATCGCGTCATCACCGTGGGGCAGTATGCGGAAGGGGCCATCGGGAACGTTCGCGTTGTGTCATACCGGGACGAACCGGGAGTTGATCAGCAGTCGGCCACGCCGACGTTTGCGGCCATGAAGGTGTTTATAGATAACTGGCGATGGCACGACGTCCCCTTCTATCTCCGGTCGGGCAAACGGCTGGGGAGGCGCAAAACGGATATTTCCATCCATTTCAGAAAAGTACCTCATTCGATGTTTCCCAAGAGCGTGGACCGGCCTATCGAACCCAACCTTCTCGTGCTGAGCGTGCAGCCCGACGAGGGCATGAGCCTGCTTCTGCAGACCAAGCAGCCGGGCTCCAAGGTCTGCCTCAGCCCGGTCGAGATGAGTTTTTCGTATCCCCGCGGCGTGATGCTCGATGCATATGAGTGGGTGCTGCTCGACTGCATGCTGGGAGATCATATGCTGTTCACGCGAGAGGACGGCGTCGAGCAGATGTGGGCGTTGCTCACGCCCCTTCTCGGGAAGCTTTCCGAATCGATCACCGGTGCGAATATTCCTTTTTATGCAGCAGGCTCTGACGGCCCGCTTGTAGCGAATCGGCTGCTTGAAAGCGACGGCAGAGCATGGAGACCGCTGTGAAGCAGGCTGTGCGTGCGCACGTTCGCGTATACGATGATTATGAAACTATGAGCATCGCGGCAAGCCGCTATGTTATTGACCGCGTGGACGCTGCGATCAGCGGCTCAGGGCGGGCAGCGATTGCTTTGTCCGGCGGCTCCACTCCCCGGCGGCTGTATTCACTTCTCGGTGCTTCATCTCTGCTCGATTGGTCGCGCGTGCATTTTTTCTGGGCGGATGAGCGGTGCGTCGCTCCGGATGACGCGAAGAGCAATTTCAGGCTGGCAAACAGCGGATTTCTGTCACGCGTGGCAGCGCCGGACCGGAACATTCACCGAATCAGGGGCGAACTCGGTGTGGAAAGGGCTTCGCAGGAGTATGAAAAAAACTTGCGGTTGTTTTTCGACCCGCTTCCCCTGCCGGTTTTTGATCTCGTCATTCTCGGCGTAGGAATGGAGGGGCATACCGCATCACTTTTCCCCGGATCGAGCGCGCTTGCCGAGCGTGTTCGCTGGGCGATACCGCAGCATTTCGAAATTCCGGAGACGGATCGTGTAACCCTTTCCCTGAACGTATTGAACAGCAGCAGGGAGGTGCTGTTCCTCGTATCGGGACGGGAAAAAGCAGCGATTCTTCATGAGCTGCTGGAGGATGGAAATCCACGTCACTGTCCTGCAGGGCTTGTGGCACCTGAATCAGGAGCGATCACCTGGTTTCTGGACAGGAACGCGGCCAGACTTCTGAGTTTGTAGTGCCATGAGCACGAAAGAGGCAGTACCCCCCACATTCTCTTTTCCCGTCTATTTTTATGCTATTATTTATTGTAGCGTTCAGCGGATTTCAGTGTCTCTCGAGGTAATCATCATGGCTGATTCAGCAATGCAACCGAAAGGATCTCTGCGAGAACACGATGCAATTTTCAGCAATCTTTTTTTAAATAATCCTCTCCCCCTGTGGATCTACGACGTGGAAACGCTCGACTTTCTTGCAGTGAACGATGCCATGGTGGAGCAGTACGGTTTCAGCAGGCAGGAACTTCTCAGCATGACGATCCTGGACATCCGTCCGCCCGAGGATATCCCCGCAATCCGCGAGATGCTCGCGTACCGGAAAATGGATATGAGTCTGGCTGCAAGCTGGCGTCACCGGAAAAAGGACGGCACAGTTTTTTTTGCGGAAGTCACGTCGCACCCCATTCTAGCCGCGGGGCGACCTGCCCGGTTCGTCATGGCCATGGACGTCACGAGCAGGAAAAGAGCTGAGGACGCGCTTCGCAGATCCGAAGAGAAATATCGAGACCTGTTCGAAAATGCAAATGATGCCATTTTTATCCTCGATTCGAACATGCGTTATTGCGACGTAAACAGGAAGGCCGTTGAACTGCTTGGTTTTTCCAAAAGCGAACTGCTGGGCATGGGCATCGGTGATCTGATTCCACCTGATGAGAAAGCCCGCCTGGATGCTGAATATGGAACAGTGCGGAACCGGGGCGCGTACACAACATTCACCGGCAGGGTCAGGACCAAGCAGGGGCGCTGGCTCGATGTTGAGGTGAACTCCTCGGCGATCATCATGGATAACCGCGTAGGCGGCTCCCGGGACATCATGCGCGATATCACGGAGCGCAAGCGAATGGAGGAAGAAATCCTCAGGGCTCAGAAGCTGGAATCGGTCGGACTCCTTGCCGGCGGCATCGCGCATGATTTCAACAACCTGCTATCGGCAATCCTCGGAAACGTGACCCTTGCCAAGATCGACGCGCCGTCCGGCAACGCCGCCCAGGAGCGTTTGCTCGAGGCGGAGCGGGCGGTATACCGCGCTCAGGAGCTGACCCAGCAGCTTCTCACTTTTTCGAAAGGGGGGGCCCCCGTCAAACGTACGATATGGCTGCATGATCTGGTGCGGGAGTCAGCGGCATTGTCGCTTCGGGGCAGGAAAACAGAGGGCGTTTTCGCCCTCTCCCCCGACCTCTGGCCCGTGGACGCTGATGAAGGACAGCTCAGCCAGGTTTTCAACAATCTCGCGATCAATGCTGATCAGGCCATGCCGGAAGGCGGCATGTTGAAGATCATCGGCGCCAACGTGACCGTCGGCGACGACATCCCGCCGCTCGCTCCGGGCAGATATGTCAAACTTTCCTTTATCGACGCGGGCATCGGTATCCCGAGCGAGCACGTTGACAAAATTTTCGAACCCTATTTTACAACGAAGGAAACAGGCAGCGGTCTCGGCCTGGCTTCGAGCTTTTCCGTCGTGAAGCGGCATGACGGCCACATCACTGTTGAAACGGATCCCCGTACTGGCACGGCGTTCCATGTCTATTTGCCCGCATCAGCACATACTCCCCGGACAAGGCCTGGGGACGCCGCAGCTCCCCGTGGTTCCGGCCGCGTGCTCGTCGTGGACGACGAAGCCATGATTCGCGATGTGCTCGAGAAGATTCTGCAGCGGCAGGGATACGACCCGGTCAGCGTTCCGGATGGGAGGGATGCAGTATCGCTCTATAACGAGTCGAAGAAGAACGGGAAGCCATTCAACGTGGTCATTATGGACCTGACCATCCCGGGCGGCATGGGGGGCAAAGAAGCGATGGCAAAACTGCTCGAGATCGATCCAAAGGTTAAGGTCATTGTCTCGAGCGGGTATTCGAACGATCCGATTATGGCTCACTTCCGGGATTACGGATTCCGCGGGGTTGTAACGAAACCATTTACGATGAACAAGCTGAGTGAAATGGTGAAAAGGGTGATCGAGGAATAGCCGGGTCGGGGCATTGCGCGGCAACGTATCTTCCCGAATTATGTTGCACGATGATTGCGTTTTTGGGCACTGGCTTATTGGCCGTTGACAAGCAGAGTGATGTGTGCTATGGTGGTTAGAACTGCGTATCAATTCTTGCTTGATGTTTCCACACTGCTCGCTTTATACACAATACAACAGAAGAGGAGGATTCCATGAACAGGAGAGGCATTATATTCGTTGTGATGGTATGTGTAGTGAGTATGTTCGTGCTCTGGGGTTGTCCGAAGAAATCCGAAGTGACGAGTGCCCCGCAGCAGAAGGAGACTGCCGCGCCGAAGGAGGAACCAAAGGCCGAACAGGCGAAGCCGGCAGAGATGCCAGCACCAAAGGAAGAAGTGAAGGAGCGCGCTGCTTCCGCGAACGAAGGCCTGCAGCCGGTTTATTTCGATTTTGACAAAGCGTTCATCCGCGATGATGCAAAGGCTGTTATGAAGGCGAATGCTGATTGGCTCAAAGCGAATCCCAAGGTCAAGATCAAGATCGAGGGCAACTGCGACGAACGCGGCACCAAGGAATACAACCAGGCCCTGGGCCAGCGCCGCGCCGCCAGCGCGAAGAAATACCTGACGGACATGGGTGTATCCGCTTCGCGCATCTCGCTCATCAGCTACGGCAAGGAGAAGCCTGTCTGCACCGCCCAGACCGAAGAATGCTGGCAGAAGAACCGCCGAGACGACTTCGCAGCCGAGAAGTAGGAACCTGATTTTCGCAAACCGAACGAGGCAGGGAAGAGGACGAGAGTCATCTTTCCTGCCCCTTTTATCAGGACCATCCATATTGGACGGCATGATGCACAACGGTACCCACTATAGATCGACATCGCAGTCATTGGCTCTTGCAGCCGGAGTTTCCGTGCTTCTGATCGCCTGTGCGCCCCAAGCAGAGTTGGTCAAGACACGCGCCGACATGACCGACCTGAGGGAAGATGTCAAGACGACCAAAGCGCGGGTGCAGGAGGTGCAAAAGCGCCTGGATCAGGAGAATACAGGACTGCAAAAGCGGATTGACACCCTTGATGCGAGCACAAAATCCTCCCTGGATGTCCAAAAAGGGCTCGCGGATGCGGGCGCAAAAATGGACCAGATCGGCATGGACATTCAACTGCTTCAGGGAAAGATGGAGGAAAACAATTTCCGTATTTCTGAACTGGCGCAGAAGCTCGATGACCGAGCCGCAAAAATTGCCGAACTGAATGCGCGGGTAGAGGATCTCGAATCAAAGGTGAAAGTACTGAGCGGCTCTACCGGCACCGCCGCATCGGCACAGAGCGGTACTGCTGCGCGGGACAAGCAATCCGTCAAGACCATAGAACCATCCGAGGCATACCGGCAGGCTAAGAGTGACTTCGACAAGGGCAGCTTTGAACTTGCGCTTGCCGGGTTTCAGAACTATCTCGCCCAGTTTCCGAATGCAAGCCAGGCAGATAAAGCTCAATACTGGATCGGGGAGTGTTACTATTCCCTGAAAGACTTCAGCAAAGCGATCGGTGCATTTTCCAAGGTGCTGGAGAATCATCCGAGAAGTGATAAAATTGCTGGAGCGAAACTAAAGATCGGCTTTTCCTATCAGAACGAGAGAAACACTGCCAAGGCAAAGGAATATCTCCGCAAGGTCATCAAGGATCATCCCGGCTCCAACGAAGCGCAGATCGCGAAAAACCGCCTCGCCAAAATGGGGAAATAGTCCTCCAGCTGAAATCGATTTCAAACGAGAAAACGGCGGAACCAGCCCGCCGGAGGTTTGTCATGCCCGTATATGAATATCGCTGCGGATCGTGCGGTGCTCTTTTTGAAAAAATCGTTTTCGGAGCTGCTTCGAAAATTTTGTGCGAGCAGTGCGGGTCCCCTAATACGGAAAAGCTCCTGTCACGGTTCGGGTTGGGGCGGTCGTCAACAGAGGGGCAGGGGTCGGCCGCAAGCTCGAGCTGCAGTGGCTGCTCATCCTCTTCCTGCGCTGGATGCAAATAGCAGTCTGGGAGGAAGCTGCAGTAGAGAGTAAGATATAATATATATACTACTTTTTTATGCAAAAAGACAATTCCTGTGCTATACTCATTTACATATTGACCGAATGCCTCGGAAGTCGTAATATTTTTATGTCTTCATAGTATACGATTATTCGAAGAAAAAGAAATATTTCATGTTATTTATCATAACGCTGACAGCCGGTATTATTCTCATTCCTACTTTTGCCTTTGCTTGGGGTCCCCTTACCCACCTTTACCTTGGCAACGAACTGCTGTCTTTAACTCCGCTTATTCCCGCTGGTATTCTCGGTCTGCTCAAGAAGCATAAACAGGATTATCTGTACGGCAATCTCATGGCTGATATCATTCTGGGCAAAAAGTATCTTCCTGACGATAAAAGCTCCCACTCCTGGGACGTCGGGCTCAAACTACTTGACCAGGCTGCTACGTGGCCCGAACGGGCATTTGCCTACGGCTATCTCGGCCACCTTGCCGCGGACACGGTTGCGCATGAAACACTCACCGATGACCTCGGGAACATGGGACATACGTGGATGGAAATGAAAGCGGACAGCCTGATTGACAAAACCTACTGGCTCCAGACCATCACCTTCAGCAAGGCCGTGCGGCGACGAAGCGACCTGCTTCTTGAAAATTCGCTCGACAGTTTCATTTTTTCTTTTAAAACCAACAAGCGTATTTACAAAAGCATGGTTTTTCTTTCACTCCTGAACAAGAAGAGAAAGCGCGGCGTCGACCCGGATCTTATCAGCGAACTCCACGACGAGTCCCTGGCCCGCATGCTTGATCTTCTTCAGCACGGCACCGATTCCTCCGTGCTGTCAAGAAATCCCCTCTGATTTTCTGCAGCAGTGGACCTCCGTTATGTCTGGACTGGAATTCTGATTGTGAAACGTTGTTTCCCCCGCGACTTCATTCTCCACCATCCTGTTGCCGTTGTGCAGCGTCATAATATCATAAGCCGTGCTGAGCCCCGGTCCTGCGCCTTTGCCCACAGGTGTTGCAGTAACAGGAGGATTTGAATCACGGACCTTCATGCATTTTGCGGAGAAGGCAGTCGTTGATTTGCCCCTGAAATTTTGGTAGGATTCACCATCGGGCATTGCCCGTGTGCGGCCTGAGGCCTTTTTTTCTGCCGGCGGACTGAGCTGTGACTCGATGATACAAGGGGATGCACCGGGCGGATACTCATGATGAATAGGCACTATTTCACCTTAGCAGTTCTCGTATCGCTCTGCCTGGCAGTTTGCCAGAGGCCGCCCGAACAGCCCCCAGCCGCCCGAGAAAACAACCGAACGCAGACGCTCACAGCCGTATCGGGCACCCCGATAATCATTTCCATTCTTCCGTCAGAGAGCATCGGCACGATGTACGAGCGGTTCCTGCCGCTGAAGTATCACCTCGAAAAAAACCTCCGGATTCCCGTTATCATAAAGATCGCGAAAGATTACGAAACGGTCATTACCGAACTCGGCGGCGGACAGGTGCACATAGCGGTGCTTGATCCGGCAACCTACTGTGAAGTCAGGGCGCGGTACCGGAGTAACGTGAGTCCGCTTGTGCGGGTGATCGGAGAGCGTGGCGCTGCTTCGCGGAGCGTGCTCGTCACCAAGGAAGGCACCGGCATCCGCAAGGCAGCGGATGTGCGCGGCAAGCGGCTTGCGCTCGGAAATCAGCAGTCTTCTTTCAGCTACCTGATCCCCCTGGCCATGCTCCACGATGTGGGCATCGGAATCCCGGATTTCGAATCCGTTGACTACCTCGAGCAGGAGGACCGCGTCGCCCTCTCTGTGCTCATCGGAAATCATGACGTTGGCGCGATGAGCGAATCCGTCGCGGAAAAATACACCGCGGACGGCATTTCGATCATCAAGACATCAGAGGCTATTCCGCGCTTTGTGCTTTGCGCCTCACGCCTTCTTTCGAAGGACCTGCGCGATCGCATCCTGGCAAGCCTGCTGGCGATCAAGGACGCGGACACCGTGAGTACCTTCCACGGGACCGGCATGGGGGGATTTGTCCGTGCCGATGACCGGGATTTCGACGTTATCCGGGTCATGATCAAGAACCTGACTCATAAGGACTATATCGAATATGGCCCCGCTACGATCAAAGTGGCGATCCTTCCCCTCTATTCCGCGATCACGCTGTACGATCGCTATGAGCCGCTTATGCGGTATTTATCCCGCAAAACGGGTCGGGAATTCAAGCTCGTCGTGCCAAAGGACTTCGATGATTTCATCGACGTCGTGAAGTCGGGCTCGGTGGATTTTTCCTATCAGAATCCCTATGTGTTCTCCCTTATCAGTTCGTCGTCCCAGATTCAACCACTGGTGACAACGATCGGCGACGACAGCGCTGCCGACGGAGGCTCGGATATCGGCGGAAAATTCCGGGGGGTCATCATTGTCCGCGACGACAGTCCGATCACCAGCATCGAGCAGTTACGAAAGAAAAAAATCCTGATTACGTCCTACAAGTCGGCGGGCGGCTATCTGTCCCAGCGGATTTATCTCCTCCGGAAGGGCATTGATCCAGGGAGGGACATGACGATCATCGATGCCAAGCGCCAGGAGAATGTGATCCTTGGCGTGTACCGCGGCGAAGCGGACGCAGGTTTTGTCCGGGAGTCCGCCCTCATCGTGTGGAAGGACGCCGTGGACATGAAACGCATCAAGGTATTGACGCAGACCTCCCCGCTTCCGAACTGGCCTATAGCCTTGTGCGGCGGCCGGACAGACCCCGGGCTGGTCAAAACAGTAACTCGCCTACTTGCCGATCTCAAAGACAAAGAAGTACTGGGGGCCGCCAGAATCCGGGGGTTTAAAAAGGCAGACGAGTCAGAATTCGAAGCGCTGAAACAGTATTGATCCTACATCGTCGCTATGCTGAATAAAGCAAAAAGACTATTTAATAAGCTCAGCCTGGTGCAGAAATTTTCCGCCGCTGTGATCATCAATATCGGCTTAATGATGATCGTCGTGACCTGGCTGATCATCAGCCATCAACGGAGCTCGCTCAAAGAAGAAATGGAAAGCTCACAGCGGGTCGTGGTAAAGAATTTTTCGATTGATGCAGCCGAGCCGCTTATCCTGATGGACCCGCTCCGGCTCGACGATCTCGTCCAGACCACGAAGCAGACGCCGGGGTGCGCCTATGCGGGCATTCTGGACGCGGGTGGGCGGATCGTCGCGCATACGGACAGGAAACTCCTGGGAAGGAAGGTGGCTGCGCATGCGCCGCACGCGGAAACAGGAGTAATGCCGCAGCGGGAGGAGTATGTGCGCGATATCGCGGCGGAGAGGATCAAGGAGATCTACGTCCCGGTGGCGGTCGGCTACGAACTGGTCGGCACCGTCTTCGCGGGGTTTTCACGCGAGGGCAGCGAAGAGGTCATCGAGACCAGCGTCAGCCGGCTCAAGAACTACATTATTTTCATATCTCTGCTCGTCATGACATTCGGCATCTGGGGCGCTTTCCTTCTCGCACGGCTGCTTGCCACGCCCATGAAGAGGCTTAAGGAGAGGATGGAACTCGTGCAGGCCGGAGACCTGAACGTGACCGTACCGAACGAGTACCTGCAGAACTGCTGGGAGATAACAGGCTGCGTCGACAAGGAATGCCCCGCCTACGGCAAACAACGGTGCTGGACTATTTCGAATACGCGGTGCTACGGCTGCACGCAGGGAACCGCTGCCGAAAAGCTCTGCGACTGCAAGAAGTGTATCGTATATCAGGAATCGTGCGGCGACGAAGTAGGAGAACTGGTCGAGGTGTTCAACCAGATGATCGGCGATCTGAAAAGGAACCTGGCTGCGCTTGACGAGGCGAAGCAAGAAAAATTCAGGCTTGACCGGCTTTCCGCTATCGGCCAGATTGCAGCAGGCGTCGCGCATGAGATCAACAATCCCCTCGGAGGGATCAGCCTGTGCTTCAACAATCTGATGAAGACGAAAATGGATGAGGCCACACGACAGCAGCACATCGATGTCATCAACTCGGGATTCGAACGCATTCAGAGCACAGTGAAGCACCTGCTCGATTTTTCGAAGAACACATCTCTCAGTGTGACGCGTCTTTCCGTCAACAGCGTGATCGGCAGCGTCCTGAAACTTGCCGAATATACGATTACCAAGAAAGGGATCAAGCTCGTCGAGAAACTCGCCCCGAGCGAACCCCACGTCGTTGCCGACTCAGGCAAGCTCGAGCAGGTATTTTTGAATCTGATCATCAACGCGGTCCAGGCCATGGACGGCAAAGGACAGCTGAGCATCAAGACCGCGCAGAGCGATTCGGAGTGCCTCATCATGATCAGCGACACAGGACCCGGCATATCCCGCGATATCCTGCCGCGGATTTTTGACCCTTTTTTTACAACCAAGGGCCCGCGGGAAGGAACGGGGCTGGGTCTGTCCGTGAGCAAGGCGATCATCGAGCAGCACAAGGGGGAAATCACGGTGGAGACCTCGGACCGAGGCTCGACGTTTACCGTGCATCTTCCCCTGGCGCCATAGGTCAGCCGGCCGGGCCGAAGAAAGGCGACGTCATTTTGAAAAAACGCATACTTATCATCGAAGACGATCCGATCATGCGCCTCGGCATGAATCATTTTCTGGCGTACCAGGGATATGACATCTCCCTGGCTGCGGACGGCAAGGAAGGCCTGAGCGCTGTCGACAGCGGCGCCTTCGAACTGATCATCTCCGATCTGAAACTGCCGCACCACGATGGATTCGAAGTTCTCGAAAAAGCGCGGGCTGGTGCACCCAAGACGGGAGTGATCATCATCACGGGTCATGCTGATGTGAAAAGCGCGGTGCAGGCGATGAAGATGGGCGCATTCGACTACATCGCAAAACCCTTTGCGAATGAGGAATTGCTGATAACAATCGAACGGTTCTTCAACTTTCAGAAGCTCGAGGATGAAGTAAGCATTCTCAAGGAGACACTGCGGGAGAAAACGGAGTTCGACGAGATAGTCGGGGAAAGCTCACTTATCAAGGCTGTATTTGACAGGATATCGGCTGTTGCGGGAACGGACGTTCCTGTATTGATTCTCGGCGAGAGCGGAACGGGCAAGGAGCTCGTTGCGAATGCCGTCCACCGGTTGAGCTCCAGAAACTCGCAACCCTTCGTAAAAATAAACTGTGCGGCCATCCCCGAGACACTGTTCGAGTCCGAACTGTTCGGGCATGAAAAAGGGTCGTTCACCGGCGCCACGGAGTCACGGAAGGGCAAGTTCGAGTTCGCAGACGGGGGAAGCATCTTTTTCGATGAAATCGGAGACATCCCGATGTCGCTTCAGCCGCGGCTGCTTCGCGTTCTGGAGGACGGAGCAGTGACGAGGCTCGGCAGTAATATTCCGATCCGCGTGAGTGTACGGGGCATTTATGCAACGAGCAAAAACCTGAAGGAGCAGATCGCTGCGGGCACCTTCCGCGAGGATCTGTTCTACCGCATCAATGTCGTGCCGATCACCATTCCACCGCTCAGAGAGCGGAGCGAGGACATCCCGTACCTGATCGACCATTTCCTCAAGCACTTCAAGGAGCGTTATGCTCGCCCGGACCTGACCATGAGCAGGGCTGCCTTTGACGCGCTGCTGTCACACACGTATGTCGGCAATGTGCGGGAGCTGAAGCATGCGGTCGAACGCGCCGTCGTTCTGTCGAAAAATGACGCCGTCATCGAACGCCGGCATCTGCCCGATGAAATGAACGGAATACCGGCCGGCAGCCCCTGTTCGACGGAGAACCTGTCCCTTGATGAGAGCGTCCGGTGTTTCGAAAAGCATCTGCTCCTGACCGCCCTGCACGAGACCGGCGGCAGGAAAATCGAGGCCGCCCAGAAACTCGGCATCAGCAGAAAAGTGCTCTGGAAGAAGCTCAAGGAATATAATATTGACGGATAACTCACTCAGCCGCGCGAAGCGTGTTCCGGCATGATGCACATCATAGTCGTTCAGCGCGCCGCTGCGGTATCGTAAAACCCTTGCTTCGGAGCCGCCATGCGCATCAATCTGAGCTTAAAACTGGCTGTAACAATCACCGTCGTCCTGCTGCCCGCCATGGGACTGATGTCCTGGTCCCTGCTGAAGAAACACGAGCAGATGGCCACGGCACAGGTTGAACAGCAGGCGAAGGCGCTCTTTAAACAGGTTGTCCTGACCCGTCGCTGGGTGGCTGAACACGGGGGCGTATTCATCGAGAAGCTTCCCTGGGTCGAAGCAAATCCGTATCTTCGCAATTCCACGATCACCGACATGGCGGGCAGGCGCTACGTGAAGGAAAACCCGGCCATGGTGACGAAACAGCTGTCCCGCTATGCGGAACGGGAACAGCTTTACATTTTTCACATCACCAGCCTCAAGATGCTGAATCCTGAGAACGCTCCCGACGAATTCGAAATGCGGGCGCTTCAAGATTTTGAAGCGAACCGAAAAACAGAAGCATCCTCAATTGAAACGATCGGGCCGGCGGTCTATTACCGCTATATTGCCCCGCTGTTCGTGGAGCGATCGTGCCTCGAATGCCACGGAAAGCAGGGCTACACGGTAGGAAATGTGCGGGGGGCAATCAGCGTTTCGATCCCCATGGATCATGTCAGGTCTATGATCGATGCGGAGCGACGCTTCCTGATCGCAGGCATGTCGGTAATCAGCCTCTTTCTTATTGCCATCCTGTTTCTTGCAGCCCGGCGCATCGTCATAACGCCGATCAAAAAAATTCAGGACCAGATGGCCCGCTTTGCCGGCGCTTCCGCTCATGACCCGGTTCTGATCGCCACGGGAGATGAAATCGAGGACCTGAGCAGGCAGTTTCGGACCATGGCGCGGGATATCCGCGAATACAACGACTGCCTGCAGCAGAAGATCGACGCAGCGACACACGAATTGGCAGAGCAGAACGAAGCTCTCGTCCGTTCGTATCATGCAAAATCGGATTTCATTGCGAAAACTTCGCACGAGCTGCGGACGCCGCTCACCTCCATTAAAGGAGCGATGGACTACCTGTCGGTCAAGCTCCGACAACGCGGAGAGGGCAGTGATGACGTTCATATTTTCTTTGAGATGATCAAAAAAAATGCCGAGCGTCTTATCAGGCTGGTAAACACGATACTCGATTTTGAACGAATCAACCTCGGCGCCTTTGAGATGCATTTCCGTGATGTGAACCTGCGGGATGTATTTCATGAAGTCGCGGCCGGATTCCTCCCCCTCGCGACGCAGAAAAACGTCGTTATCAACGTCGATGCAGCCGAAGTCACCGCATGCGTTGATGAAGACCGCATCAAACAGGTGCTGACCAATCTCCTGTCGAACGCCCTCAACTTCAGCCGGGAGTCGTCGCACATCACGGTGACGCTGGAAAACCTCAACGGAGAGGTCCGGGCTGCCGTGCAGGACACCGGAAGCGGCGTCCCGGAAAGCGAACGCGAGGTGATTTTCAAACAGTTCTACACCAGGGATGTGAAGGACGGGACCGGACTCGGCCTCGCGATCTGCAAGGGCATTGTCGAAGCGCACGGAGGGAGCATAGGCGTGGAAACGGCAGAGGGCGGGGGAAGCCGGTTCTGGTTCCATATTCCGGCAAGCCGGAAGGAGCAGGTTCATGACGGAAAAGAAACTTCTTGTCGTTGACGACGATCCCGATATTCTCCGCGTGCTGAAAGCCAACCTGGAACTGTACGGTTTCGAAGCCCTGGTCGCGCCGTCATGGGGGGTTGCGCGGGAAATCCTGCAGAGCACTCCGCCGGACCTTCTCGTTCTCGACCTGGGCCTTCCGGATGGAGACGGCATTTCAATCTGCGGACAGTTAAAGACGGACTATCCGGCGATGCCCGTAATCATGCTCACCGCGCGAGACCGCGTATCGGACAAGGTCACGGGTCTCGAAAGCGGCGCCGATGATTATATTGTCAAGCCATTTGAGACACTGGAGCTGGTTGCACGAATCAAGGCTTGCTTGAGGCGGAGCGGGACCGGAGCGGAGCAGACGATCATCAAGGACATCACGCTCGACAGGCGCTCCCGCACGGTGCAGGTACGGGGGCGCGCCGTGGAACTGACGCCCAAGGAATATGAACTGCTCTGCCTGTTCATCGACAACCGCGGTGCGGTCATTACGCGGGAGTTCATAAGAAAAAGCATATGGAAGTCCGCGAAACTGTACTCCTGGAGCAGGGTGATCGACGTCCACATCCAGCACCTTCGGCGCAAAATCGAGGCAAATCCCGTTGAACCTGAGTATATTCTCACAGCACCGGGTGCGGGGTACCGGTTCACCGCATAAAGAGGGAGGAGGGGGCAGGCGCCGCCGCTAGGCGTCCAATATTTCCCTGACGCGGCGGAGAAGTTCGGCTGGAAGGATGGGCTTCGAGATGATGTTCTGCATGTCTTCGCGGATATTTTTCTTTTCAAAGACGTCGGCCGCATAACCGCTCATGAACAGCGCCTTGACACCCGGGTGTGTTCGCTTGATTTCTTCGAGCGCTTCCTTGCCGTTTTTCTTCGGCATGATGACATCAAGGATAAGCAGGTCCACGCTGTCGCGGTTTTGCAGAAACAGTTCGACTGCCTGTTCCCCGTCCACGGCATCCAGCACCTGGTAGCCTGCTTCGGAGAGGAGCGTTTTCGTGAGTTTCCGCACCACCTCGTCATCTTCCGCGAGGAGCAGCGTTTCTGTTCCTCCCTGGATGCGGGCCGGAGGGGTGTCGGCATGGCTTTCATTTGTCTCGCTGGCGAGGGGCATATAAATCCTGAACGTCGTACCTGCGCCGGGCACGCTGTCGACGGTAATGAAGCCTTCATGCTGCTTCACAATACCGTAAACCACGGACATGCCGAGCCCTGTTCCCTTGCCCAGCTCCTTGGTCGTGAAAAAAGGCTCATAAATTCGTTCCTTCGTTATGCGGTCCATTCCGCTTCCCGTATCAGTGACTGAAAGCAGCGCGTACAACCCCTCTGTTCCATATCCATGCGTGGCAATAAAATCCTGTGAAAGCTCGATAGGTTCGGTCTTGATGGCCAGGACCCCGCCCTCGGTCATGGCGTCGCGGGCGTTTGTGGCGAGGTTCATAAGCACTTGTTCAATCTGACTCTGGTCGGCGAAGATCGTCATGGGCCGTCCGTCGAGTTCCATGCGCAATTCGATGTCCTCGCCGATGAGCCGCGTAAGCAGCTTCCCTACTCCGACGATGATTTCATTGATGTTGACCGGCTTGGGATTGATAATCTGCTTTCTGCTGAAGGCGAGCAGGCTGTGTGTCAAGTTTGCGGCCCGGTCTGCCGAAACCAGTATCTGGTCCACATAGGAAGCCACTGGGTCGTCCGTGGTCAGCTTCATTTTCGCCAGATTGCCGTAGCCGATAATTGCCGTCAGGATGTTGTTGAAATCATGTGCAATGCCGCCTGCAAGGAGACCCACCGCCTCCATTTTGTGCGCTTGCCGGAATTGATCTTCCAGTTTTTTCCTCTCCGTGATGTCATATGCCGTGCCGAGGGCAGCTGGTTTGCCGTCGAACTCGATTGTCCCGGATTTGAAATCAACCCACCGTTCTTCACCGTTTTTTGTGATGAGCTTGAATTCATACGCTGTCGGGACAACTTCACCTCGCTGTCGCGCCAGTCCGCGCTCTCGTACGACATCGCGGAAATCGGGATGCGCGATATCCCAGAAATTCATGCCAAGAAGTTCACGCCGCGTGTACCCCGTCATATGTTCGGCAGTGGAATTCATGTATTTGAACGTTGTCCCTTGATAAATGAAAATGGCGGCAGCCGTGGTTTCCGCCAGCATGCGGAATTTTTTTTCTCCCTCGCGGAGCGATGCTTCGGCGCGTTCGTGCTCGGCCAGAAGAATGGCGTTCTCCATGGCGACAGCGGCGCCGGCTGCGAGTCCTTCAAGGATTTCCCTGTCCTGATCGGTGAACGGCAGGCGGTCTGCCGTGTTATGGATCTCGAAGCAACCGAGAAGCCGTCCGCCGCGGTCGAAGATGGGGACGTCGATGAGATTATCGAATCCCCACCGCTCCCGGATTTCCGGCACGACGAGCGGATCACTCTTCGCGTCGTTGGTAAGGTAGGTTCGTTTCTGCACCATGATCCAGCCCGGAACGCCGTGCCCCGGGGTGAAGGCATAGTCGATGGGAATGAACTCGCCGTGTGAGCAGTACTCCCGGAAGACTATGGTTTCGCCTTCCACCAGCCCCGCAGTCCCCCCGGCTGCATCAGTGACCGCGAGGGCCGTCCGCACCAGCGTGCGCATGATCACCTGAACTTCAAGCACGGTGTTGATCTGCCGGTTGCTGTTCGAGAGAAGTTCGAGCTGGCGGCTCCGCCAGGCGAGCATGGTATCCTTGCGCCGGTGCTCGCTGACGTCGCGCACGATTGCCAAAAATCTGCCGTCCTTCAGCATTTTGCTGCTTATCTCAGCCGGGAACACGACCCCATCTTTGCGACTGATGCGCCGGTCGCTCATGATCGTCATGCCTGCCATGAGATCGGCAAAGCGGATGGGTTGTGCGACAAGGTCATCGGCGAGGAAAAAGTCTTTGATGTTGAGTTTGAGCATCTCTTCTTCAGTGTACCCGATGGACTGGCAGGCGAGCGCATTTGCCGCCAGCAGTTTGCCTTCGCGGTCGAAGATGACAATGCCGTCCGAGGCCTGCTCCATCAGCGAGCGGTATCTCAGTTCACTTGCAAGGTTCTCATTCTGGAAACGGGAGATCAGCAGGTAAAGAAGGGCGGCGGTGGCGGCGACATACATCCCGCCTTTGAGCATTGCAATTTTGATCAGCACGTCGGGGTTATGAACAAGCAGATTCAGGAGGTAGTCGGAGAAAAATATCCAGAGGCAGCCAATGACAGCATAGACGAGCACGATTCTGAGCGGTGTCAGCTCGAGGAAGGATTTATTTTCACTCGTGTCTTTCATGGCAGATCAGGGAACGACAGCCTTCATTGGCAATTGCATTGTGCAGCTGGCTCACGGGAGCGGTTTTATGTTTGCTGAAAACTACATTTACGAGCGGACGGCTTCATTCGCGGATGTCGCGAAAAAAAAGCCGATTTCCCGTTCCACTTCCCGTAGCGTTGAAAGACGATTGACCCTTGTTCGGAATTCGGCCCCGTGCTGCAACCCCTTGGAATACCAGCACAGGTGCTTTCTTATCTCCTGTATTCCTGCGTGCTCCCCGGCAAACAGCACCATGTCGCGCACGTGGCGCAGCATCGTCGCCTGACGTTCGTGCGGAGTCGGAGGGGAAAGCAGCACGCCGGTATTCAGAAAATGGAGCGCCTCGCGGAAGACCCAGGGATTGCCCTGCACCGCACGCCCGATCATGACGCCGTTACAGCCTGTTTCCTCCAGCAGTCTGCGTGCGTCCGATGCGGTCCTGACGTCGCCGTTGCCGATTACGGGTATCGCTACCGCGTTTCTCACGTCTTTGATCACACTCCAGTCTGCTGCACCGGAAAAGCCCTGTGCCTTCGTGCGACCGTGAACGGTTATTGCTGCAATACCGGCGGCTTCCGCGGCCCGCGCCATGTCTACGGCAATAATACTTTTGGCGTCCCAGCCAAGACGGATCTTGACAAGCACGGGTACGCGCGATGCTGCAATCACCGCCGACATGATCTCCCGTGCAAGCCCGAGATCGCGCAGAAGAGCTGATCCGGAGCCTGATTTTACAACCTTCGGCACGGGGCATCCCATGTTGATGTCAAGGTAGTCGATGTCGCCCTGTGATATGACGCGCGCCGCTTCCGCCATGGACGAGGGTTTGGATCCGAAGATCTGGAACACGACCGGCCGCTCAGCGGGGGATGAGCGGAGCATGGTGTGTGTCCGCGTATGCGAACGGATGAGCGCCTCGGCGCTCACCATCTCCGAAAAAACAAGGCCGGCGCCCAGTTCCCTGCAGATGAGACGAAAGGGGAGGTCCGTAATGCCTGCCATGGGGGCAAGAACAAGAGGGTTGGCGCTCAGAAGGGCTCCGATGTCCATGGCATAATTATAACCAAAGCGGATTCGAATGCGAAGTTTTTTTCTGTGTTTTAAGCGGCAGGACAGCGGCTTCCTGCACCCGTGGAACGTGCTTTTTTTTCACATGGGATTCGACATCCTGCCGCATTTACATTATAATGGAGATCATTCTAGAAGCCGAGGACAGCATGCCGTTGACCCCGATGTTCGGACAATTCATCTCGACGAATTCATGCAGCGGGTAGGCCTGGCCTTCGTCCTCCCGCAAGAAAAAAGGAGAAACCGTGTCGAACACGCCTGATACTCCGCTCCCGGTGAGGAAAGCGGATACGGACGCCTGCCCCTGCGGATCCGGAGCGGGCTACGATGCCTGTTGCGGACCGATCATCAGGGGAAGCCGGCCGGCACGAACAGCCGAAGACCTCATGCGCTCCCGGTACAGCGCATATGTGAAAAAGGAGATGGCTTACCTTCTTACTTCGCTCCATCGTGATTTCAGGAGTGATTATGACGAAAAGAGCAGCCGCGCCTGGGCGGAACGGGCTGAATGGAAAGGGATTGAAATCATCAATACGCTCCGCGGCGGTCCCGACGACGACGAGGGCCAGGTCGAATTCAACGTCGTCTTCATCGAAAACGGGATCAAACAGGAGCATCATGAACTGTCCTCGTTCAAGAAGGAGAACGGCGTGTGGTTTTTTACGAACGGCAGGGTGCTGCTCCCGCGGCAGGTCGTCCATCAGGCTCCAAAAACCGGGCGCAACGATCCCTGCCCGTGCGGAAGCGGGAAAAAATACAAGAAGTGCTGCGGGCAGTGAGCAATCGTGACACGGATGCTTGAAGCGTGGAGCGTATTATTTATGGTTAAAGAACAATAACAATTGAATGCGTATGATGTTGAGTAAAGCTCCGGTAATGGCGATCGCTTTGAGCCTGGCTGCCTGCCGGTATTTGTGGACGTGACCATGAAGACATCACCGGGAAACAATGACTACGATTTTGTTGTCATCGGGTCGGGATTCGGCGGATCCGTATCCGCGCTCAGGCTTGCGGAAAAAGGCTATAAAGTTCTGGTGCTTGAAAAAGGGAAGAGACTTGGCGCCAAGGATTTCCCGCGAACAAACTGGAACGTAAAAAGATGGTTCTGGCTGCCTGCGCTTCGGTTTTTCGGCTTCTTCAAGCTCAACTGGTTCCGGCACATCACGATTCTCTCGGGCGTGGGAGTGGGCGGGGGATCGCTTGTTTATGCGAATACCCTGCCCGTCCCGAAAAAGTCGTTTTTCCAGTCGCCGAGCTGGTCACATCTGGCGGATTGGGAACAGGAGCTGAAGGGGTTCTACCCTCTTGCCTCATCCATGCTCGGAGCAACCATCTACCCGCGGCTTGAAACCGGCGACAAAGCCCTTCGATCCCTGGCGATGGAGATCGGCAAAGCCGATCAATTCGAACCGACGCGGGTGGCGGTGTTCTTCGGTGAGCCGGAGAAAACCGTTGCGGATCCGTATTTCAACGGCAAAGGGCCGGAACGAAGCGGCTGTACGTTCTGCGGCGGCTGCATGGTCGGATGCCGCTTCAACGCAAAAAACACATTGGATAAAAACTATCTGTACCAGGCTGAAAAACGGGGTGTCGTAATACAGCCGGAGTCAGAGGTCGTTGACGTGCACCCGCTGGGACGCGAGGACGGGGCGAACGGATATCGCGTGCGCTGGAAGGAGTCAACGACATTTGTTCGCAAGCGAGGCGCAACCACCTGCCGGGGCGTCGTCTTCAGCGGCGGCGTGCTCGGCACGGTCGACCTGCTGCTCCGACTCAAGGGCTCGTCCCTGCCACGCCTGTCGGACACCGTGGGCTGCCATGTGCGCACCAACTCGGAGAGCCTCCTCGGCGTCACAGCGTTCGACCGGAAATCGATCTTCTCGGACGGTGTTGCGATTACGTCGATCCTGCATACCGACGAGCACAGCCATCTTGAACCGGTGCGTTATCCCCCGGGATCCGGATTCTGGCGGCTGCTCGGTTCTCCGGCAGTAGGGGGGAAAACTATCCTTGCGAGGGCGCTCAATATTGCCCGCGAACTCATCCTGCATCCGGTAAGAAATGCAAAAGTCTATTTTACGGATGATTGGGCGAAGCGAACGCAAATTCTTCTTTTTATGCAGACCATCGACGGCACGCTGCGCTTCACGCGCAGCATGTTCGGGATGAAGTCTTCGGAAGAACAAGGCAAGGCCCCCGAGGCGCTCCTGCCGGAAGCCCGGGACCTGGCAGACCGCTATGGACGCATAATCAACGGCAAGCCGGTGGCACTTCTTTCCGAGTCGCTTCTCGGCATACCCACGACCGCACACATCCTGGGCGGGTGCGTCATGGGCCGAGATAAGGACGAAGGGGTCATCGACCGGGACAACCGCGTTTTCGGGTACGAGAACATGTATGTCTGCGACGGATCCATGATTTCGGCGAATCCGGGCGTGAATCCGTCTCTCACCATAACGGCGCTGACGGAGCGGGCGATGAGTCTTATTCCGGAGCGAGACGGCTGAGCGCCGGTTCCCTTGTGGTTTCCGCACTCCGGCGGCAAATGGATTTCCCGATCTGCATCGTGCTTGACTATTGGCGGTCAATTGCTTAAACTAATGTTGTGAAGGCTTATTCCCGTATACTGAGGTTCTCAATGACATGAGTGCCGACCAGCCCGCTCTTATCCGTTGTTCCAACTGCCTCACGCTCAACCGGATACCCGAAAGCAAACTCGGGAGCAAGATCTCCTGCGGAAATTGCAAAGAAACGCTGGATATCCCCCGCAAGCCTGTCTATGTCAAGCAGGATAACTTTGACCGGGCCGTGGCCCACTGGGCGGAGACCCTTCTTGTCGAGTTCGTGGCGCCATTCTGCGTCTATTGCAAGATATTTGATCCGGTGGTGAAAAAACTCGCTGAGGAACGGGCCGGCAGGCTCAAGGTCATGCAGGTCGATATAGAATCCGACGCCTATCTGGCACAGCGTTTCAAAATCACCAAAACCCCCACCTTCATCGTCTATCGCAACGGAACTGAACTGATCCGCGTCGACGGTCCGCCGAAGGACAAAATCGACCTCGTGAAATGGATTGATAATCTCATCAAAGCTCCAAATGTGTAGCGTCGCAATATGCCTCTCTCGCTGCTTGTGAAATAGCATCCTGATACGCCCGGCATTGCCCTTTTCACACCGCGGCGGCCAACCAGCCCGCTTGTTCTCGTTTTACAGCGGCATTTCCTGTGAAATACCGCGGCAATATACCTGTAGAATCACTCGTGCGGATATCGCAGCTAGTTTACCATTAACAACGATCAGACATGTTGAAGAGGTGATGGCCCTGAACGGGTCTGCAGCCGAATCTGCGCCGAAGATCGGCACGAAGGTGGGGACGGATTTGTCAACGGCACGGGCAGGCGCGATGATGATGCGTTCCTTCCTGCTGGGTATCGGTCGCAGGTTCTCGGTCGATGATAGGGAAACAGCGCAAGACGGAAACAGAAACCCGCCCGAAAGCCGGCAGCTAACCGGCTTCCAGATTCGGATTGCCGTCGATGAATTTGTGGTTGTACTTGAACCGGTCGATCCTCCAGGTCCCTGATACAGCGGTAAGGTGTACATCATAGCTTCCCACGAACACCCGTGTGTTACGGTTCGTTTTGTTCGGCAGGTAATGCCAGGCAGTACCGTAGCAGAATACAAAGGCTTCGTTTTCGTCTATTTCGACGAGATAGTTCCCCGCCTGATGGTGAATGGCCTGGAGTGGCCGGAGGCCTTTTTCCCACGCATCGGTTATTTCCTGCGGCGTAATGGTCGCAGGCTCCCCGCCTGCCAGCGAAGTCATGTCGAACAGGACGCGGGGAGCAAACAGCGCCCTGACACGGGGCCAATCCCGGTTGTCCGTATCGATGAAGAGTTGGTTCACTGTTTCGATCACCTGGTTCTTGTCCGTAAGATCTACCATGTCGAGTCACCTCCCGCATGTTTCAAAGTATACCTGCAATTACCACAGGACACAGAGGATGCCGGGAACGGCTGAAACGGAATACTCGACGCTCGCCATCATCCTTCTCCCTTGAGACGCCTCATGTCTGTCACGACCGGTACTTTCGGTGTCTTCTGCAAGATAATAATTTATATTCCTTCACGGTCCTAATCCAGGTTAACTCTTCTTCCGCGGTCCATGCACTTCAGTATACCGAAAAATGCATGCATCTGCAGCCCATTTTCCGGTTGCCTTTTCACCGGGATTGACGAATAATGTACCTACGCGACGGCAACAGGAAGACCAGCCGGGGGCAACCGCATGACCACCTTCCAGCTTTTCATAGATCTGATCGGCAGGCTTGGAATTTTTGCAATCATTCTTATTTTCCTCCTGCGCTTCACCGTGGTGAAAAAGCTGATCACGGGACGGGCGTCCCGCCGTGAAAAACTCATGCTCGCGGCCCTGTTCGGCACGTTCGGCATCGCGGGTACCTACCTCGGCGTTCCCGTGCAGAATGCCATTGCGAATTCCCGGGTTGTGGGCGTGGCCATGGGCGGTATCCTTGGCGGCCCGTTCGTGGGGTTTGTTGCCGGACTCCTTGCAGGAGGCCATCGGTTTCTGATCGATATCGGCGGGTTCACTGCGATTGCCTGCGGGATCGCGACGGTCGTGGAGGGGCTGGCAGGCGGTTTCCTCTATCATCAGCTCAAGCGGCGGCCGTTCGACGCGGGCGTGGCTTTTTTCTCAGGGATTGTCGTCGAAGTGATCCAGATGCTGATCATCCTTCTGCTCGCGAAGCCGTTTGACGCTGCGCTGAACCTGGTGAAACTTATCGCGGGCCCGATGATCGTTGTGAATTCCGTGGGACTCGCCGTTTTCGTCGAGATGGTGGCTTCCGTGTCGCGGGAGCAGGAACGCATTGGCGCGTACCAGGCGCAGACGGCGCTCAAGATCGCCCTGCGCACGCTGCCGTATCTGCGCAGTGGCCTGAACGAGCGGTCTGCCGGCGAAACGGCGCGCATCATTCTCGAAATGACGGACCTCGACGCGGTTGCGATCACCGATGAAACGAAGATCCTTGCCCACGCAGGCGCGGAAGAGGACCACCACAAGGCAGGGGACCGCATCCTTACCTCAGCGACCAAGAAGGCGCTGCATAACGGCACGTTTCAGGTGCCCTCGACGAAGAGCGAGATCGGGTGCACGTATGTGAAGTGCAGGCTCGGCTCCGCGATCATCGTTCCGCTCAACCGCAGGGACAAGACCGTAGGCGCACTCAAGATGTACCGGATCAAGGAAAACGGCATCAGTGTGCTGGACATGGAGCTGGCAAACGGCCTGGCGCATTTGTTCTCCAACCAGCTCGAACTGGCTGATGTTGAGAACCAGCGCAAGCTCGTTGCCGACGCAGAGATACGTGCGCTCCAGTCCCAGATTAAACCCCACTTTCTGTTCAACGCGATCAATACGATCGTGAGCTACACCCGGACCGATCCCAAAACAGCTTCCGAGCTTCTGCTCAAGCTGGCCGAATTCTTCCGCAAGAACATCAACCCGGGCACGGAGAACGTTCCTCTCTCGACGGAGCTCGAACACTGCAAGGCCTACATGGCCATTGAAACCGCACGGTTCGAGGACCGTGTGAGCGTCGGATTCGAGGTGGACAATGCGGCGCTTGACTGCCGCGTTCCGCCGCTGATTCTGCAGCCCCTTGTCGAGAATGCGTTGAAGCACGGCATCCTTCCGAAGGAAGAGGGCGGCTGCATCACAATCAATGCCCGGCGGGACAACGGCTTCGTCAGCATTGCCGTGGCGGACGACGGAGTGGGCATGACGGCGGAGCACCTTGCCGCGCTTTTTTCGGAACGATCGCAGACCCGGAATGCGTCCGGCGCCGGCATTGCGCTCAAGAATGTCAAGATGCGCCTCACCGCCCTCTACGGCAACGACCACCGCCTGAAGATCGAAAGCACACTGAATAAGGGGACGATTGTCTCCTTTGTTGTTCCGGCGTGAGTTTTTCGATTTTAACATCGTTTTGACGGGGGATGCCGGGATTGACAGGACCGGAAAGCCTCCGAACGCCGTTTTCGCTGTATGCCGGTGTCCTGTGCGACCTGTATCGACCTTGTTTATGAAAGTGTGCATTATCGACGACGAGGCGCCGTCGCGGCGCGAGCTTAAATATCTCCTATCCCAGATCGACGGGGTGGAGGTCGCGGGTGAAGCATCCACGGGGGCCGCAGGTCTGAAGAGCATCTGCGAAACCGACGCTGACGTGGCTTTTCTGGACATCCAGATGCCGGGGCTCAACGGACTGGAGGTATCGCGCATCCTGTCCGAGATGACACGGAGGCCGCTCGTTATCTTTACGACGGCGTTCCAGAACTACGCGGTCGAGGCGTTCGAAGTGGAAGCGTTCGATTACATCCTCAAACCCTACTCCCAGGAGCGCGTGCGCAAGGCAATTGCAAAAGTGGAAAATTTCCTGAGCCGTCCCGCGCTCAAGGCGGCGGATCTGTTGCGGAACCCGGCGGGAACCGCGGGGACGGCTGCCGGGAAGCGGATATCCCTCATCAAGGGTGAAAAAATCATTCCCACACAACCGGACAAAATCCTGTTCGTCAGGTGCCATGACGGCGAGCTGTCCGTGCATACAACAGAAGGCAAATTCAAGGCCAAGGCTACGCTGCAGGAACTGGAGCAGAAGCTTTCTTCCTTTGGATTCATCAGGACGCACCGGAGTTTTCTCGCCAACATCAACCACGTCTCCGAGGTGGTCCCCTGGTTCAACGGAAGCTACAAACTGATCATGGATGACAAGGAAAAAACCGAGGTGTTGGTCAGCAGGTATAACGCGAAGGATCTGAAACAGTATTTTGATCTGTAAAGCCATGTGAGGGGGTTTTCGCTGATGAACGCTGATCGGAATAAAAGTGAAAACCAGGCCGGAAATCTGCAAACATTCCTCACCTCGCTTTCTGGAAAAGGTGTCATGCCGTTCACCCGTAAAAAACCGCCATTCAGTCTCCTCTCCATGCCGTTCACTTGTATATGATTGCCATCTGACGGTTTCTTAAGTATACTTTTTTTGTAGTGTTATCCAGTCGCTTTATCCGGTTATGTTATCTCATCGGCAGCGCGATCCGTACATATTGCGTGCCCGGTTCCAAACCGGGTTCAACAAGAATAATAAATCAATAACTAAGGAGGAACGTGTATGAATGCATTGACCCTGGTATTCGTCTCAATGTGCGTGTTTGCGCTGGCGTACCGTTTTTACGGGCTCTTCATCGCGAACAAGGTGCTGAACCTGCAGGCGGAACGGCTGACGCCCGCGGTGACCATGGCTGATGGCCATGACTACCACAAGACGAACAAATACGTTCTCTTCGGTCACCACTTCGCCGCTATCGCTGCTGCCGGACCCCTGCTCGGGCCTGTGCTGGCTGCGCAGTACGGGTACCTTCCCGGAGCGCTCTGGATCCTGATCGGCGCGGTGATCGCGGGTGCGGTGCATGACATGGTTGTGCTCTTCGCGTCGGTGCGTCACAAAGGGCAGAGCCTGTCGAAGATCGCTGAAAGCGAAGTCGGCAAGGTGGCGGGAGGCGTGGCATCGGTTGCGTTTCTGTTCATCCTGATCCTGACCCTCGCAGGGCTCTCCATCGCGGTCGTGAACGCCATGTTCGAAAGCGCCTGGGGAACGTTCACGGTCTTCGCCACCATGCCGATCGCCTTCCTCATGGGCATCTGGATGTACAAGGTCAGGCCCGGCGATGTGAAGGGCGCGAGCGTCATGGGCGTTGTGCTGCTGTTCCTCGCGATCATCGTCGGCCCCTACGTGGCAGCGAACCCCACGCTTGCATCGATGTTCACGCTCACCAAGAAGCAGATCTCCATCATCATCCCGATCTACGGGTTTGTGGCCTCAGTCCTGCCGGTCTGGATGCTGCTCTGCCCCCGCGACTACCTTTCCACGTATCTTAAGATCGGAACGATCGCCATGCTCGCCATCGGCATCTTCGTAGTCCGTCCTGACTTCCAGATGGGCGCGATCACGAAGTACGTGAGCGGCGGCGGCCCGATCATCCCGGGTGCGGTGTATCCGTTCGTTCTGATCACGATCGCCTGCGGCGCCCTCTCGGGCTTCCACGCGATCATCGGCTCGGGCACCACACCGAAGATGATCGGCAATGAGCGGGACATCCTATTCATCGGCTACGGCGCCATGCTGGTCGAAGGGTTTGTGGCGATCATGGCCCTTGTCGCGGCCTGCGTGCTCGTACCTGCAGACTACTTCGCCATCAATACCGCACCCGCCGTATTCGAGAAACTCGGCATGACCGTCCAGAACCTGCCGTCGCTTGCCCAGGAAGTGGGTGAAAAAGTGCAGGGCCGTCCCGGCGGTGCGGTGTCGCTCGCCGTGGGCATGGCCTACATCTTCTCGTCCGTGCCGTTCATGAAGGGTCTCATGTCCTACTGGTACCACTTCGCCATCATGTTTGAAGCGGTCTTCATCCTGACGGCGGTTGACACGGGCACGCGCGTGGGGCGCTTCCTGCTGCAGGAAATGATCGGCAAGGCTGCGCCGAAATTCCTCGAAAAGAAATGGTGGCCGGGCATCATCGTCACGAGCTTTCTCTTCACCGGTTCATGGGGCTACCTCGTATACACGGGCGACATCTCGACCATCTGGCCGCTGTTCGGCATGAGCAATCAGCTTCTGGCCGCGAGCGCCCTCATCATCGGCACGACGATGATCATCAGAATGGGCAAGGCGCGGTATGCCTGGATCACCGCCGTGCCGGGCATTTTCATGGGCATCACGACTCTCTACGCGGGGTACCTCAACATCATGACGAATTATATGCCGAAGGAGAAATACCTGCTCGTGGTCCTCTCGGCGATCATCATGGTGCTCATCACGGTCCTGTTTGCGGCGACCTTCAAACGCTGGTATGATCTGCTCCAGATCCAGCAGACCGTGACCGACCGCTACGGCGATCCCGTGCTCCAGGTCGTGGAGGAATAGCATGGGGTGCTGTGAATTTGAACTCGTCGAGATGAGCCTGTACAAGATTGTTGCAAAGGTGAAGAACCAGCACAGGACGGGCAGCACGGGCCCGATCCTGTGCCACCTGTGCAACAATGAGCTCGAGCATGCATTCCTCAAGAAGCACTATATCGGCTTCAGCGTCCGCATCACCTGTCCGCAGTGCGGCTGGACATTCGAAGGGTAGAGGGGGACGCGGCGATGGATTTGAAGACAATTCGGGATACTGCCCGGGAGAAACTCAAAGGCTACTGCCGGGTCTGCCCGGTCTGCGATGGACGCGCGTGCGCAGGCGAAGTGCCGGGCATGGGCGGTACGGGCACGGGCAGTTCCTTCAAAGCCAACATGGATGCATTGTCGCGTATACGTTTGCGTATGCGTACGATTCACGAGGTCAAGGAACCGGACCTCTCCTTCACCCTGTGGGGCCGGAAGCTCGCCGTGCCGATTCTGGCAGCGCCCATGACCGGTACGCCGTATAATATGGGCGGGAAGCTGACGGAGGAGGAGTTCATCACCGAACTTGTATCCGGCGCGATCCAGGCAGGCACTGTCTGCATGACCGGCGATGGCGCCGATCCCGCCATGTATGCGAGCGGGCTCAAGGCGGGTGCTGCAAACAAGGCCGGCACGGTCGCGATCATCAAACCCCGCGCTCATGAGGAGATCGTCAAGTACATGCGGCTCGCGGAAACCGCAGGCGTTCTGGCCGTAGGCATGGACATCGATGGCGCGGGGCTCATTACCATGGCCCTGAAAGGACAGCCGGTCAGTCCGAAAACATACGCCGAAGTAAAGGACGTTGTTTCCGCGACCAGTCTCCCGTTTATAATAAAAGGCGTTATGACCGTGGAAGAAGCGGAGGACGCGGTTCGCGCCGGAGCAGCCGGCATCGTCGTATCGAATCACGGAGGGCGCGTGCTGGACTTCACTCCCGGAACCGCGGAAGTCCTTCCGGATATCGCCGCCCGCGTCAAGGGCAGGACCGTCATCTTCGCGGACGGCGGCGTCCGGAGCGGGACGGATGTGCTGAAACTCCTGGCGCTGGGCGCGGATGCCGTGCTCGTGGGCAGGCCGCTGGTTGTCGGCGTTTTCGGCGGGGGCAGGGAAGGCGCGGCGCTGCTTCTGAACAAGATGAAGAGCGAACTGCTCCAGGCCATGCTGCTGACCGGGACGGCTGATGTTAAAAACGTGTCGAAGAAAATCCTTTATACCGGGAACGGTTCGATTCACTAGCAAACCGCTCCATTGGAGATCAACCTCTCATCGCCCCCTCAGTTGTTAAGGGGGCTTTTCTTTTTTGTGAATCACGCGACTTGCAATCCCCCGGCTTCTGCCGGGGTTCGCGCCGTAGGTCGCGGGAGTTTGCGTTATGAATGGGAGCCTCCGGCACCTACCGAAAGAGGATCTACTTGTCTGCCCCCCATAGCGCGAGTGCAAAGCTCTTCTTACACGATAAGACCAAATAATTCAGAAAAGAAAATATGTAAAGTAGTAATTTCTTGCATCACGTCCTTTGCGAGCAAGAAAAGAAGGCTGTCGGCTGCAGTTTATACCATGCAAGGATGTTTTTTTGTGTAGAAACTACTCAAAATTAAACAGCGGCATCCCTCTTTTTTGAACGATTTGACACGATACCTTCTCAGTGATATAAAAGAAATAATAGCATCAAGAGAATGCTTATACCTGCACACTTATTCCGTACATCAGAGAAAAACTGAGGAGGGGACTGTCCCGCCGGTGAAACGAGACCTTATCATGTCGGTGAGCTCGCAATTGTTGTAATAATCCCATGAGAAAAAAAGGAGGTTACGCGCATGGGTACGAGTATGTTGGTCGGAGAGGTGCTGCGAAAAAAAGGGTATGGGTATATTGCTGTGGACCCAGATGCAACTGCATATGAGGCGCTTGAAATGATGAGTAGAAAAAACGTGGGAGCGATGCCCGTCTTGGACGATGGGGTTGTCATCGGCATGTTCTCTGAGCGCGATTATGCACGCAAGGTTATTCTGCACGGGAGGGCATCGAAAAATACGGTGGTGAGGGAATTGATGACCAGCCCCCCTGTCACGGTGAGCCCGACGACCTCTGTCAAGGATTGCATGGCGCTCATGAGCGAACACCATGTCCGGCACCTCCCCGTTCTCAAGGACGGTATTCTCATCGGGGTCGTGAGCATGCGCGACACGGTCAACGCCATCATCGCGGATCAGGAAACGACGATCACGCATCTCGAGAAATATATTTCGGGCACATAATCACAGCCGTTGCAGCAGTCATTCACTTATGCAGTTCGGCAGCACTCCTCCGGGGGGGACGTTGACGCATTCCACGCATAATGCTTGACAGGCGATAATAATAAGCATTGAGTCGCGCCATGCCCTGCCACCCCGCCTCGACGCCCCCCGCTCACTGCGCCGCTTCATGGTGCGGACAATTAATAAAACCTGCGTTCTTATCGATTGCCATGACAAACTCCTGTTCCCGGAACGAAAGGACAACTACCCTGAAAGGTAGGTGCAGCCTCTTTGCCCGCGTGCTTGTGCCTGATTATGACCATTTGCTTTACGCGGTGGCGTTTTGAGCGGGCGGCATCCGGGACGTTGTTGTTGAAATTGCGTAGCAGTTTTTAACGTAGCAGTTGTTCCATCGCTCGTTCCGGATCTCACAAGGTCAGGTCGTTCCTGTTGCAGCTTGCGCGATATCTCGGCTCGGGTATCATCGACGGCCATGAGCTCACATGGGGCTCCTGAGCGGGAGAAATACCCCGGAGGAGCATGCGGCCGCTCCGGAATTCGCTATAATACATAGTAGGGAAAGGAGGGGATTGCCGTGAAACTGATGTTGGCCACAGATGGTTCGGAGTACTCGGAGAATGCCGCACGGTTTCTCAACAGGATGGCATGGAGGGGGGATGATTCGATCATCGTTCTGCACGTCATCTTCGCGGTTCCCTTTCATGAAGACAGGAAATTCTACTATGAAACACTGCAGGCTATAAAGAAGGAGTGTGCTCCCAGGATCCTGGACACCATAACCGACATCCTCAAACCCGTCAACGCAACCGTCAGTGAGGAGATTCTGGAGGGCGCGCTGTATGAATGCACACCCGAGCACTGCATCGTGACTGCTGCGGACAAAGCCGCCGTGGACGTCATTGCTTTAGGAGGAAGAGGGTTGAAGGGCTTTACTTCGGCCCTGCTGGGCAGTGTTTCCCGCTCCGTTGCAGCGAACTCCACGAAACCGGTCCTGATCGTCAAGCATCAGCCTGAGCCGAGTCAGAACGGCATGAAGGTGCTGTATGCTGTTGACGACAGCGAATATTCCGGGGTCACCGGCAGAGTGCTGAGGCTGTTTCCCCTGCCCGACACGGCGCAGATCACGATCATGAACGTGATTCCTTCCGGCTTCCTCGACATTCCGGAACGCTATGTTCCTGAAGAGGACGTCCGCATCAAGGACGCCGTCGTTCATATCAGGGAAAAAGAATATGCACGGTCCGCGCGTATCCTCGAACAGGCCCGGACCGATCTGGCAGGAAGATTCGGCCGCATTGATATCCTCAACAGGGTCGGGGATGCTTCGCAGGAAATTCTGAAGGCAGCGGAGTCGATGCATGCCGACCTCCTTGTCATCGGAAGCAGGGGCGAGCGTAAACTCCGCAGTCATCTCGGAAGCGTGTCGCGAAACGTCCTGAACCACGCCCGGTGCCCGGTTCTGATCTGCAGGTAACCATGATCCCCACACGAATGCTCGGAAAGACAGGTGAACGCGTAACGATGCTCGGCCTCGGAGGGGAGGGAGTGCTGCGCACGTTCGGACGCGAGCGCGAAGCGTATGCACTGATCAACCGCGCGCTGGATCTCGGGATCGCGTACTGCGAATCAGCGCGCGCCTATTCAGGAAGCGAATCCTATTACGGCAAGGCGCTGAAGGAGCGCCGGAAGGACGTGTTCCTCACGAGCAAGTCGCACAGCCGGGATAAAAAGGGCGCGTTCGCCCATCTGCATGAAACGCTTGCCAATATGCGCACCGACCATCTTGATCTGTGGCAGGTGCACGACGTGCGTGATGAGGAGGAAATAAAGGAAATTTTCGGCGCCGACGGCGCGATCGAAGCGTTTGTCGAGGCAAAGGAGCAGGGGAAGGTGCGGTTCATTGGCATTACCGGACATCATTCTCCGCTCGTTCTCAGGAAATGCATTGAACGGTTTTCCTTTGATACGGTTCTGATGCCGGTCAATCCGGCAGAATCCGCCCGGGACGGCTTCCTGACTGCAGTCCTCCCCCTTGCGCGCGGCAAATCCATGGGCATCATCGGCATGAAAGTCTATTTCCGGGGTCTGGCCGCAAAGCTGCCCTGGTTTACGAGTATGGAGCCGTTCATGCGGTTTGCACTTTCCCAGCCTGTTTCAACTGTCGTCATTGGTTGCGATACTCTCGGTCAGCTCGAACGGAATATCGACTATGTGAGCTCGTTCGAACCCATGAGCGACGAAGAAGCAGGGGCTCTCATCCGCGATGTTACGCCGTTCGCGCAACGCCTCATGTATTACAAACCCGGCAGTGCTGAATTCCGCGACTTGTAAGTCCCCGGCTCCTGCCGGGGGTTCGCGCCGCAGGCTGCGGTAGGTCGCGTTCTTAAAGGGAGCGCCTCCGGCTCCTGCCGGAGGGGGCTCCACTAGCGATCCGGACTTATTTTATCTTCTTGATGAATTCCTCGATGGCGACCGCGGGAAGGGTCGTCATCTGGACTGATCCGCGCGCTCCGATCTCGACCGACATCTTCATCATTGTTTCGTTGTCAGGCGCTTCCACGATATTTATGAAATCGTACATGCCGAGCAGGGCATACTGCTTCATGACTTTGACGCCCATTTTCTCGATCTCCTTGTTCACCTCGATAATCCGCTCCGGCTTTTCCTTGATGGTCTTCCTTCCCTCGTCCGTAAGGTGGCTCAAGATAATGAATTGCGGCATGGCTGGCTCCTCCTTTTTCCGGGTGTCGTGATCTGCTGGCATGCGGCCAGTATAGCTAGTATAACACAGTTCTCGCTGCGTAACACAACTGGGTGAGGGGAGAGCATGCACACATCGGCGGGAACATGCTGGTTGCCCTGCTGTCCGGATGCAGGCCCGAGGGGCACGGCCGTATAAAAATTACATCTTGATGTGATCCTGTTCTCTGGTATACTTGACGACAGCCCATCCCTCTTGCAGGAGGCAGTCCATGGATACGAGCTTCGTCCGAGTTGAAATTCCCGAAGGCTGCAACGTCATTCTCGGCCAGACCCACTTTATCAAGACCGCAGAAGACCTCTACGAGATCGTCGCCACGACCGTACCGCAGGCAAAATTCGGCATTGCCTTCACCGAGGCCTCGGGGCCGTGCCTCATCCGCACGGAGGGCAATGATCCGGAACTCATCCGGTTGTGCGTCGGGACGCTCGAGTCCATCGGCGCGGGCCATGTGTTCTGTATATTCCTCAAGAATGCCTTCCCCATCAACATCCTGAACCAGGTCAAAAACTGCCCCGAGGTCTGCCGTATCTTCTGCGCAACGGCGAATCCCCTCGAAGTCATTGTCGCATCCTCCGCGCAGGGCAGGGGAATCCTCGGCGTGATCGACGGCTCCTCGCCCAAAGGTGTGGAATCGGCAGAGGACAGAAATCAGCGAAAGGGGTTCCTGCGCAAAATCGGGTACAAACTGTGACGATTCTTGAATTCTCCCGCTCCGCCGTGGTACATTGCCGCCCATGCTGACGGCGCTCATCTTATTCATTCTGACCTATATCTTCATCGGCCTTCGCCAGATTCCCCGGCTGCATATCGACCGTACAGCCGGCGCGCTTGTCGGTGCCGTGCTCATGATCGTATTCGGCGTCCTGACGCTTGAAGAGGCGTTCCATGCAATCGACATGCATACCTTGCTTCTTCTTCTCGGCATGATGATCATTACCGTGTACCTGCGGACCGCGGGGTTCTTCGAACTCATGGCAGGCCGGATTCTCACCTTTGCCCGCACGCCGCTGCAGCTTCTTGTGTTCGTGTCCGTGTCGTCGGGTCTTCTTTCCGCCCTGTTCGTGAACGATACGATCTGCCTCCTGTATACGCCGATCATCCTCGAAGTGGCGCTCCAGCTGGGGGTGAACCCCATGCCCTACCTGCTGGCACTCGCAACCTCATCGAATGTCGGCAGTGTCATGACCGTAACGGGCAATCCGCAGAACATGCTGATCGGGATCGCATCGAAGATCGGCTATCTCGAATTTCTCGCGGCTCTTTTCCCGGTTACGTTCATCGGGCTCGTTGTCTGCATCGCGGTCATTCGATTTGTCTATCGCGATGAAATACATGCGACTGCCTTTTCTGTGCGGCCGCGCCTTGCGGAAATACCCGTGCGGCGGACGCTCCTGGTCAAGTCGCTGGTCGTCAGCGCCGGTGTGCTCGGAGGGTTCTCCGCGGGGTACCCCTACTCGCTCGCCGCGATCACCGGTGCGGTTATCCTCCTGCTCACGGGCGGTGTGCGGACCGAAAAAATTCTCGAGGGTGTTGACTGGACGCTGCTCCTGTTTTTCGCCGGACTGTTCGTGGTCATGCACGGCGTCGAAGCCTCGGGGCTCGCCCGTGTCGTGATCGCGCGTATCGGCAGCATCGGTGCCTTCTCACCAGCAGGGAAAATCGCGGGGCTCTCAGCGGTCTCTGCAATCCTGTCGAACGCCGTGAGCAACGTGCCCGCGGTCATGCTGCTCAGGCCGCTCATGAACACGCTCGGGAACGATAAGATCATGTGGCTGGCGCTTGCCATGAGCAGCACGCTGGCGGGCAACATGACGCTCATCGGGTCGGTTGCAAATCTCATCGTAGCGCAGCAGGCGAGGCGCCGGCTGGAGATCGGGTTCATGGAATACTTCCGCGTGGGTGCGCTCATTACGGTTATTACCCTGGCCATCGGTGCCGCAGTCCTGATCCTGGAGGTTAAGCTCGCACATGGCGGGGAGCAGACGAAGGCCACGGGCAGCGCCGTCCGGAGCGTGGTTGTCCATTCTTCCAGGGGAGCGGCGCACACCCGGCGGTTCAATGTTGTTCTTCTGTGCGATACGGATGAGACAAGGACAAGGGGGCTGCAGGGCTTCCGCCAGCTCCAGATCGATGAAGCAGCCCTTTTCGTTTTTCAGCGTCCTGAACAAACGACCTTCTGGATGGGAAGCGTGAAGTTCCCGATCGACATCATTTTCGTGGATCCGAAAAAGCACGTCTCACGCGTTTATGCCGGCTGCGCGCCGGGCAGCCGTGCTTATTATCCGTCTCCGCCGGAGACCGCCTGGGTGATTGAAACTGCGGCGGGCTCAGGAGTACAGACCGGAGACCGCATCGAGTTGAACAGGTAGCGATCAGCCGCTGCCCTGCGGGTGAACCGGGATAAAAAGCTTGACAAATCCAACACCCATTGGATACAATCACTTCTTCGATTTGCTATACTAAAACAGTCGAGGTAAAATCCCCCATCATGATCAAGCTCTACAACACGCTCTCGGGCAAGAAGGAAGAATTTGTCCCCCTGCAGCCGGGGAAAGTCACGATATACGCCTGCGGCGTGACAGTCTATGACTATTCCCATCTCGGCCACGCGCGGGGTGCCGTGGCGTTCGATCTGATCCAGCGGTATTTTCGGCGCAAGGGTTTCGACGTAACGTACGTGCGAAATTTCACGGATGTTGACGACAAGATCATCAATCGCGCGAAGGAAGAAGGCGTCAGCGCGGCGGACGTGGCACGGAAGTACATCGACGCCTACCAGGAGGACATGAAACGGCTCGGTGTGGGCAGGGCGGATGTGGAGCCGAAGGCGACGGAGCACATTCACGAAATGATCGAGGTGATCCAGGGGCTCGTGCGCAAGGGCCATGCGTATGTTGTCGACGGCGATGTGTATTTCAGCGTGGCGAGCTTCAAGGACTACGGCAAACTGTCCAAGCGGAACCTTGACGACCTCAAGGCCGGCGCGCGAGTTGAAGTCGACGAGCGGAAGCAGGCACCCCTGGATTTCGCGCTCTGGAAGGCGTCGAAGCCGGGCGAACCCGCCTGGGACAGCCCCTGGGGGCCGGGACGGCCGGGATGGCACATCGAGTGCACGGCCATGGGTTTCAAGCACCTCGGAACGACGTTCGACATTCACGCTGGCGGAAAGGACCTTGTTTTTCCGCATCACGAGAATGAAATAGCCCAGAGCGAGGCGTATTCCGGGAAACGGTTCGTGAATTTCTGGCTCCATAACGGATTCGTGAACATCAACCAGGAGAAGATGTCAAAATCCCTGGGCAACTTCTTCACCATCCGCGACATTCTGAACGAGTACGATGCGGAAGTCGTCCGTCTGTTCCTCCTTTCGACGCACTACCGCAGCCCCATCGATTTTTCCGACGCGAACCTGAAAGACGCACGCGCCGGACTCGATCGCTTCTATACGATGAAAGAGGCAATTCTGAAGTTCCTCGCGGGCAAGCGCACACCTGCGGTCAGGCCCGAGGACGTTATCGAGGTCAGCGACCGCCCGCTCTATGAGAAAATACAGAACCTTCCGAATTCTTTTGAAGAAGCCATGGACGACGATTTCAACACCGCATTCGCCATAGGCCTCATTTACGATCTTGTGCGCGACATCAACCGTTTCCTCTCCGAGGTGGACAGGAAGAACCAGGACGGCGCGTTTTTCATCCTGGTCAGCGCCGGGGCTGCATTCGATGACGTTGGCAAGACGCTCGGTTTGTTTGTCCGTACCCCGGAAGAGTGGTTCAGCGAGGGAAGGCGAACGGACGCCAAAGTAAGGCTCTCGGTCGAGCGCATCGAGGAACTGATCCATCTTCGCAACGAAGCACGATCGCGAAAAGACTGGCCTGAGGCGGACCGCATTAGAAAGATCCTGGACGACGGCGGTGTTGAATTGTTCGACCGACCCGACGGCACCGTGTGGAAACCGAAATAAACTTTTCTCCGCCGAAGTGCACGCCATTCATCCAGCCTTCGGCCCATCCCTTGTGCTCCACGTTCTGATGCCGCGGCGAATCAAAAGGAATAAATCGATGCCCAGGGATAAGATATTCGGAGTGAATCCAGTTACGGAAGCGCTCCGCTCGGGCAGGCCTGTGCAGCGGCTTCTGATCGCCGAACAGCGGAAGACGGACCACGAGGTTCACCAGCTGCTGCGGATTGCACGCGAACGCGGCATCGAGATCAGGGTGCTGTCTCGTGATGCATTGAACCGGGAAGCGCCCGGCGCAGTGCACCAGGGGGTCGTCGCCCTTGCAGCAGCGCGCGCATACGCCTCGCTGGACGATATCCTTCGCATCCCCGCTGAACGAAATGAAACCGCCCTGTTCCTCGTTCTCGACAGCGTTGAAGACCCCCGGAATCTGGGCGCGATCCTGCGAACAGCCGAAGCAGCGGGCGTACACGGGGTCATCATTCCGGAACGGCGCGCCGCAGGCCTCACCGAAGTCGTCGCAAAAACGGCAGCCGGGGCCCTCGAATATATCCCCGTCGTCAAAGTGAACAACATCGTAAACACAATCGAGGAACTGAAGAAAAACAATATATGGATTGTCGGTGCTGAGGCGGGGAGCGGAACCGTCTATTGGAGCAGCGATTTCGTGCGGCCGCTTGCGCTCGTGATCGGCGGGGAAGACAAAGGGGTGAGGAGGCTGGTCAAAGAACATTGCGATTTCCTCGTCTCGTTGCCTCTTCACGGACATATCTCATCACTGAATGTGTCCGTAGCAGCCGGTGCGCTGCTGTATGAAGTTTTGCGCCAGCGCAGAACGTGATGCATCGGGCAATAGGAAGACCCCCGAGCCAGCAGCGGGCCTCGCGTCGCTTGATATCGCCTGTGCATATGTATGCGTCTTCATGACCCGCAGCGCTCTTTGACGGGTGCGAGCAGACGTTCGTTGCAGAAATGACAATTCCCTGTCAATCCACTTGGCTTAATCTTTTTACTTGACAAATTCTTGTATTATCTTTTATAATTCCAATTCTTTGGCGCGGAAGGTGCGCCCACGGGAGTGTTTGTTCTGTACTGAAGTTTCCTAGGGGGTTCCTGCCACCGTAACTCAGCTGGTAGAGTAGCTGATTTGTAATCAGCCTGTCGGGGGTTCGAGTCCCTTCGGTGGCTCCATTTTCCTCCAAATCCGAGAACGATATAGGCTCCTTCCGGTATGCAGGAAACTAACCCGCAGAAGCAGGATCAGCAAGACAAAGAAATGTCAGGTTAAGAGGCACCGGAGTTCCGGGGAGGTGCCCGAGCGGTCAAAGGGAACAGACTGTAAATCTGTCGGCCATGCGCCTACGGAGGTTCGAAACCTCCCCTCCCCACCAGTTTCATTCGGAGTATTGAGTCCAGAGTTCGGACGAGACACTCCGACGTTTGTATTGAAAAGCGGGAATAGCTCAGCTGGCTAGAGCGCCAGCCTTCCAAGCTGGGGGTCGCGGGTTCGAATCCCGTTTCCCGCTCCAGTATTCGTTTGCAGGGTTTATGGTGTTCATAGAGCAAAAGGTCTTATGACTCACCAGCCTCTACGAAATCAATGAACTCTATAGACTCGCGAAGAGCCGCCCATGTAGCTCAGTTGGTAGAGCACATCCTTGGTAAGGATGAGGTCAGCGGTTCAATCCCGCTCATGGGCTCCAGAAACAGCAACTGTTTTTACCTTTTTTCATTTCCCGACAGGAGGGGAACAGCATGGCAAAGGCGAAATTCGAGAGAACGAAACCGCACGTAAACGTAGGCACGATCGGCCACGTAGACCACGGCAAGACGACGTTGACGGCTGCGATCACGAAAGTGCTCGCGTTCAAG
>DATHDE010000192.1:0-17386 GCA_035490495.1 Nitrospirota bacterium
AACGAATCTGGACCAATTCTTCTACGATCTCCGGTTAATGTCATCCGATGTCACACAGACGCTTTCCTCGCCAACGACTACGAATACAGCGGTGGGTGGCGTCCTACACATCTATAATGGAGGTTTGCTCCAGTCGTTCAAGGTAAATACGGTACAAAATGTGGATATAAGTTTCCACGTGGATTCCGCCGCGACCACGACCTCCAGCTGCCCGCAGGTTTTTATCTATAAGGATTCCTCTTTGTTAATGAAGAGTCTTCTCTATTCGCTCGTTACGGATACGACAGGGACCTTCGGGAAATTCGGTTTCACGACCAGCGGCAGCAATGCGGTGACTTTCACGCAGATTCAGAGCGACATCCTCCTCAGCACTTTGACCAGCAGTGTAACGATCACTTCGATGCCGTTTACGTCAGGCACGAGCACCGGACCATTTATCATGATAAAGGGCACTGCTACCCTCAATTATTATTTAACGCTTCAATAAGCATGAAGCGCTTTCATCACCGTGCAGGGCGTGGACATATTTCATTACTATGATTCGCAAAGCAACGCTGACTGATGTAAAAACAATTCAATCGCTGGTGAACCAGTACGCTGACAGCGGCCAGATGCTGCCGCGCACATTGAACGAGCTCTACGAAAACATGCGTGATTTCTCAGTGTGCGTAGAGCAGGGGAACATCATCGGTGTGTGCGCGCTTCATATCAGCTGGGACGGGCTGGCCGAGATTCGGTCGCTTGCCGTCCTTCGTAAACGACTGAAGCAGGGCGTCGGTTCCGCTCTGGTCAAGCAGTGCCTTGCGGAAGCGGAGCAGCTCGGTGTCCGGAGAGTGTTCGTCCTCACCTACCAGGAGGATTTTTTCAGAAAGCTCGGATTCAAGGATGTGGATAAGAAGGAACTTCCCCACAAGATATGGACTGACTGTCTCAATTGTGTGAAATTTCCGGATTGTGATGAATCCGCGCTGATCATCGATGTTCCTTCGACTCCATGATCATGACCGTCCTCACGGCATTGTACTTGCATCCTAAAATACGCTCGTTCGGTTTCTCGTCCTGCATTTCGCGCGGAAAAACAACTTATTAACATGATGTCATTGTACGTACATGTTCCGTTTTGTGTTAAAAAATGCCCGTATTGTGGCTTTTATTCCACAGAGTACGAGATATCTCATGCTGATCGGTATATCACTGCACTGCGAAAAGAGACGGAATCACTCCAAGAGTATTTCAACCATTGTATCTTTTCGACTGTCTACATCGGCGGGGGGACGCCGTCGGTTCTGTCGGAACAGCAGTTTTCCGCCCTGTACAGCGTAATCACGAAAGCCTTTCATTTTCATAACCGCGCCGAAGTCACGATTGAGGCCAATCCCAATTCGGTAACCGACGGGAAGCTTGAGCTCTGGCTGAATCGAGGCGTGAACCGACTCAGCCTGGGTGTACAGTCTTTTTCGGATGCAGTTCTCAACTCCCTCGGACGGCTTCACGACTCCTCTCAGGCGCGGAAGGCCTATCTCGCTGCACGAAAGGCGGGATTCAGAAATATAGGCATGGACCTCATCTATGCAGTCCCGGGGCAAACCCATGCCCAGTGGGCGGAGACCCTCGGGGAGGCGCTTGAAAGCAGGCCGGAGCACCTTGCATGCTACAGTCTCTCCTTCGACGAAGGATCGCGCTTCCGAAGGGATGCGGATGCCGGGGTAATCTGCGCGGTTGAAGACGAGGCAGCCGCAGACATGTATGCATACGCTGTTTCAGCGTTGACGCGCAGTGAGTATACAAGATATGAAATTTCGAATTTCGCTCGGCCGGGATATGCCTGCCGTCATAATATGCAGTACTGGAAACGCGGAGCATATCTCGGCCTCGGCCCGGGAGCATGGTCATTTATCAAGGGGGTGCGCTCGCGCACCGTCGCCGATTGCGAAGCGTATTGCAGGATGCTTGACGCGGGGAAGTCCGCGGTCGAAGGAGCGGAAATCCCGGATTGCGATCAATCGGAACGGGAATCAATCATGCTCCTGCTCAGGACCGCGCAGGGTTTGGATTTAGCGGCGTTCGCAGAACGGCACGGGAAAAGGGCTTGGGAACGCCTCGAGCGTAATCTGGCACCCCTTGCGGCAGAAGGTTTGCTCCGCCGGGAGAATAGCAGACTTATTCTCACGGAACGCGGAATTCTGCTGTCGAATGAAGCACTCGCGCGCCTGACTGTCTAGATTTTTGTTTACACATTCTGCACGCCATGATATAGTAGCCACTTCAAAACAGGAATGTTGGAGGACGTTCGAATCGTGCATAGGCAACATGTCGCGGCCATTGTGGCGTTGGTCTTCACTGTTTTCTGTGTGGTTACGCCCCCTGTTGCTGCTGCTGATGTAAAGGTCACCCTGATCGAAGTACAAGGGAACAAGCGGATCGAGACAGCTACCATTCTCGCAAAAATCAAAACGCGGGAAGGCGGCATTTTCTCTCCTTCTCAGATTAAGGAAGACATTAAAATTCTGTACCAGCTTGGTCACTTTGAAGACGTCCAGGTCAAGACGGAAGGCTTCGAGCAGGGTTTGAAGGTCATCTTTCTGGTGAAGGAAAAGCCGCTGCTCCGGGAAATTGAGTTTGCAGGCAACAGCGAATTAAGCACGGAAAAATTGAAAGAGGGCATGACGCTCTCTCCGCGTGCGGCATTCAATCTTCAGTTGATTAATGAGCAGGCCGAGAAAATCCGGCTGAAATATCAGGATGCCGGTTTTTACAGCGCCGTCGTCATCCCCGTGATCACGGAACAGCGAAGCGATCGAAACGTCCTCTTCTACATTGAAGAAGGATCGAAGGTCCGTCTGATCGACATTGTCTTCGCAGGGAACAAGGTGCTCACGGACGAACAGCTGAGAAAGCCGCTGAAATCTCAGGAGGAATGGCTCTTTACCGTCTTCGACCGGAGCGGCACGCTGCGGACCGAAGAGCTTCGGGAAGATCTGGAAACGATCAGGAACCTTTATTTCAACAGGGGTTACATCCAAGTTCAAGTGGATGAACCCGTCATTACCCCCAAACAACATACATTCCGTGAATGTTATTTCTGGGGTCCGCCGATGACCTTCACGCGCAAGAACGAACTCGTCATCCACATCAATATCAAGGAAGGCGAGCAGTTTCGCGTGGGCTCCATCGCCATCAAGGGCAACAAAATCATCGAGACTGCGGAACTGGAGAAGCTGGTAAAGCTGAAGAAAGGCGACATCTTCAACAGGGACCAGCTGCGCCAGGATGTCAACAGTATCATCGACCGGTACGACAGCATTGCTCGACCCTTCGCGAACGTATCGCCGCTGTTCGACATCGACCAGGAGAAGCGGACCGTGGCCCTCACCGTAGATATCCAGGAAGGCGGTGAGGTGCGCATCGGCCGCATCAACATCATCGGCAACAACAAGACGCGGGACAAGGTGATCCGGCGCGAGATGCGACTCGACGAGGGTGATCTCTACAGCAAGCAGGCCCTGAAAAGAAGCTATGAGCGCATCAACAACCTGAACTTTTTCGAAAACGTTGAAATTATTCCCGAACGCAGACGGACCGAACCGATCATGGATCTGAATGTGAAGGTCAAGGAAAAGATGACCGGAACGCTCAGCGTGGGCGGCGGATACAGTTCAGTGGACAAACTGGTCGGGATTGCGGAAATCACGCAGGGCAATCTCGGCGGACGGGGACAGTTGCTCAAATTCAAGACCCAGGTAGGCGGAACGGGGCGTCAGTTCGTGCTCAGCTTCATGGAGCCCTACCTGTTCGACGAACCGGTCTGGGGAAGGATCGATCTCTACAATCAGACCCAGCGGTACGACGGCTACGATCTCAAGACAACGGGCATGGCTCTGTCAACAGGGAAAAGTTTCGGCGAGTATGTTTCCACATCGCTGCGGTACAGCCTCGACCAATCGGAGCTTTATAACATCGCTTTCACGGCGCCTGACGCGGTTACAAACCAGGTGGACATCTACGGTAAAACCATTTTATCAAGCGCCCTTGCCTGGAACCTCGGAAGGGATTCACGGGACTTTTATCTCGACCCGAAACGCGGCTCGCGCAACAATATCTTTGTGCAGTACACCGGAGGGCCGCTGAAGGGTGATACGAATTTCGTTAAAACGATCGAGGATTCGGCGTGGTATATGCCGCTTGTCCTCGATACGGTATTCATGGTGCGCGGCAGATTCGGCTATGTCGAGTCGTTGAATGATAAACCGGTGCCGCTTTCGGATCGCTTTTACGTCGGCGGTCAGGGAACGGTACGCGGATTCCGCTACGGGACCGTCGGCCCGACGCGTCCGTCCTCGACAACGCAGTATAATATCGCGGGCCCGGTCAATCCCGTGAACCCCGCGACAGGCGACCTGCAACCGGTCTCCCAGGCGATCACCGGGCAAAACGCCATCGGCGCAACCAAGGAAGTCGTTTTCAATGCGGAATTCAGTTTTCCGATCATTCCTGCAGCGAGGTTAAAGGGAGTCCTCTTCTATGACCTGGGAAAAGGATTCGATCAGTATGAAACGGTTAAATTCAGCGCTCTTCGACAGTCCTGGGGGTGGGGATTCTGGTGGATGTCGCCGCTCGGTCCGCTGAAGTTCGAATGGGGCTATATCATCCACAGAAAACCTGAAGATTCGGCAAGCGAATTTGATTTTTCGATTGGCGCACTGTTTTAACGTGTCTCGTGATACTGCACAACTGCAGAAACACCGGGCGAGCAGGGGGGCGATGTCATAGATGTCTCAACCGGAATACGCAGGCGCCTTGACAACGAACTGAAGGAATTTTGTTAACTCATAGCGAGGAGGAATTATAATGAAAAAGATCATATTTGCGTTTATTATGTCGGTTTTTGTCGCTTCATCCGCTTTTGGCGCCGGCGGAAAGGTCGCCATGGTCGACTCCCAGGCCGTGTTTGACAAAACGAAACTCGGGAAAAAATCTCAGGGGATCGTGCGCGAATATTACGAGAGCAGGAAGAAGATTCTCGACATGGATGCCGATGAAATCAGGAAGCTCGAAGACGAATACGGAAAACAGAAGCAGGGCAAGCTGCTGAATGAGAAAGCGCAGAAGGAAAAAGAGGATGCTCTGAACGCGAAGATAAACGCATTCCAGAAAAAGCGGGATGAGTTCAGCAACGAGATCAGCAAAAAGAATGAGGAGCTCTCAAATGATTTTAATCAGCAGATGGTGGTCGTGCTCAAGGACATTGCAAAACGGGAGAAAGTCTCCCTGGTCCTGAACAAGACCATCAATATCCTGTCGAAAGCCGAAGTCCCGTCAGTGCTTTATGCGGACGATGACATCGATTTGACCGAAAAGGTTATCGCTGAAATGGACAAAAAGGAAGAAACAAAGAAGTAAGACGTGCAGGGAGGATGCGCGTGAAACTGCGAAAACTGGCGGAAATGCTCGGAGGCGAACTCGCGGGAGATGCTGATGTTGAAATCAGCGGAGTCGCAGGCATCCTTGATGCGGGCGAGGGGCACATCACGTTCCTGGCGGATGCGAAGCACGCGAAGGACCTGGAACGAACCACGGCTTCCGCCGTCATCGTACCTCAGGACGCTCCACGGCCGGGGCTGCCGCAGGTACGCCTGAAGAATCCGCGTCTCGCTTTTGCCCGGGCACTCGACATTTTTTACGGGAAACCCTATCAGGCAACGGGCATCAGCGAACAGGCCTCCATCGGCAAAAACGCGATCATCGGGGCTGAACCGTCGATCCATCCTTTTGTGGCCATCGACGACGGTGCGAAAATCGGGGACCGGGTGACGTTGTATCCAGGCGTCTCTGTCGGCAAGGGTTCTTCCATTGGAAACGATTCCATCGTGTATCCAAATGTCTCCCTCGGCCATTCCGTCACGGTCGGCAACCGGGTTACTATCCATGCGGGCACGGTTATCGGCAGCGACGGTTTCGGATTCGTAACCGACGGCGGTGTACACCACAAAATTCCCCAGGTGGGAGGCGTGATCATCGAGGACGACGTGGAGATAGGCGGCAACTGCACAATCGACCGCGCCACCCTGGGAAATACGATCATTAAAAAAGGGACAAAGCTGGACAACCAGGTGCACGTGGCACACAACGTTCAAATCGGCGAACATTGCCTGCTTGCAGGGCAGTCAGGAATAGCCGGCAGCAGCAGCCTCGGCAACTATGTCGTCCTGGGAGGGCAGGCTGGCGTATCGGACCATACATCGGTCGGAGACCGGGTTATGGCCGGCGGCAAGGCAGTCATTATCCGGGACGTACCCGCGGGATCCGTCATAGCAGGGTTCAATGCCATGCCGATACGGGATTGGCTCAAGGTCCAGGCCGTCCTGCCGAAGCTGCCGGAGCTTAAGAAAACGATCGCCGATTTGGAAAAACGAGTGGCCGTTCTTCAGAATCAGCTCGCAGACAGTTCAAAGGGGGAACACGAATGATTGGGATTCAGGAAATCATGGATACCATTCCTCACCGCTATCCGTTTCTGCTCGTCGATCGGATACTGGAAATGGAAATGGGAAAGCGCGTTGTCGGGATCAAGAATGTCACGATGAACGAACCGTTTTTTCAGGGGCACTTCCCCGGCCAGCCTATCATGCCGGGGGTGCTTATCCTTGAAGCCATGGCTCAGGTTGCCGGCGTCATGGCGCTGAAAGCCGTGCCGCCTGATCAGGTCAAGAACAAGGTCATCTATTTCATGACTATCGACAAGGTCAAGTTCCGCAAACCCGTGATTCCGGGAGACCAGATTCGCTTCGAGGTAGAAGTGCTGCGCATGCGATCCACCGTGGTCAATTTCAAGGGCACGGCGATCGTAGACGGCGTCGTGACGACCGAGGCCGAAATGATGGCCATGATCGTAGACCGGGAAAAGCCGGCGGTATGAGGGGTGCACCGTGAGCATTCATCCGACAGCCGTAGTTCATCCCCAGGCGCGAATCTCCGAAGGAGTGGAGATCGGGCCGTACACCGTGGTCGGCGAGCACGTTGCCATCGGCAAGGACTCCATCATCGGCCCGCACGTTCTTCTTGAAGGCTGGACTACGATAGGAGAGCGGAACAGGATATTCTCGTTTTCGAGCATCGGGACGGCACCCCAGGACATCGGATACAGGAACGAAGAAACCTATCTCATTATCGGCGACGACAATGTGATACGGGAATGCGCGACCGTGCACCGGGCAACGACCAAAGAGGACCGGAAAACGGTCATCGGGAACAAAAATTTTCTCATGGCCTATTCTCATGTAGCCCATGACTGCAAACTCGGGAACCATATCATCATGGCCAACTCCGTCGCTCTGGGCGGCCACATCGCTATCGGCGATCATGCCATCCTCGGAGGCATCGTGGCGGTGCATCAGTTCGTGCGCATCGGGGCATACGCGATCATCGGCGGGCAGTCAGCCGTGTCCCTCGATATTCCTCCGTATGTCAGCGCGGCCGGCAACCGCGCCCAGTTGTACGGCCTGAATCTCATCGGCCTCAAACGAAAAGGCTTCTCGGACCAGTCCATCGCTCATCTCAAAAAAGCCTATAAAATCATTTTCCGTTCAGGCATGACGCAGGAAGAAGCCCTGCAGAAAGTAGCTGAGGAGCTGTCTTCATCGCCGGAAGCGCTCCAACTCGCCGACTTCATAAAAAACTCGAAACGGGGAGTGACCCGGTAGGCCGCCGAAACAGTGGCGTGCGGATTCCGTTTCGCTCCCGAGAAAAGTCTTTCGCGATCAGCGTGCTTCGCACTATGAATAAGATAGGTTTAATAGCCGGCAACGGCGCATTCCCCCTCGCCTTCGCACGTGCAGCACGGGAAAAAGGCATGCAGGTCATTGCTGTGGCGCATGAAGGCGAGACCCTGCCGGAGCTTGCAGACCTCGTGAACGGAATATTCTGGGTCAAGGTCGGACAGCTCGGGAAAATCATTGCTGTCTTCAAGGAGCAGGGGATTCATGACGTTCTGATGGCAGGGGGCATCAAAAAAACCCGCCTGTTCAAGGGAGGCATGCCCGACCTGCGCGGCGCCGCGCTTCTTGCGAAGATGCTCTATAAAAAGGATGATTCCATTCTCCGCGCCGTGGCAGCGGAACTGGAATCAGAGGGCATCACGGTCAGGGAGTCGACGCTCCTGCTGGACAACCTCCTTGCAGCACCAGGCGTACTGACGAGGCGGAAACCTTCCCGGGACGAGCGTCTCGACATCCAGTACGGGTGGCAGCTCGCGAAGGAGATCGGCAGGCTCGATATCGGGCAGACTGTGGTAGTGAAGGATCAGGCCGTGCTTGCGGTGGAGGCTATCGAGGGCACGGATGAAGCAATCCGGCGCGGGGGAGCGCTGTGCGGACAGGGGGCCGTCGTGGTCAAGACCTGCAAACCGCAGCAGGACCTGCGGTTCGATCTGCCGGCGATCGGCAGCCTCACGATCAGCACCATGGAGCAGGTCAAGGCTTCGTGCCTCGCTATCGAGGCAGGGAAAACGATCATCATCGAGCGCGAACAGGTCGTTCAGGAGGCGGACCGGGCGGGAATCACCATCGTCGCGCTTGACGATCCGAAGGATCTGTCATGAATGCAATCAGGGCCGGCGTCATCGGCGTGGGGTATCTCGGCAAGTTCCATGCGGAAAAGTATGCTGCACTGCCGGGCATCGAACTCGTCGGCGTGGTTGATGCGGACAGCGGACGCGCGAAGCTTCTGGCGGAGCAGTTGAAAACCGAAAGCTTCACCGACCCCCGACGGCTGATCGGCAGGGTAGATGCAGTCAGTATCGTTGTGCCCACGGTCCATCATCATTCGTTGGCAAAGCTGTTTCTCGAAGCGGGCGTTCACGTGCTGCTCGAAAAGCCGATGACCGTGACCGTGGACCAGGCGGATGAACTGATCGGGCTCAGCCGGGCAAGGGGGCGTGTGCTCCAGATCGGACATATCGAACGCTATAATCCGGCCCTCACGGGAATCCGTCCGCTGATCAGGAAACCGAAGCATCTCTTCGCCGAGCGTGCCGCGCCTTTCACCGTACGCTGCACCGATGTCAGCGTGGTTCTCGACCTGATGATCCATGATATCGATATCATCGCCGACCTGGCTGGTTCGCAACCCTGCGCCGTGAGTTCTGCCGGGGCTGCAATCATCACGGACAAAATCGACCTTGCGGCCGCGCGCATCCTTTTTCAGAACGGCTGCGTGGCCGATATCGTTGCGAGCAGGGTCTCTGATGAAAAGAAACGCATTCTGCGCGTGCTTGAACAGGAGCAGGTCATCATCGCCGACTATCAGACCCAGCAATCGACGATTTTGCGCAGGATCACGGAGCCGGTTCCGGGCATGCATGCGCAGCCCGTAGCCGCGGAAAGACGCGATACCCTGGCAGACGAGATACAGGCCTTCATTGCCTGCGTTCAGAAGGGCGAGCAGCCGCTTGTTTCAGGAACCGAGGGAAGGCGGGCGCTGGCCCTGGCCGCAGTGGTCGAGGAAAGTATTCTTGCAGGACGTACCGAATTCGTTTCCGTTTCAGCATAACGCGAGAGGAGTTGCCGAGAGCATGTCATCAATTATTCCCATGGTTGATCTGAAAATCCAGTACCACGCCATCGGCAGGGAAATCACAGAGGCGGTTCAGGGCGTTCTGGAAAGCACGCATTTTATCCTCGGGCAGCAGGTGAAGGCGCTCGAAGATGAAGTCGCAGCGTATCATGGGGTCAAGTACGCGGCAGCGCTTGCTTCAGGAACGGACGCGCTGCATCTGGCCCTGGTCGCCGCCGGAATCAAGCAGGGGGACGAAGTCATCACGACGCCGTTCACCTTCATTGCAACGGCGGAGGCAATCTCCTATGTCGGTGCAGTTCCTGTGTTTGTCGACATCGATCCCGAGACATTCAACATTGACGCCGGGAAGATCGAAGCCGCGGTCACCGACAGGACGCGCGGAATTATCCCCGTGCATCTCTACGGCCAGCCTGCAGACATGAACCGGATCATGGCGGTCGCGCAAAAGCACAACCTCCATGTCATCGAGGACTGCGCGCAGTCTTTCGGAGCCGAGTATCAGGGCAGGAAGACCGGCGTTTTCGGTGATCTTGGCTGCTTCAGCTTTTTCCCGAGCAAGAACCTCGGCTGCTACGGCGACGGCGGCATGGTCATCACCGATGACCAGTCGCTGGCAGAGCGGGTCATGCGGCTCCGGAACCACGGCAGCACCGTGAGATACTACCATGAAGAAATCGGATTCAACAGCCGTCTTGACGAAATCCAGGCGGCAATCCTCCGGGTCAAGATGAAACACATCGACGAATACAACGAAAAGCGGCGGAAGAACGCGCTGCTGTATAACAAATATTTTCAGGGCGCCGGCATCGCCACTCCTTCGGAAATCCAGGGGACGAAACACGTATTTCACCAGTATACGATCAGGGTGAAAAACAGGGATGCGATAAAAAAGAAGCTCGACGAAGGGAAGATCACCTCAACCATGATCTACTATCCGGTTCCCCTTCACCTTCAGCAGGCATACAAGTCACTGGGCATCAAAAAGGGGAGCATGCCTGTCACGGAATCGGTATGCAGTGAAGTGCTGTCGCTGCCCATGTATCCGGAATTGAGCGAGGAGCAGATCATCGCGGTCGCCGATGCAGTGAAAAAAGCCCGGTAGGCGGCGGGCCTGCTTTCCTGCCGGGGGAAAAGCTCATCCCCTTCCCGGCAGCGAATTTCTGCAATGTTCCATGTTAATCCCGCGAAGTGCGATCCCCCGGCTCCTGCCCGGGGTTCGCTCCGTAGGCCGCGGGAGGTCGCGTTAATAAAGGGAGCCTCTGGCTCTGTCGGAGGGGGCTCCACTCGATCATGAAAAAAATCCTCATCATTGCCGGGGAGGCGTCGGGCGACATGCACGGCGCCAATCTGGTGCGGGAGATCAGGAAAAAAGACAACGCTCTTGAATTCTTCGGCGTGGGCAGCAAACGAATGCAGGAAGCCGGTGTGCATCTGCTTGCGGACGCCTCGGAGATTTCGGTCGTCGGCGCTACAGAAGTGCTGACTCACCTGGGTCCGATTTACCGTGTGTTCAGCCGCCTCAAGCGATTTCTGCGCGAAGAGCGGCCGGCCTTGCTGATCCTCATCGATTTCCCCGATTTCAACATTCTCCTCGGCAAGGCGGCCAAGAAGCTGGATGTCCCCGTTGTGTATTACATCAGCCCGCAGGTCTGGGCATGGCGCAAGGGCAGGATCAAGACCATTGCCTCGCTCGTCAGGGCCATGATTGTGATATTTCCCTTTGAGGCGGAGCTGTACCGGGAGGAAGGCGTGGATGCGCGCTTTGTCGGTCATCCGTTGACGGACGTGGTGCAGTCCCGGTATAATCAATCGGAGGCGCGATCGGCATTCGGCCTGGACCCGGAGAAACGGACGGTAGCGCTCCTGCCGGGAAGCAGGATCAGGGAAATCGAGAGCCTGCTGCCGGAGATGCTGGATGCTGCAAAGCTGCTGAAGGGGCGCTTTCCGGATCTTCAGTTCATCCTTCCCGTTGCGCCGACGCTGAACGCAGAGCAGGTGCGGTCGTTCGTCTCGCGAAGCGGTGTTCCCGTGACCATGGTCGACGGACGAGTGTACGACGCGCTTCGTGCGTCAGATGCTGCCCTGGTAGCCTCGGGAACAGCGACGCTCGAAACGGGACTCATGGCGGTCCCGATGGTGATCGTTTATCGTGTATCCGCGCTGTCGTATTTCATCGGAAGCCGGTTCGTCAGGGTGGACCATGTCGGGCTTGTAAACATCGTTGCCGGCAGGCGTATTGTTCCTGAATTGATTCAGAAGGATGCCACAGCATCGAAGATGGCCGATGCGCTCGCGGCACTGCTGGCTGATCGCGAACACCACGAAAAAGTCAAGGCGGAGCTGACGGGTATCCGCGCCCTGCTCGGAGAATCAGGGGCGAGTGCGCGTGCAGCTGCCACGGTTCTCGAGATACTGGGAGAGCTTCGTTGACATCATTCGATATCTATAAAAGGCTCCTGACCTACCTGACGCCGTACAAGAAACGGCTGTTTCTGTCGCTGTTTTTCATGGGCATTACCAGCGGGCTTATCTCCCTCCAGGCATACCTTGTGCAGCCCGTGCTCGACAAGGTGTTCCTCCAGAAGGATATGCGGCTTCTGCTTCTGCTGCCGCCGGCGCTCATGCTCGTCGTGATTCTGAAAGGGGCGTCGGCGTATGCCCGGGATTATCTGATGGGCTGGATCGGGCAGAGGATCGTCAATAATATCAGAGATGAGATCTATTTCCATTTGACGAGCCTGTCGTTTTCCTTTTATACCCGGACGCCCACCGGAGTGCTCATTTCCCGGATCATCAATGATGTGAACCTGGTGCAAGGCGCCCTGACGCGGGCCCCCTCCAGTCTGGTGCAGGGCGTCCTTACCATGGCTGCCCTCACTGTATACGTGCTGTACAAGGACTGGCGCCTCGCTCTGTTCTCCGTCGTGGTCATGCCGTTTTTGGGGGTGGCGCTCTCGAGGTTCAGCCGGAGATACCGCCGCGCGAGCACGCAGATGCAGGAGCAATATGGTGACCTGACGATCCACCTGCACGAGACGATCGCGGGCATCAGGATCGTCAAAGCCTTCGGCATGGAGGCATATGAAAACCGCAGATTCGCCGAGCGCAACCGCGGGCTGTTCAACTCGCTCATGCGTCAGATCAAGGTAAGTGCCATTTCGCATCCGATCATGGAGACCATCAGCACGCTGGGAATCGCCATCGTCATTCTGATCGGCGGGTACTGGATCATTGGCGGCCGGCTGTCGGTGGGTGAATTTTTCTCCTTTATGGCGGCGCTGTACTTCCTCTACCGGCCGATCAAGGAGCTCAATGGCGTGAACAATCTGATCCAGGACGGCATCGCCGCAGCACAGCGCATCTTCGGCGTGCTCGATACGCCGCCCGAGATACGGGATCGGGACAACGCGCCGGCGATCAGGCCCGATTTCAAGGAGATTGAGCTCAGGGATGTCTCATTCCGGTACGACGAGACCCCCGTGCTGAAGGGCATCTCGCTCAGGATCAGAAGCGGCGAGACCGTCGCGATCGTTGGGAAAAGCGGCGGCGGAAAAACAACGCTTGCGAATCTGCTCCCCCGCTTTTTCGACGTAACCGGCGGGGCCATCCTCATTGGAGGCCAGGACATCCGCGAAGTGAGCCAGGAATCGCTCCGGTCCCTGATCGCCATCGTCACGCAGCAGACGATCCTGTTCAATGACACCGTGCGGAGTAATATTGCGTATGGGAGCGCGGGACGCTCATTCGAAGAAGTCGTTGCAGCTGCTACAGCAGCATATGCCGACGATTTTATCCGGACGCTTCCGCAGGGCTACGATACGGTGATCGGCGAGGCCGGGGTCAAGCTGTCGGGCGGTCAGCGGCAGCGCGTCGCAATAGCGCGGGCTCTCCTCAAGAATGCGCCCATACTGATTCTCGATGAAGCCACCTCGTCGCTCGATACGCAGTCGGAGCGGGAAGTGCAGCGGGCCCTCGACCGGCTTATGGTCGGCAGGACGAGTTTCGTCATCGCCCATCGTCTGTCCACGATCATGAATGCGGACCGTATCATCGTTTTGAAGGAGGGCGTCATCGTTGAGCAGGGCCGTCATGAAGAGCTTCTGTCGCTCAACGGGGAGTACCGGCTTCTGTACGAGCAGCAATTCCGCGAAGAGACTGCAGCGAGGACTGGAGAGTGAGCAGGGCGGGGATCTTTTCGTATATCGGCTGGGTGATCATGACGCTGTGGAGCAGGACCATCCGGATACGCTATGTCAACCGGGAGGTCCCGGACCGCCTTCATGCTGAAGGGAAGAATTTCATCTATGCATTCTGGCACGGACGCCAGTTCCTGCTCTTTCATTCGCACCGCAACACCGGGGTCGTCATCGCATCAAGCGAAAGCCGCGACGGGGAAATCCAGGCGGGCATCCTGAAACGCTTCGGGTTCAATGTTGTGCGCGGGTCGAGCAAACGCAAGGGGGACCGGGCGCTTCTCGGCATGGTGGACGGCCTCAGAAAAGGGAAGGACATAGCCATTGCGGTGGATGGACCGCGCGGACCCATCTATGAAGTTAAGCAGGGGATCGCCTACCTTGCCGGCAAGCTGCAGAAGCCCATCGTGCCGGTGATCACAGGTTCAAAACGCAGGTGGATCCTGAAGAAGATATGGGACCAGTACCTGCTCCCGTGGCCGTTTACCACGGGCGTCGTAGTCTACGGTGAGCCTCTTGTCGTGCACGGTACGGGGGAGCAGGAACTCGAAGCAAAACGCAAGGAGCTTGAAACTGCATTGAACGCAATCATGGCGCAGGCCGACGCCTATTTCAAGAACCCGCGGTGAGGTTGATTCATGTATTTCATCTATAACCTTGTATTGATTGCAGCTACGATAGCGCTGTTTCCCGTGATCCTGTTCAAACTGCTGACGGTGCCGAAATACCGGGGGGGGCTGACGCAGAAGCTCGGCCGGCTGCGCAAAAGCGTCATGCGCGTGATCAAAGGAACCCGGCCCATCTGGGTGCACGCCGTGTCCGTTGGCGAGGTCATGGCTGCACACCCGATGATCAAGGAGCTGAAGAAGAAGTATCCTGACCGCAAACTCATTCTTTCGACGGTCACGGTGACCGGAAATTACACCGCGCAGCGCAGGGTGCCCGAGGCGGACGCCGTCTTCTACTTCCCCTTTGATTATCCCTGGATTGTACGCCGCGTGATCCAGGGGCTCAATCCCGTCATTGTGCTCGTTGCCGAGACCGAATTGTGGCCGAATTTTTTCCGCGAACTCAAGCGGGCGGGTATCCCCTCCGCTGTGATCAACGGCAGGATATCGCCGAAGTCGCACAGAAACTATGTCAAGTTCCGCGGCTTTTTCAGACAAGTGTTCGAACAGGTGACCTTGTTCTGTATGCAGTCGGAAGAGGATGCGGCAAGGATTCAGGACATCGGGGCTCCCTCCGACCGTGTCATCATTACCGGCAACCTCAAGTTCGATCAAAAGATTCCGACCTCCCAGATTGTTCCTGTCACGGTCGCGCAGGGCAGCAAGGTAATCACTGCAGGCAGCACGCACCGCGGCGAGGAGTCCGCACTCCTTGAAATATTCGCACGGCTGCGGGAGAAATACCCCAAACTTGTCCTCATCATTGCACCGCGCCATCCCGAACGGTTTGACGAGGTGGAGGGGCTCATCAACAACGCAGGGTATGAATGCCAGCGCAGGACGAGGGTCCGGGGCACGGTAAAGGATGTGCTGCTGCTCGACACGATCGGCGAACTGCGGGCATTTTACGGCATCTGCGATATTGCCTTCATCGGCGGCAGCCTCGTGAAGGTTGGCGGCCACAACCTGCTGGAACCCGCGGCCATGAAGAAACCGGTTGTTTTCAGCCGCTTCATGTTCAATTTCAAGGAAATCTCGGAAGCCCTGCTGTCTGCCGGCGGGGGCATTATGGTGCGCGACAAGAACGACTTGTATGACAAGCTGGACAACCTTCTGTCCGATCCGGAACGTGCGCGGCGCATGGGGGAGCGCGCATACGGCGTCATTATCGCCAATTCGGGCTCGGCGAGGAAAACGCTCGACGCCATAGGCAGGTTGATCGTTGACCATTAGATCAGCGGTTGAAGACCAGATATACGGGAGGACGCATTCGTCGCTCCTCGGCGGGGCGCTTGGCATTCTCGCCCGTGTATACCGCTTTGGCGTCTTCCTGCGGATGAAACTGTTTCAGTACCGGATTCTCCGCAGCAAAAAGCTGCCGTGCAAGGTTTTTTCCGTTGGCAACATCACGCTCGGCGGGACCGGCAAGACGCCCGCAGTTGTCATGCTTGCACAGACGCTGGCTGCCCGCGGACTGCATCCGGTTGTTGTGAGCCGGGGCTATGGACGGAAGGATGAAGCCCGGACGGTCGTGGTATCGGACGGATCGACCGTGCTCGTCGATGCGGCCGCGGGAGGGGACGAGCCGGTGCTGATCGCATCGCGGCTGCGCGGCATTCCCGTGGTGGCGGGAGCGGACCGGTTTAAAACGGCCGAGCATGCACTCGGCTGCTTTGCCAGCGACGTCGTGGTTCTTGACGACGGGTTCCAGCACCTCAAGCTTCGCCGCGACGTCGATATCGTGCTGATTGACGCGACGGACCCGTTCGGCACGGGAAAGCTTTTTCCGGCAGGAATTCTGCGGGAATCAGTGGCGTCGCTCGGGCGCGCTCAAGCCGTGATAGTCACCAAGACGGACCAGGCAAAATCGGTCGATGCACTCAAGGAAACCATCCGCCAGTCGACGAAAGCGAACATTTTCACCTCCATCCAACGGCCCGTCGAGTTTATCAACATCATGACCGGCGAACATCGCCCGCTCGCCATGGTCCGAAACACAAAGACGCTTGCTTTTTGCGGCATCGCGCGACCTGCGGCGTTTTCATCACTGCTCAGGACCGTCGGGGCCAATATTGTCGCGGAATTCGTCTATCCCGACCATTATTGGTTCCAGCGTGACGATCTGGCTTCGATCTATCAGAAAGCTGCAGATACGCGTGCAGCCGTGATCGTGACTACAGAAAAAGACGCAGTGCGCCTCAGGCCGCTCAAACCGGAAGGGATATGGGCCCTCAGGATCGAGCTCGCTGTGGCGGAGCAGGAGGAGTGGGAGCGGTTCATTGCCGCATACCTATGAACAGGGCGGTTTTTTTCGACAGGGACGGCACCGTGAACGCCGAGGTCGGGTATCTCAGCGACCTGAAGCAGCTCGTCCTGATTCCGGGGGCGGGGAAGGCAATCAAACGGCTGAATGACGCAGGGCTCAAGGTCGTACTGGTTACGAACCAGTCGGGCGTCGCACGCGGCTATTTTACCGAGGAATTCGTCCGGGAAACGCATGCGCTGCTGGAACGCATGCTCCAGGAGGAAGGCGCGCGGATAGATGGTATCTACTACTGCCCGCATCATCCGCGGGCCGGGAATTCATCATATACACGGGAATGCAACTGCAGGAAGCCGGGGACGGGCTTGCTGGATCAGGCTGCCCGGGAACTCGATGTAAGGGTAGACCAGTCCTTTGTCGTGGGTGACAAATGGAGCGACGTGGAGCTGGGACAGCGCGCCGGCGCCGCGTCGATCCTGGTGCAGACCGGGTTTGCCCACGATGACCCCGGCAATGTCCGGCCCGATCGGGTACGCGAGCCGGATTATCGCGCGCCTACCATCGGGGATGCCGTGGACTGGATATTGAACCGGGTCGAGAGCGGACAATGAAGATTGATGCGCGAAAAATACTTGTTTTGCGGTACCGGTTCATCGGCGATACAGTCCTGACCGTGCCATTTCTCAGGA
>DATHDE010000193.1:0-4734 GCA_035490495.1 Nitrospirota bacterium
ACGCTGCCTGATACAGGCCCTCGTCCTCGCCCGCCTCTTCGACGATGTCGGCATCTTCCGGCTCCTCTGCCGGTTGCGGCCTGCGTGCGACGCGTGCTGACGGCTTTTTCTCAGGCAGGCGCTCGCTGGACGGTGGGCTCGTGAACCGTTCGGCTTTCCGCAGCGCTGTTTCGAGCATGTCCGCCTTTGCGTTATGGAAGATTTCACGGTACGTTGCCCGTATCCCGCTGCGGCGTTCCCTATAGTCCGCGCGGGTACTTCGGTTCAATGTGTATGCCGCACGATATTTTTTCCCGTTTTCAGCATTTATCAGGTCATTGATAAAGACAAACTCGTGTTCTCCCATTGCGCCTTTGCGCTTCGACCGTTCCATGACCATTGCATAATCCGCATGAAGCGCGCGGGCGATTTTTTTTACCAGAAGCCAGTCGTTATTTTCCAGTTGCGCCCGTGTCAAACGCTCCTCGCCGTCAGCGCCGAGGGCGGCTTCTATGTCGGCAGTACTCACCACTTCGTAATACCCCATGTCTTCGAGATAGTCCTTGACGATCTCGCGCTGCTTACTGCAGTATTCCTTGTACGGGCTGACATTCCAGGCGCGGCGTTTCACTAAGGCTTTTTCATCCCTGTTTTGCGAAGACAGGGGCTGGACGTAGACACGGAGCTTTGCCGTCGCAGGGGGAGGCTGGATGGTGTTTACTGGTATCGTTGAGCAGGCAGGGACAAGCAGGAGGAAAGAAACAGAGAAAAGATAATACAGCAGGATTCGTCGCAGCATAGCCCGCACCTCCTGATAATGACATATCCGGAGATCGCCATGAAGAAGTCTACGAATATTCCTGGCAGCCTACAAGGTGATCTCCGTTCCCACACCTTCCTTCGTGAATATTTCCAGCAGCAGGCAGTGGGGGATCCTGCCGTCGATGATGTGGACTTTGGAACAGCCTGCTTCGAGGGCGTCGAAGCAGGATTTTGTCTTGGGCAGCATGCCGCCGCTCACGGTTCCGGTTTTAACCATGCTTGCGACTTTCTTCTTGTTGAGCGCGGTTATGAGCTTTTTGTCCTTGTCCAGGATGCCTGCCTGGTCGGTAAGGAGAATGAGTTTCTCCGCCTTGAGCGCTCCGGCAACAGCGCCTGCCACGAGGTCCGCGTTGATGTTGTAGGTTTCGCCTTTTTCGCCCACACCCACGGGCGCGATCACGGGGATGAAGCCGCCCGCATCCAGGGCCGCGAGGGCGCCGGGCCGCACCTCGACCACCTCGCCCACGAGCCCGATGTCGATGATCTCCGTTTCGCCGGTGGCGTCGGATTTCTTCGTGAGCTTGAGCTTCCGCGCCTGGATCAGGCCGCCGTCCTTGCCCGTAAGGCCCACGGCTTTCCCGCCCGCCTGGTTGATGAGGTTCACGATCTCCTTGTTCACTTTGCCGCCCAGCACCATCTCGACGATGTCCATGGTCTCCTCATCGGTCACGCGCTGGCCCGCGACAAAGGACGGCTTTTTCCCCATGCGCTCCATGGTTGTGCCGATCTGCGGGCCGCCGCCGTGCACGACTACGGGATTGATGCCGATGTACCGCATGAGCACCACGTCCTGGGCAAAGCCCTGCTTCAGGCCCTCGTCGATCATGGCGTTGCCGCCGTACTTGATCACGAACGTCTTGCCCCGGAAGTTCTGGATGTAGGGCATGGCTTCGACGAGGATCTTGGCTTTTTCGATCAGCTTTTCCATGGAAACCTCAAAATGATATCGTAACCACAGCTCAACACAGATGAACACAGATAGAACCAATAGCCAGAAATATTACGGACGCGGATGAACACGGATTTTTGCTGATTAGAATCACCGATCTCATAATAAAATTTGACGTAAACAGGTGTCATTCCCGGGGTCTTAATCGGGAATCTGGTGTTAAAACCGTGTCCCCGACAGAACCATTCGGGGATGACAGCTCGGAGAATGAGTGCATAGCGCGAGTGCAGGCTGTGGTTCCAAATTATAGGATATACCTGCTCAGATCCTCGCTCTTGAGCACGTCCTCCATGCGCTCGCGAACGTATGCGGCGTTGATGTCCACCATGCTTCCCTGCTTTTCGGGCGCATCGAAGGAGATCTCGTCGAGGAGCCGCTCCATGATCGTGTGCAGCCTGCGGGCGCCGATGTTTTCCGTGCGTTCGTTCACCTGCGCGGCGATCGCGGCGATTTCCTCGATCGCGTCCTGTGCGAAGCGGAGCGTGACGTTCTCCGTGGCCAGGAGCGCGACCTGCTGTTTGATGAGGGCGTTCTGCGGCTCCGTGAGGATGCGCACGAATTCGGCCTTGCCGAGCGAATCCAGCTCCACGCGGATCGGGAACCGGCCCTGGAGCTCGGGGATCAGGTCCGAGGGCTTGGACACATGGAACGCGCCCGCGGCGATGAACAGGATATGGTCCGTCCTGACGGGGCCGTATTTTGTCGTGACCGTCGAGCCTTCCACGATGGGCAGGAGGTCGCGCTGTACGCCTTCGCGCGACACGTCCGGCCCGTGCGTTTCGCGGCCCGCGATCTTGTCGATCTCGTCGAGGAAGACGATGCCCGACTGCTCCACGCGCGCCAGCGCCTCGCGGGTAACCTTGTCCATGTCGATGAGCTTCGCCGCTTCCTCCTGCACGAGGACCCGCAGCGCGTCGGGCACCTTGAGCTTGCGCCTGCGCGACTTTTCGGGAAGAAGGCCGCCGAGCATGTCCTTCAGGTTCATCTCGATCTCTTCCAGCCCGACGTTGGACACGATGCCGAAGGGCATGACCTTTTCCTTGGTTTCGAGCTCCACGGTCCGGTTGTCGAGCTTGCCCTCGCGGAGCTGATGCCGCAGCTTCTCGCGCGTCGTGGAGTGCTGCTCCTCCTGCTCCGTTGTCGGGGTTTCGAAGCCCGGCGACGTCCTGATCGGCGGCAGGAGCACGTCGAGCAGGCGGTCTTCCGCCATGGCTGCGGCCTTTTCCTTGACCTGCTCGGACATCTCGGACTTGACCATGTTGATGCCGATTTCGGTGAGGTCGCGCACGATGGAGTCCACGTCCCTGCCCACGTAGCCCACTTCGGTGAATTTGGAAGCCTCGATCTTGAGGAAGGGCGCCTGCACGAGCCTGGCGAGCCTGCGCGCGATCTCGGTCTTGCCCACACCCGTGGGGCCGATCATGATGATGTTCTTGGGCAGAACTTCGTCGCGCAGCTCCTCGGACAGGCGCTGCCGCCTCCAGCGGTTCCGGAGCGCAATCGCCACGGCGCGCTTCGCCTTGTTCTGGCCGATGATGTACTTGTCCAGCTCTTCAACGGTCTGTCGCGGCGTCAGTGAAATGTCCAAATAAACCTCCAAAAAATCTGGGGTCAGGAGCCACTAGCCAGGAAAAACAAAATAAGACAAAGCAGCAAGGGTATTCTGATTTTGCAGTACCCTTGACCCAGGCTCCTGGCCCCCGGACCCTCCCTTTACAATTCTTCCATCGATATTTCTTTGTTCGTATAAATGCAGATGTCGCTTGCGATCTTGAGCGCTTCGGTGACGATGGTGCGGGCTTCGAGTTCCGTGTGCTCGGCCAGGGCTCGCGCCGCGGCGAGAGCGTAGGACCCGCCCGAGCCGATGGCAGCCAGGCCGTTTTCCGGCTCGATCACGTCGCCATTGCCCGAGAGGATGAAGGAGCGTTCGTTGTCCGCCACGATCATGAGCGCTTCGAGCCTCCGGAGCACGCGGTCCGTGCGCCAGTCCTTGGCCAGTTCGACGGCGGCGCGCGTCAAGTTGCCGTGGTACTGCTCGAGCTTGGCCTCGAACTTTTCGAAGAGCGTGAACGCGTCCGCGGTCGCGCCGGCGAACCCGGCCAGAATTTTGTCGTTGTACATCTTGCGGACCTTCCGGGCGTTGTGCTTCATCACGGTTGCGCCGACCGTGACCTGTCCGTCACCGGCGATCACGGTCTTGCCGTTCTTCCTTACCGCGAGGATCGTGGTCCCGTGGAGCGGCGTCATGTCCGGCATGCGGTCTTCCTCATTTCTTCCTCGCCCGCGGATGGGCCTTGTCGTACGATTCCATGAGCGAGTCGAGATTCAGGTGCGTATAGCGCTGCGTCGTCGAGAGGCTCGCGTGGCCGAGCAATTCCTGGATGGCGCGCAGGTCCGCGCCCGACTCAAGCAGGTGCGTAGCGAAGCTGTGGCGCAGCGTATGCGGATGCGCCATCTGGGCGAGGCCCAGGCGCTTCCGGTGGTTTTCTAAAATACGCTGAACCGTACGGACTGTCAAGCGATTTCCCGCGGGCCCCGTGAAGACGGCGCTGTTTTCGCGTCCTTTTTCCTTCGACCCGACGTAGGCATCGAGGGCATCGAGGGCCCTGCGGCCGATGGGCACGATGCGCTCCTTCCTGCCCTTGCCCCGGATGCGGACGAGCCCGTCGTCGCGGTTCACATCGTCCCGGTTCATGCCGGTCAGCTCGCTCGCCCGGATGCCGGTGGAATAGAGCGTTTCGAGCACGGCGCGGTCGCGAAGCGCGGTTTCGTCCCGGTCGGACGCCGTGCTTCCCGGCGAACCCATGAGCCGCACCGCATCGTCTACGGTGAGTACCGCGGGGAGCCGTTTTTCCCGCTTTGGCGTGGCAACGAGCCGCGCGGGGTTCGCCGCCAGGAGACCTTTGCGGTTCAGGTATTTGAAAAACGTCCTGAGGGCCGAGAGCTTGCGACCGACGGATACCTTGCTGATCTTCAGCGCTGCA
>DATHDE010000194.1:0-8211 GCA_035490495.1 Nitrospirota bacterium
CGAGCGGGAGTGCGAGGCGAACCCCACCGGCCGGCAGAAGGTGGTGATCCTGGGCGCCGGCCCCAACCGGATCGGCCAGGGGATCGAGTTCGACTACTGCTGCGTGCACGCGGCGTTCGCGCTCAAGGAAGACTGCTATGAGACGATCATGGTGAACTGCAATCCTGAAACAGTAAGCACCGACTACGACACATCCGACCGGCTCTACTTTGAACCCTTGACACTCGAGGATGTTTTACATATTATACGCCGGGAGAAGCCTGTGGGCGTGATCGTGCAGTTCGGCGGCCAGACGCCGCTCAAGCTCGCGGTCCCGCTCGAGAAAGAGGGCGTCCGCATCCTCGGCACGTCCCCTGACAGCATCGACCGGGCTGAAGACAGGAAGCGCTTCAAGGAACTGCTCGACAAGCTCGGACTTCTCCAGGCGCAGAGCGGGACCGCGGTGTCCTGCGAAGAGGCGGTCGAAGCGGCGAACGAGATCGGCTATCCTGTCATGGTCAGACCGTCCTATGTGCTGGGAGGCCGCGCTATGGAGATCGTGTACGACGAGGAGAGCGTCAAAAACTACATGAGCCGGGCGGTGAAAGCTTCGCCCGAGCGGCCGGTGCTTGTCGACAAATATCTCGAGGATGCGATCGAGATCGATGTTGACGCGATCTCGGACGGTACGACCGTGGTTGTGGCCGGCATCATGGAGCACATCGAAGAAGCGGGTGTCCACTCCGGAGATTCCGCGTGCTCGTTGCCCCCCTTTTCGCTCTCCGAGGACATCATCAGCGAAATTGACCGGCAGGCCAGGGCGCTCGCGTTTGAACTGGGCGTGATCGGGCTCATGAACATCCAGTTTGCGGTGAAGGAAGGCCGCGTCTATGTGCTTGAAGTGAACCCCCGCGCATCGCGGACGGTTCCCTTTGTGAGCAAGGCCATCGGCGTTCCGCTCGCAAAGATCGCGGCCCGGGTAATGGCCGGCAAAACGCTCGACGAACTGGGATTCACGAAGGAAGTGAAAATCAGCCATATCGCGGTGAAGGAAGCGGTCTTCCCTTTTGCAAAATTCCCGGGAGTGGATACGCTGCTCGGACCGGAGATGAAGTCCACGGGCGAGGTCATGGGCATCGACGCGGATTTCGGCATGTCCTTCGCCAAGTCGCAGATAGCCGCAGGGAACCCCATGCCCGTGTCGGGGCGGGTGTTCCTGAGTGTAAAGGACAAGGACAAACCCGGCGTGCTCGAGGTCGCGCAGGGGCTCGCCAAGGCGGGGTTCACGATTGTTGCAACGCGCGGCACGGCCGAATATCTTCGGAACCGGGGGATCACCGTCGAGACGGTGAATAAAGTGACCGAGGGCAGACCGCACGTCGTCGACCAGATCACGGACATGCAGATAGATTTCGTGATCAACACCGTCCACGGCGCGCAATCGCAGAAGGATTCCTATTCGATCCGTCGCACGACCCTGACCAAAGGCATTCCCTATTTCACGACGATTTCAGCGGCAAAGGCCGCAGTGCGGGGCATCGCGGCCGTCAAGGCGCGGCCCATGCAGGTAAAATCCATTCAGGAGCACCACTCATCATGACGCAGAAGATTCCCATGACCCAGACGGGCTATGACAAGCTGAAACAGGAGCTCGATCGCATCATCAAGGTCGAGCGGCCGAAGAACATCAGGGATATCGAGGAGGCGCGCGCCCACGGCGACCTTTCCGAGAACGCGGAATACCACGCCGCCAAGGAGCGGCAGGGGCATCTTGACGCGAAGAAGCGCGAACTCGAACACAAGCTCGCGCACGCGCAGATCATCGACGTGTCGAAGCTCTCGAACGAAAAGGTTGTATTCGGCTCCACGGTCACGCTCGCTGACACGGAAACGGGCGATGTGAAGAAATACACGCTCGTGGGGCAGGAAGAAGCCGATCTCAAGCAGGGAAAGATATCCGTGCAATCGCCCGTCGGCAGGGCGCTCATCGGACACAAGGTCGGCGATACCGTAACGATCAAAACGCCGGCCAAGACCGTGGAGTATGATATCCAGGAGATACAAATTGCCCTCGAATAGGTTCCAGAAGGCGACGATCCTTTCCCACGCTCGAGCGGGCCGGGGATATTACCGCCTGGTGCTGCGCGCGTCAGAAACGGCGTCAGCCGCGGTCCCCGGCAGCTTCGTTATGCTGCGGGTCTCCGCGAACCTCGATCCCCTCCTGGCGCGGCCGTTCGGTATTGCCTCGCTTCCCACGCGCTCATCGATCGAAATTTACTATCGTGTTGCGGGCCGGGGAACCGGCTTGCTCACTACCATGGAGGCCGGCCAATCGCTCAATCTGCTCGGTCCCCTCGGCAACGGGTTCCAGCTGCCGGACAGGGCCGTCATGCCTGTTCTGGTCTCAGGGGGCAGCGGGTTTCCGCCGCTCCATTTTTTTTCACTCAAGGCCGGCTCGCGCGCTCATGTGTTCATCGGCGCACGGGATAAGGACTGCCTGCCGCCCGCACCCGTGGTAACGAGCTTCCGGGAGCACGTTGCCGGGGTGCATATCACGACGGAAGACGGGAGCGCGGGGCGGCAGGGCATGACAACGGATGCCTTGGCGGCATTTCTCGACAAGAGGGAAGCCGGCTCGTTGATCGTACTCTATGCCTGCGGCCCGCGCGGGATGCTCGCGGCCGTGAGCAGGATGGCATCGGAACACGGGATTCTCTGCTTTGTATCCATGGAAGAGCGCATGGCCTGCGGTGTGGGTACGTGCATGGGGTGCTCCGTTTCTGCAAAAGACGGCGGATACCGGCGCATCTGCAGGGAAGGGCCGGTGTTCGACTCGCGTGAAATCGAGTGGGGCGAGCAGTTCCCGGTCAAGATGAAACGATAGAATAACAATAAAATTTCGGACGCGGATATGCGCGGATTCGTCTTCCCGATCAGCAGTATATGCCGTTGATGTTATCCGCCGCCCGCTCCTATTCAAGATCATGCCTTCTCAATCGAACATAAAACCCGACTTATCCGTCGACTTCGCGGGAATCAAACTCAAAAATCCCGTGCTCACCGCCTCCGGCACGTTCGGCTACGGCGAGGAATACGCGGAATTTATTGACCTCAACAGGCTGGGCGGCGTGATCGTGAAAGGCGTGTCGCTCAGGCCCATCAAGGGCAATCCGCCGCCGCGCATCTGGGAAACGCCGTCAGGCATGCTGAATGCCATCGGCCTTGAAAATCCCGGCGTCGACGTGTTTCTCGAATCCAAACTGCCTTTTCTCAGAAAATTCGACACCGCCGTTGTCGTGAATATATTCGGCTACAGCCTCGAAGAATATGTGGGCGTTGCCAAGCAGCTCGACGGCGTTCCCGGCGTAGCAGGTCTTGAGGTGAATATATCGTGCCCCAACGTTAAAGCAGGGGGCATTGTATTCGGCACGGACGTGCAGGCCGCCTTTCTCCTGCTCTCCGCCGTACGGAAAGCGACGAAACTTCCCGTGATCGCAAAGCTGTCACCCAATGTCACCGACATCACCGCTTTCGCGCGGGCGGCGCAGGAAGCCGGGTGCGACGGGTTGTCGCTCATCAACACGCTTCTCGGCATGGCCATCGACGTCGACTGCCGGAGGCCGAGGCTGGCGAACTGTACGGGCGGACTTTCCGGTCCCGCGATCCGGCCCGTGGCAGTGCGCATGGTCTGGCAGGCCGCGCGGGCGGTGAAACTGCCGATCATAGGCATGGGAGGCATTATGACAGGCGATGACGCCGCCGAATTCATGCTTGCAGGCGCGTCGGCCGTCGCCGTGGGCACGGCGAACTTCACGAATCCCCGCGCGTCGATCGACGTGATCGAAGGCCTTGAAGCATATTGCATCCGCCACGGCGTACCGCGCATCCTTGACCTCGTCGGGAAAGTAGAGACCATATAATCCCGCGCCTTGGGATCCCCGGGCTCCCGTCCGGCCGGGATGCCGGAAGGGACTCCCTCGAGGGGGATCTGCCCGCCAGATGAATCTGAATCCGATATGAGGAGTAATGCTTGGCTCATAAAGTACTCGTTATCGACGACGAAGAACTGATCCGACGGACGCTGGAACAGCACCTGTCGAAAGAGGGCTATCTCGTGACAGCAACGGACTCGGCCGAGGCGGGTCTGGACGTGGTTGCCGACGACCCCCCCGATGTGCTGCTGCTTGACAACCGGCTGCCCGGGATGTCGGGGCTGGCGCTGCTCGAAAAGCTCCGGATCAGCGAACGGAGCATCATGGTCATCATGGTAACGGCGACCGACGAGGTGGAGTCTGCGGTCAAGGCCATGAAGCTCGGAGCGTACGACTACATCAGCAAACCATTCAACATCGACGAGCTTTCCCTGGTCATCAGAAAGGCGCTCGAAGCGGGATCGCTCAGGAAGCAGGTCAAACAGCTCCGTCTGGAATGCAGGAATCAGGTCGACGCCCTCATCGGCGAAAGCGCCGAGATGATACGGGTCAAGGAACTCATTGTCAGGATCGCGAAAAGCGATACAACGACAGTCCTGATCCAGGGAGAAAGCGGCACGGGGAAGGAACTGGTCGCCAAGGCACTCCATTCCGGAAGCGGACGGGCGGATGAGCCGTTCAAGGCGATCAATTGCGCCGCGGTACCTGTAAACCTGCTCGAAAGCGAGCTCATGGGGCATGAACGGGGCGCGTTCACGGACGCGAAAACAACGAAGAAAGGGCTCTTTGAACTGGCCGACGGCGGCACGGTATTCCTCGACGAGATCGGCGACATGCCGTTGGTCATGCAGCCCAAGCTCCTGCGCCTGCTCGAAGAAAAGACGTTCAGGCGCGTGGGCGGCGTCCGGGACATCAGCGTCGACGTACGCGTGATATCCGCCACCAATCATGACCTGTCCCGGGCCATGCAGGAGGGGCGGTTCCGAAAAGACCTGTTCTACCGCCTCCAGGTTGTGCCGATCACGCTCCCGCCGCTTCGCGACCGCGGAAATGATATAAGAATCCTGGCTGACCATTTCATCGCCTATTTCAACCGGGAATGCCACAAGAATGTCCAGGCGCTTTCCCAGGAAGCTGAGCAGATCCTGCTCGATTATCCGTGGCCGGGCAATGTCCGCGAACTCCGGAATGTGATCGAACGGGCGATGATCCTTGATATCGAGGATGAAATCCTGCCCGACCACCTTCCCGAGGAAATTCTTGAAGCCCGGGGAGGGAGCCGGACCGAAGCGCCGATTCCGGCTTTCCTTGAGGGGCTCGTGATCCCCGACGAGGGGCTGTCCATCAACGATGTTGAACATGCTCTTGTCAGGAAGGCGCTCGAGATGTCACAGGGAAACCAGACGCGGGCTGCCCAGCTTCTCAAAATGCCCCGTGATGCGTTCCGCAGGAGGATGAAGCGGTATGGAATGGTGTGAGAAGAGGCTGAAGCGTCTCAAGGTCCTCGGAGCCTGAGGAGCAGGAAGAGGATGCATGCTGTATAATGGAGGCAGGGGAATACGTTATCATTGTTGTCAGTACTCATCTGCCTCATAAAATTGTAAGAACTCCGGAAAACCCTATGGCCGATGATCTCCTCAAGAAATTCCTGAACTACCTCGCCGTGGAAAAGGGGCTTTCCCGAAACACACTCGATTCCTATGAGCGCGATGTGCGCAAATACCGCGAATCTACGGGAAAGAGGAGCCCGGATACGATCTCTCCGGCGGATATCACGGCTTTTCTCGGCCGTCTGGCTTCTGAAGGCATTGCCGTACCTTCCCAGGCGCGCGCGCTGGCAGCTGTGCGCGGGTTTCACAAATATCTGCTCATCGACGGACTGGCCTCGACGGACCCGACGCTGAACCTTGAATCGCCCAAAGGCTGGAAGCGGCTTCCCAGAACGCTTTCCAGCAGCGATGTCGAAAGGCTTCTGGCGCAGCCTGACCCCGCCACGCCCATCGGCATGCGCGACAGGGCCATGCTCGAACTCCTGTATGCAACAGGGCTGCGGGTAAGCGAACTGGTGGGGCTCAGGAGGGGGGACATCAACCTTGAACGGGGATTTCTCCTTGTCATCGGCAAAGGTTCGAAAGAACGGGCCGTACCCATGGGAGAGACGGCAATAGCTGCGGTGAGGGATTATCTCGAACGCGCACGGCCGATGCTCCTCGGCGGCAGGGAATCGGACCATCTTTTCATCAGCTCCAAGCGCGGGCCCATAACGCGCCAGATGTTCTGGACGCGGATCAAGACGTACGCGCGCACGGCAAACATCGCAGGCGTCGTTTCGCCCCATACTCTGCGCCATTCCTTTGCAACGCACCTGCTCGACAATGGTGCGGATTTGCGCGCCGTGCAGGCCATGCTCGGCCATTCCGACATCTCAACCACGCAGATCTATACGCACGTATCGCGCGAGCGGCTGAAGAAGATTCATGAAAAATATCATCCGAGGAGCGGCTGATTGATCCCGGCGGGTTTTCCTGCATCATCCAGAGCGAAAAATCCGGGCTGCGGGAGAATTTAGACAGCACCGCGGTGATTGCGACCGGCCGGATGCTTCGCGCTGTTCAGCGTGATGATCGGTTTTTGTGCGCCCTGTTCTGTAAACGGGCGCATTCGCGCGCGACGTGCTCAAATAGTTGGATCCTGGGAATATGGAAATCATCACCAGTCATACGAACGCCGATTTCGACGCCCTGGCTTCCATGGTCGCTGCGAAGAAGCTGTATCCCGAGGCAAAGCTCGTGTTTCCGGGGTCGCAGGAAAAGAGCATGAGGGACTTCTTCCTCGAGTCCATGTTCTATACCCTTGAAGTGGAGCGGCTGAGGAACATTGACATCGCAGCGGTCACCCGGCTCATCCTCGTGGACAACCGCAACCCCGGCAGGCTCGGCAAACTCGTCGAAGCGCTCAAGAATCCGGGCATCACCATTCATATCTACGACCACCATCCCGTCATGGAAGGCGATCTGCGGGGCGAAAAGGAAGTGATCGAAGAGACCGGCGCCACGACTACGATCCTGGTGGACCTTCTCAGAAGCCGGGGTCTTGCAGTCACTCCCCTCGAGTCGACAGTACTTGCGCTCGGCATCTATGAGGAGACGGGCTCGCTCACTTTCGTCTCAACCACGGTGCGGGATGTGCAGGCCGTGGCATATCTCATATCCCAGGGCGCGCAGCTGAATGTTGTTTCTGATTTCATCACCCGTGAACTCACCGCGGAACAGGTTGCGACACTGAACAGCCTTGTCGAAAACGCGAAAAGCTATGACATCAACGGAGTCCGCGTCGTTATCTCCTCCATGGCGCTGGCGCACTTTCTTCCGGACCTCGCAAACCTTGCTCATAAGATCAGGGAGATGGAGAGCCTCGACGTCCTGTTCCTGGTGGTTCAGATGGGCGACAAAACGCATGTCATAGGCAGAAGCAGGATACCGGCGGTGAACGTGGGTCGGGTGCTCGAACGGCTCGGAGGAGGAGGCCATGCCACGGCGGCGTCGGCCGCGGTCAGGGACCAGACCTATCTGGAAGCCCGGGAAGCGCTGATCGCACTATTGAAGGATCACATCCTGCCCGGGCCGCTGGTTCGCGACATCATGACGACGCCCGTGAAGACCATCGTCCACGGCAGCACGATCGCAGAGGCCGGCGAGGCCATGACGCGTTTCAGCGTCAACGTGCTGCCCGTGCTGAAGACCGGCTCGTACCAGGGGATCATCACGCGCGAGGTCGTGCAGAAAGCCCTGTTCCACGGTCTCGGAAAGCAGCATGTGGAAGATTTCATGATTTCCGGCGGACCCACAGCATTGCCGGACATGACCATGGACCAGGTGGAGCGCATGATGATCGAGGGACACCAGCGTTTCATCCCCGTCCTCGGCGGAGCGGGAGCAGTCGTCGGAGCAATCACGCGCACGGATCTTCTCCGTCTGCTGCACGAGGAGCGGCTTGCCGACGTTCCCGAACGCGAGGAGGCAGCGCCGCGCGGCATCAGGAACGTGAAGGGACTGATGGAAGAGCGCGTGCCGTCCGACGTGCGTGATGCGCTCAGGACCGTGGGCGAGGTGGGGGACGAAAGCGGATTTCCAGTGTATCTTGTGGGCGGGATCGTTCGCGACCTGTTCCTGCGCAAGACAAACCTGGACGTGGACATCGTTGTCGAGGGCGACGGCATCACCTTCGCCGGCATGCTGGTCAAGAAACTGGGCGGCCGCATGAAAACGCACCAGAAGTTCGGCACGGCGGTTGTCACGCT